>NZ_CP083539.1:2942648-3248776 GCF_025144335.1 Jannaschia sp. W003
CCACGTTGCGGGGCCGGCTCTCGCCCTCGAGCCCCACGACCTCGCCGCCCCGGGCGAGCACCCTGGCACCGAACCGCTCGAACGCCGCCGTCGCCCCCTTGGCGTAGAGCGCGTAGGGGTCCGGGTCCGTCACGGTCACGTGGGCGATCCAGTAAGCCTTGGGCATGGGTCTTCTCCGCTCCGAAATTTTACCAGTTGATAAAAAATCGGATCGTGGCACTGTGGCAAGCACAATCGGAGCGGGAGCGCGGGGAGAGCGACATGACCGAGGCGATGCGACTGGACGGCATCCGGGCCGGGCGGCTGGGCGAGGAGGACCTCGCGCGGAACTTCGACGACCTCCATCCCCGCTTCGATCCCCACGAGGCGGCCGTGGCCGCGGACCGCTGCTACTTCTGCTTCGACGCCCCCTGCGTCACCGCCTGCCCCACGGCGATCGACATCCCGCTCTTCATCCGCCAGATCCAGACCGGCCAGCCCGAGGCGGCGGCCAAGACCATCTTCGACCAGAACATCCTCGGCGGCATGTGCGGCCGGGTCTGCCCCGTGGAGACGCTGTGCCAGGAGGCCTGCGTGCGCGAGGCCGCGGAAGGCAAGCCGGTCGAGATCGGCCGCCTCCAGCGCTACGCCACCGACGCCATGATGGAACGCGGCGAGCACCCCTACGCCCGCGCGCCCGAGACCGGGAAGCGGATCGCCGTGGTCGGCGCCGGCCCCGCGGGCCTCGCCGCCGCGCACCGGCTGGCGATGCACGGGCACGCCGTCACTCTCTACGACGCTAAGCCCAAGCCCGGCGGGCTCAACGAGTACGGCATCGCCCAGTACAAGACGCCCCACGGCTACGCGCAGGCCGAGGTGGATTGGCTCCTCAAGATCGGGGGCATCGCCGTGGAGACGGGCCGCGCCATCGGAGACGGGCTGACGCTCCAGCAGCTTCGCGCGGACTTCGACGCGGTGTTCCTCGGGATCGGCCTCGCCGGGGTCGGACGCCTCGGGCTGGAGGGCGAGGAGGCCGCGGGCGCCGAGAACGCCGTCGACTTCATCGCCGCCCTGCGCCAGCAGGACGACCTCACGCAGCTGCCCATCGGCCGCCACGTCGTGGTGATCGGCGGCGGCATGACGGCCGTCGATGCGGCCGTGCAGTCCAAGTTGCTCGGCGCCGACACCGTGACCATCGCCTACCGCCGCGACCGCGCCCAGATGCCCGCGAGCCGCTGGGAGCAGGATCTGGCCGCGTCGCACGGCGTGCGCCTGATGTTCGGCGTGGCCCCGAAGGCGCTGGAGGCCGAGGGCGGGCGCCTGCGCGGCGTGGTGCTCGACGTGCTGAACCCCGACATGACCGCCACCGGCGAGACCGTCACCGTTCGCGCCGACCAGATGTTCCGCGCCATCGGCCAGCGGCTGGAGGCGGTGGAAGGCCTCGCCCTCGACGGCGGCAAGATCGCCGTCGATGCCGCGGGCCGCACCTCGCTCGACGGCGTCTGGGCGGGCGGCGACTGCGCCGCGGGCGGCGAGGACCTCACCGTCACCGCGGTGGCGCAAGGCCGCGACGCCGCCGAGGCGATCCACGCCGCGCTCACCGGCGCCCGGCCGGCCGCCAACCGCCCCGCGATCGGCGAGCCCCTGCGCGGCATCGACGCCCCGCCTCATGGCCAGGCGCCCCATGATCGGATGCCCGTGCCCTCGGGCGGAGGGCGCTGAGGTGCCCCGCCCCCGCATCGCGTTCCGCTCGCGCCACTGGACCACGCTGCCGGAGCTGGGCCGCCTGATCCGCATGCTGGCCCTCGTTCCCGACGAGGCGCCCCCCGCCACCGAGGCCGCGCCCCCCCGCGCCGCCATCGCCGCCGCCTGAGGAGACCGCCATGGCCGACCTTTCCGCCGACTTCGTGGGCATTCGCTCCCCCAATCCGTTCTGGCTGGCCTCGGCGCCGCCCACCGACAAGGAGTACAACGTCCGTCGCGCCTTCGAGGCCGGATGGGGCGGCGTGGTCTGGAAGACGCTGGGGGCCGAGGGCCCGCCGGTCGTCAACGTCAACGGCCCCCGCTACGGCGCGATCCACGGCGCCGACCGCCGCCTGCTCGGCCTCAACAACATCGAGCTGATCACCGACCGCCCGCTGGAGGTGAACCTGCGCGAGATGAAGGCGGTCAAGCGCGACTACCCCGACCGAGCGCTGATCGCCTCGATCATGGTGCCCTGCGAGGAGGAGGCCTGGCGCGCCATCCTGCCCCGCGTCGAGGAGACCGGCGCCGACGGGATCGAGCTGAACTTCGGCTGCCCGCACGGCATGTCCGAGCGCGGCATGGGCTCGGCGGTGGGCCAGGTGCCCGAGTACATCGAGATGGTCGCCCGCTGGTGCAAGCAGTACACCCGCATGCCCGTGATCGTGAAGCTGACCCCCAACATCACCGACATCCGCAAGCCCGCCGCGGCGGCGAAGCGCGGGGGCGCGGATGCGGTGTCGCTGATCAACACGATCAACTCGATCACCTCCGTGGACCTCGACAGCTTCGCGCCCGAGCCGACCATCGACGGCAAGGGCTCCCACGGCGGCTACTGCGGCCCGGCGGTGAAGCCCATCGCCCTGAGCATGGTCTCCGAGATCGCCCGCGCCGAGGAGACGCGCGGCCTTCCCATCTCGGGCATCGGCGGCGTGACCACCTGGCGCGACGCGGCCGAGTACATCGCCCTGTCGTGCGGCAACGTGCAGGTCTGCACCGCGGCGATGACCTACGGATTCGGCATCATCAAGGAGCTGACGGCGGGCCTCGAGCGATACATGGACGAGAAGGGCTATGCCTCAATCGAGGACTTCCGCGGCCGCGCCGTGTCCAACGTCACCGACTGGAAGCACCTCAATCTCAACTACGTGACCAAGGCACGGATCGACCAGGATCTCTGCATCAAGTGCGGCCGCTGCTACGCCGCCTGCGAGGACACCAGCCACCAGGCCATCGGGGTCGGCCCCGGCCGCACCTTCGAGGTGATCGACGCCGAATGCGTGGCCTGCAACCTGTGCGTCGACGTCTGCCCCGTGGAGGACTGCATCACCATGGAGCGCCTCGCGCCCGGCACCGTCGACCCGCGCACGGGCCGCACCGTGGAGGCCGAGCCGGCGGACTGGACCACGCACCCGAACAACCCGGCGACGCGCGTGGCCGCGGAGTAGTTCCGCCCGGTCCCCGGCCGGCGACCTGCGATCCACTTGCCTAGGCGAGGCGCTTCGGAGGGGGGCGCCGCGTCCGCGTTCGCCCGCCGGCGGGCGTGGCTGCCCCGGTCAGGGCAGCGTCACCGTCCCGCTGACGGTGTTGACGTTCCGTCCCGTGCCCGGGTCGGTCAGCGACGAGAAGTCGCCGCTGCCGCTCGCCTCGACCCACTTGCCGGTCCCGCCCGTGACCGACCAGTCGCCGGTGACCGCGCCGTCCGCGCCGAGGCCGCTCGGCGTCCACTGCATGCTGACCATGTCGCCGTCCGCGTCGGTGTAGAGGCAGCGACCGCCCCCCGCGACGGCACCGGCCTTCACCTCCATCGCGCCGAAGCACGGTCCGGTCATTCCGTTCATCGGGTTCGCGGGATCGTCGAGCTGGAAATCGTCGTAGATCGTGCGGAGCTCCACGAGCATGTGCCCCTCGGCGACCGCGTGCATGGTGTTGTCGGCCTGGCCGTGCCCGGTGCCCGAGACCGTCATCTCCCCCGCCCACGCGAGCGGAGCGGCAATGCACGCGAAGGCGCCGACTAGGCTCGTCTTGATCTTCATGGTATCGTCCTCCCCATCGCGCCGACCCGTAGTTGACGCTGCGTCAGCCTACCACGACGCCGCTCCGCTGTCGATTTTCGCCCCGATCCCTCGGGCAGCGTGCACGGACCCGCCGCGCGGCCCGCCCTGCCCTGGGGCGGGACGACGACCTCTCGACGCGGGGGTCCCGCCCCCTATTTTCACTCCATGGCCCGTTCCGCTCCCGAGCAGCGACACGTCCGGCCCGCGCCCGAGCCGCGGCCCCGTCTCACGCTGCGGCTCTCCTCGTTCCTCAGCCTGATCACCCGCGACGTGGGCGACCAGCTCCGATCGCTCGACGGGCACCGCCACCGCGACTTCGACTTCTACGCCCCGTTCCGCGACGCACTGCGTGCCTACGCCATCGAGGGGCTCGGGCGCGGGGAGGCGCTGGAGGGGATCGAGGCGACGTCCACCCAGTCCATGCTCCGGCGCAACGGCGAGGTGTTCGAGCGCGTGGCCGACTGGCTCGACCGCCAGGGGGGCCGGATGGTGCCGCCGCCCTCGGGCGTGTGGCGGGCGCCGGGCGGGGCGCTGGAGATCGAGGTGGCACCGGAGATCGCCATCGAGGGGCGCCATGGCCGGCTCGACGTGATCGCGGTCTACGGGCGCGAGGCGCCGCGCCTGCGCCGCGATCAGGCCGGCGCGGTGGCGCGCATCATGGGGGAGACGTTCGCGGATATAGACGGCGCGACCTTCGGGGTGCTCGACGCGGAAGCGGGCCAAGTTCTTCGCACGCCCACGGCCTTCTCGGACCGGGTGCTGGAGGCGGAGCTTCGGGTAATCACCGAGGAGCTGGGCGCGAAGGCGCGCCGGATGTAGACGCCGGCGGTGGGGGACGGCACATGGCCGTCCCTCGCGCCTTTTGGTGTCAGGCCGTGGCGGCGGTCCGGCGCCGTCTCGCGACGAGGAGCGTGCCGAACGCGCCGAGCAGCAGGAACGCCGACGCCGGCAGCGGAACCGGCGAGAAGCCAACGATCGAGGCCTGCGAGACCGATGCCGAGAGCGAGCCCGCGTCCTTGAACAACCCGGCGTCGTCCATCGTGCCGAGCACGGCCTGCATCGGCACGGGGGTGGGCACCACGTCCTGCACCGGGTCCGCGGCTGCCGCATCGCCGCCGACGAAGGCGACCTGCTGCAGGAGCGGCGCCAGCACGCCCGCGTCGCGGGGGGCGGCCGAGCCGATTTCCAGCTCCGCCGGGTTCGGCGTGGCGGCGGTCGGCCCGCCGGCGAGACCACCGAGGAGCAGGTCGACCGGCGCGGTCAGACCCGAGCCGTTGCCTGCCCCCGCGACATCGGAGGGGGTCTCGCCGCCAACGGGCCCGTCGCTGTCAGGATCGCTGGCACGGGACTGCGCGACGCCACCCGAAGCGAGCGCCCCGATCGAACCCGCGCCGCCCGAAGCGATGGTCCCGACGGTCCCGGCGCCGCTCGAGGCGAGCGCAGCCACGGGGTTGGCCCCACCCGAAGCGCCCGCTCCGCCCGAACCGCCACCACTCGCGCCGCGGCCTCCGCCCGCTCCCGCAGAGCCGGAGGCGCCCAGGCTGGCGGTCCGGCCCACGGGGCCCGCCACCGAGGAGGACGACGCGCCGCCGCGCTTCGCGGACCCTGCCACTCCGGACGCCCGGGCGGGTGCGGCGCCGACGGCGTTCCCACCCGCCGGTGCGCCCACGAACACGATGTCGGAGGAGCCGGACATGGTCGTCGCCGCCACCGCCGCGGACGGCAGGGCGAACGATGCGAGGATCACGGGCAGCAGACGTCTCATGGGGCAGCTCACTGTTGTCGAGGGCGGATCAAGACCGAACCGCCGATCTTCGGCTCGCGCTCGAGCATGATGTAGGGCCGTTCCCCCTGATTATCGAGGCCCGATTGCGCCCGCAAGCGATTGTCGCCGTTCCGAGAACGGCAAGGGTCGGAAAACTCCGGGCTTTGTTCCGCCTGCTGGGCGCTACGGCGCCAGCACCCGCCGGAAATGTACCTCCAGCTCCTGCTCCGCCTCGCTCCAGGGGTCGCGGTTTCGGCCCAGCACCGCGCGCACCTGGGCCTCGAAATCTGCGTAGTGCTGCGTCAGCGCCCAGATCGAGAACACGAGGTGATGCGGGTCGAGCCGCGCGAGGCGCCCCGCCTCCATCCACCCCGCGATCACGGCCGCCTTCTCGTCGACCATCGCCCGCAGGTCGCGCAGCTCCGACTCCAGCATCGGCGCGCCGCGCAGGATCTCGCCCGCGAAGAGGCGCGATTCGCGGGGGTAGTCGCGCGCGAGCTCCAGCTTGCGATGCACGTAGGCCAGCATCTCGGCCATCGGCTCGCCGTCGGCATCCAGTGCCCGCAGCGGATCGAGCCAAGTGTCGAGGAGCGTGTCGAGGAGGGCGACGTACACCGCCTCCTTGGACGCGAAGTAGTAGAGGAGGTTAGGCTTCGACAGCCCGGCCGCCTTGGCCAGCCCGTCGAGGGTGGCGCCCCGAAAGCCCTCGGCCGCGAACACCTCGATGGCGGCGTCGAGGATGCGCGCCCGGTTGCGCCGCTGGATGCGAGTGCCCCCGCCGCTGTCGTCCATGGCCCCATCCTTCCCTGCCCGGGCTCTCCCGTCCAGCCCGCGGTGCGCGGCGATGCGCGCGGCGGTTGACTGAATGCCGCCCCGTGGTAGCGTCGATTTGACCAAGCGGTCAAATATGAGGGGAACAGCATGGACGGCGCGCACGGGAGCAACCTTCGGATCGACGCCGAGCGGCTGTGGGACAGCCTCATGGAGATGGCGAAGATCGGCCCCGGCGTGGCGGGCGGCAACAACCGCCAGACCCTGACCGACGCCGACTCCGAGGGCCGCGCCCTGTTCCAACGCTGGTGCGAGGCCGCGGGCTGCACCATGGGCGTGGATGCCATCGGCAACATGTTCGCCCGCCGCGAGGGCACCGAGGACCTGCCGGCGGTCTATGTCGGCTCGCACCTCGACACCCAGCCCACGGGCGGCAAGTACGACGGCGTGCTCGGCGTGCTCGGCGGGCTGGAGGTCGTGCGGACCCTCAACGACCTGAACGTGAAGACCCGCCGCCCCATCGTGGTGGTCAACTGGACCAACGAGGAGGGCACTCGCTTCGCCCCCGCCATGCTGGCCTCGGGCGTGTTCGCCGGGGTCCACACGCAAGGGTGGTGCGAGGACCGCACCGACGCCGAAGGCAAACGCTTCGGCGACGAACTAGACCGCATCGGCTGGCGCGGCGCCGAGGAGGTGGGCGCCCGCCGGGATGACATCCACGCCATGTTCGAGCTGCACATCGAGCAGGGGCCCATCCTGGAGGCCGAGGACGTCGACATCGGCGTCGTGACCCACGGGCAGGGCCTGTCGTGGACGCAGGTGACCGTCACCGGCAAGGACAGCCACACCGGCTCCACCCCGATGCCGATGCGCCGCGACGCGGGCCTCGGCATGGCGCGCATCCTGGAGGCGGTGAACGCCATCGCGCTGAGCCACGCCCCCCACGCGGTCGGCGCGGCGGGCCACATCGACGTGCACCCCAACTCGCGCAACGTGATTCCGGGCAAAGTCGTCTTTACGGTCGACTTCCGCTCGCCCGACCTCGCGGTGATCGAGGACATGGAGGCGCGGCTGAAGGCGGAGGCCGAGCGCATCTGCGGCGAGATGGGCCTTGGGGTCGAGCTGGAGAAGGTCGGCGGCTTCGACCCTGTCGCCTTCGACGAGGGCTGCGTCGCCGCCGTGCGCGCCGCGGCCGAGCGGCTGGGCCACTCCCACCGCGACATCATCTCGGGCGCCGGCCACGATGCCTGCTGGATCAACCGGGTCGCGCCCACGGCCATGATCATGTGCCCCTGCGTCGACGGCCTGAGCCACAACGAGGCCGAGGAGATCAGCCGGGAGTGGGCGCAGGCGGGCACCGACGTGCTGCTGGGCGCGGTGCTGGAATCGGCCGAGGTGGTGTCTTGAGGATCGCGCGGTTGATCGGCATCCGCGGCCCTGCCACCCTCTGCGCGGCGCTGCTGCGCCTGGTCCACCGGAGACGTTTCCATGACAGCACGAATCCTCCCCGCCCTCGCGGCGCTCGCCCTTCTCTCGGCTTGCGGCGCCCCGGCGCCGACGGGGCCGGCGGGATCCTCCGGCGTGGAGGCCGGGCGGACCTCCGTTCCGAAGGTGGTGCTGAGCCGCGTGCCGGCCTCGGTCCCGTCCGGCGACGTGCTGCGGCGGGACGGCTGCTGGTACTTCCGGCAGTCAGGGCAGGAGTTCCCGGTGGAGCTGACGCCCGGCCGGCCCCTGTGCGAACGCGGCGCCGCGGCCTGACCCCGCGACGTGGGGCGGCGGGCCTCGCGCTCGCCGCCGCGCTCGCGGCCTGCGTGCCGGCGCCGTCCGGCCCGCTCGATCCGGCCGGCTACGTGCCCATCGACTATCCCCTGCCCCTCGCCATCGATGCGCTGCTGCCCCGCGGCGTGGCGCAGGCCGACGTGCGTGAGCGCGACGGGTGCTACGCCTACGAGCTGGACGGCACGCTCTACCCCGTGCGCCGCCCCGACGGCGGGCACTACTGCATCGGCTAGGGGCGCGATCGCAACACGGAACGGCCCCGGCGGGGGGCGAACAGGAGGGCTCGGATGAGCAAAGTCATCAAGAACGGCACGATCGTCACCGCCGACCGCCAGTGGAAGGCCGACGTGCTCGTCGAGGGCGAGACCATCGTCGAGATCGGCGAAGGCTTGCGCGGCGACGAGACCATCGACGCCTCGGACGCCTACGTCATGCCCGGCGGCATCGACCCGCACACCCACCTGGAGATGCCCTTCATGGGCACCACCGCGGCCGAGACCTTCGAGAGCGGCACCTTCGCCGCCGCCGCTGGGGGCACCACCATGCTGGTCGACTTCTGCCTGCCCGGCGAGGACGGCTCGCTCCTGTCCGCGCTGGATGCGTGGGACCGGAAGTCCGAGCGGCAGATCTGCACCGACATCTCCTACCACATGGCGATCACCGGCTGGAACGAGCGCATCTGGTCCGAGATGGAGACCGTGGTGCGCGAGCGGGGCGTCAACACCTTCAAGCACTTTATGGCCTACAAGGGCGCGCTGATGGTCGAGGACGACGAGATGTTCGCGTCGTTCCGCCGCTGCGCCGAGCTGGGCGCCCTGCCCCTGGTCCACGCCGAGAACGGCGACATCGTGGCGGCCAAGCAGGAGCAGCTGCTCGCCGACGGCATCACCGGCCCCGAGGGCCACGCCTACTCGCGCCCTCCGGAGGTCGAGGGCGAGGCCGCGAACCGCGCCATCATGATCGCGGATGCCGCCGGCGTGCCGCTCTACATCGTCCACGTCTCCTGCGAGCAGGCCCACGAGGCGATCCGCCGCGCGCGCCAGAAGGGCATGCGTGTCTACGGCGAGCCGCTGATCCAGCACCTGACGCTCGACGAGACCGAGTATTTCGACAAGGACTGGCAGTACGCCGCGCGCCGGGTGATGAGCCCGCCGTTCCGCTCCAAGGACCACCAGGACTCCCTCTGGGCCGGCCTTGCCTCGGGCTCGCTGCAGGTGGTCGCCACCGACCACGCCGCCTTCTCGGACGAGCAGAAGCGCATGGGGGTCGACGACTTCACCCGCATCCCCAACGGCACCGGCGGGCTGGAGGAGCGCATGGGCGTGCTCTGGACGCAGGGCGTCGAGACCGGGCGCCTGACGCCCGAGGAGTTCGTGGCCGTCACCTCCACCAACATCGCCAAGATCCTGAACATCTACCCCATGAAGGGCAGCATCACCGTGGGCGGCCATGCCGACATCGTGGTCTGGGATCCGTCGATCCACCGGACCGTCTCGGTGAACACCCAGAAGTCGATCATCGACTACAACGTGTTCGAGGGCATGGAGCTGAAGGCCGCCCCCCGCTACACCCTGTCCCGCGGCGAGGTGATCTGGGCCTGGGGCCAGAACTCGCAGCCCCAGCCGGGGCGGGGGAAATTCGTTCGGCGGCCGCCGTTCGCATCGGCGGCGAAGGCGCTGTCGAGGTGGAAGGCGCTGAACACGCCGAGGAAGATCGAGCGCGATCCGATGAACATTCCGGCGGGGGTTTGAGCATCCCGTGCCCCCCGAAGCCGTCCTTGAAAGCGCTCTCTATGCCGACGACCTCGCGGCCGCGAAGCGCTTCTACGGCGGCCTGCTCGGGATGGAACGAATTGTGGAGGTCGAGGGGCGGCACGTGTTCTTCCGCTGCGGCGAGGGCGTGGTGCTGATCTTCGACCCTGCCGCCACCGAACGGCCCCCGCGCGAGGGCGCGCTTCCGGTCCCGCCCCACGGGGCACGGGGGCCGGGTCACCTTTGCTTCCGGGCGGACGGGCCGGCGCTGGACGAATGGCGCACGCGGCTGGAGATGTCGGGCGTCGCCATCGAAGCCGACTTCGCATGGCCGAACGGCGCGCGCTCGATCTACGTGCGCGACCCGGCGGGCAACAGCATCGAGTTCGCGGAAGGTAAGCTATGGCAGACGTGAACCCGGTGGTATCGGCCCAATCCCTCGACCTCACCTTCCAGACCGGCGACGGCCCCGTCGACGCACTGCGCGACGTCTCCCTCGACGTGGCCCCCGGCGAGTTCGTCTCCTTCATCGGACCCTCGGGCTGCGGCAAGACCACGTTCCTGCGCTGCGTGGCGGCCCTCGAGACCCCCACCGGCGGCACCCTCGCGGTCAACGGCATGACCCCCGACGAGGCCCGCCGCGCGCGCGCCTACGGCTACGTGTTCCAGGCTGCCGGGCTCTACCCGTGGCGCACCATCGGGCGGAACGTCACGCTCCCGCTGGAGATCATGGGCTTCTCCAAGGCCGAGCGCCGCGAGCGGATGCGCCGGGTGCTGGAGCTGGTCGAGCTGGGGGGCTTCGAGAACAAGTATCCCTGGCAGCTCTCGGGCGGCATGCAGCAGCGCGCCTCGATCGCCCGGGCCCTCGGCTTCGACGCCGACCTCCTGCTGATGGACGAGCCCTTCGGCGCCCTCGACGAGATCGTGCGCGACCGCCTCAACGAGGAGTTGCTGCGGCTCTGGGCGCGCACGCAGAAGACCATCCTCTTCGTAACCCACTCGATCCCCGAGGCGGTGTACCTGAGCACCAAGATCGTGGTCATGTCCCCGCGCCCCGGGCGCATCACCGACGTGATCGACTCGCCGCTGCCGACGGAGCGCCCCCTCGACATCCGCGACACGCCCGAGTTCCTCGCCGTCGCCCACCGCGTCCGCGAAGGGCTGCGCGAGGGGATGGAGGCGGCATGAGCCGCGCCATGGGCTCCGCCGCCGGCGACGTTCTGGGGCTGCTGGCCGCCGCGGTGTTCCTGTTTGCGGAGCGCTTCGCGGCGATGCGGAACCCGGTCACGGACGCGCTCGCGCTGCTGGTGGCGGTGGTTTCCGCCGTTCGCCTGATCCGCCGCTGGAGGAGCCGGTGACCGACGCGCCGCTCTCCGCCCCCGCCGCGGGGATCGGCCGCTCGGGCCGCGTGGCGCTGCGGGTGCGGGCCATGACCCACACCCTCGTGCCCGTGCTGGTGGTGGTCGCCGGCCTCGTCGCGCTCTGGTACCTCGCCTGCATCCCCATGAACGCCCAGCAGTCGGTGCTCGAGGCCGAGCGCGCCGGCATCGCCGTCACCCCGGCGACGGCCGCCGAGCGGCGCTCCATGGGCGGGCTCGCCATCGCCCTCGCCAACCCCGCCGAGGCCACGGCGCGCGCCTTCGCGCAGGACCGCGCCCGCTTGCCCGCACCCCATCAGGTGGCGGCCGAGCTGTGGTCCTCGACCGTGGGCCTGCCGGTGACCTCGAAGCGCAGCCTCGTGTTCCACGCGGGCCTCACCCTCGCCCCCACCCTGCTCGGCTTCGCCATCGGCTCCGGCTTGGGCATCCTGCTCGCCATCGGCATCGTCCATTCCCGCGTCATGGACCTCAGCGTGATGCCCTGGGCCATCGCCTCGCAGACCATCCCGATCCTCGCCATCGCGCCCATGATCATCGTGGTCCTGAACTCGATCGGGGTGCAGGGCCTGCTGCCCAAGGCGGCGATCTCGGCCTATCTCAGCTTCTTCCCGGTCACGGTGGGCATGGTGAAGGGCCTGCGCGCGCCCTCGCCCGCCGACCTCGACCTCATGCGGACCTGGAGCGCGAGCCAGCTGCGCACCCTCGTGAGCCTGCGTCTGCCCGCCTCGGCCCCCTACCTCTTCGCCTCGCTCAAGATCGCGGTCGCGGCAGCCCTCGTGGGCGCCATCGTGGGCGAGCTGCCCACCGGCGCCGTGCGCGGCCTCGGCGCGCGGCTGCTGGCGGGCAGCTACTACGGGCAGACCGTGCAGATCTGGTCCGCGCTCTTCGCCGCCGCCCTGGTCGCGGCGCTCCTCGTGGCATTGCTCTCGCTGATCGAGCGTGTGGTCCTCGCCCGCATGGGGCTGGCCCGATGAGCGCCGTCGGCCTCCTCGCCCTCTGGGCCGCGCTTTGGGCCGGAAACGTGCGCCTCGCGCGGACCCGGCCCGGCCGCTGGGCCGCGCCCGCCCTCTTCGGCCTGTCGCTGCTGATCCTCTGGGAGGCGGGCGTGCGTCTGTTCGCGGTGCCCGAGGTGATCCTGCCCGCGCCCACCCAGATCGCCGAGGCCGTCGCCCTCAACCTGCCCACCCTGTGGGAGGATGTGGTGCAGACCGTCCTCAAGGGCGCACTGTCCGGCTGGCTGATCGGCTGCGGCGCGGGCATCGGCGCCGCCCTCCTCGTCGCGCGCTCCGACTTCCTGCGCCGGGGGCTGCTGCCCGTGGGCAACTTCATGGCCGCCCTGCCGATCGTGGGCACCGCGCCGATCCTCGTGATGTGGTTCGGCTTCGGCTGGGAGTCGAAGGCCGCCGTGGTCGTCGTGATGGTGTTCTTCCCGGTCCTCGTGAACGCCGTCGCGGGCCTCGCCGACACCGGAGCGATGCAGCGCGACCTGATGCACACCTATGCCGCCACGACCGCGCAGACGCTCTGGTACCTCCGCATCCCCGCCGCGCTGCCCTTCGTGTTCAACGGCCTCAAGATCGCCACCACGCTCGCCCTGATCGGCGCCATCGTCGCCGAGTTCTTCGGCAGCCCCACCGTCGGCATGGGCTTCCGCATCTCGACCGAGGTCGGGCGCTTGAACCTGCCCATGGTCTGGGCCGAGATCGTGGCCGCCGCCCTCGTGGGCTCGCTCAGCTACGCCGCCATCGCCGCGCTCGAAAAGCGGCTGACGTTCTGGCATCCATCGCAGAGAGCCCGCCGCTAGAGACGGGCCACCACAACCGGGAGAGAGACGACATGAGACACCTGATCGCAGGGCTGGCCCTCGGGGCGCTGGCCGCCCCCGCCGCCATGGCGGACGCGCACATGGATGAGGTCACGCTCCAGCTCAAATGGGTCACGCAGGCCCAGTTCGCAGGCTACTACGTGGCCAAGGACAAGGGCTTCTACGAGGAGGAGAACCTCGACGTCACGATCCTGCCCGGCGGCCCCGACATCGCGCCCACGCAGGTGATTGCGGGCGGCGGCGCGGATGTGACCGTCGAGTGGATGCCCGCCGCCCTCGCCGCGCGCGAGAAGGGCCTGCCGCTGGTGAACATCGCCCAGCCCTTCAAGTCGTCGGGCATGCAGCTCACCTGCTGGGCCGACGTAGGTATCGAGTCCCCCGAGGACCTCGCGAACCGCACCTTGGGCGTCTGGTTCTTCGGCAACGAGTTCCCGTTCCTGTCCTGGATGGCCCAGCTCGGGCTCGAGACCGACGGCAAGGACGAGAACGGCGTCGAGGTGCTCAAGCAGGGCTTCAACGTCGATCCGCTCCTGCAGCGCCAGGCGGACTGCATCTCGACCATGACCTACAACGAGTACGGTCAGGTGCTGGACGCGGGCGTCTCCGAGGACGAGCTGGTGACCTTTAAGTACGAGGACCAGGGCGTCGCCACCCTCGAGGACGGGCTCTACGTGCTGGAGGAGAACCTCGCCGACCCCGAGTTCACCGACAAGATGGTCCGCTTCGTGCGCGCCTCGATGAAGGGCTGGAAGTACGCCGAGGAGAACCCCGACGAGGCGGCCGCCATCGTGCTCGAGAACGACGAGACCGGCGCGCAGACCGAGGCGCACCAGCAGCGCATGATGCGCGAGATCGCCAAGCTGACCGCCGGCTCCAACGGCGCGCTCGACGAGGCCGACTACCAGCGCACCGTCGACACGCTGCTGGCGGGCGGTTCGGACCCGGTGATCACGGAGGCACCCGAGGGCGCCTGGACGCCGAAGATCACCGACCTCGCGCTGAACTGATCCCACCCGCTCACGGGACCGGACGGGCGCCCTCGGGCGCCCGTTTTCCGTTCTTGCGCCCGCCCGCGCCGCGCGCCACCTCTCGGCCCATGACCGAACGCGACCCCGCCCGCTTCAACCTCGCCGCCTACGTGCTCGATGCCGGGCGCGCGCGTCCCGACCACCCCGCGCTGGAGGTGCTCGGCGGCGGGCCGCGCCTCTCCCACGGCGCGCTGCTCCGGGCGGTGGAGCGGCGGGCCGGGGCGCTCGCGGCCCTCGGCCTGCCCGGGGGCGCGCGCGTCCTGCTGCGCCTCGGCAACTCGCCCGACTTCCCCGTCACGCACCTCGCCTGCGCCGCAGCGGGGCTGGTGCCCGTGCCAACCTCGGCGCTGCTGACCGAGGCCGAGATCGGCCCCATGGCCAAGCGCATCGCCCCTGCCCTTGCCGTCCACGAACCGGGCATCGCCCTGCCGCCCGGCGTGCGCGCCGTGGAGGCGGCCGACCTCGACGGCCCCGCCCTGCCGTTCGCGGATTGGCCGCGCGGCGACGCCGAGCGGCTGGGCTACCTCGTGTTCACCTCCGGCTCGGGCGGCGCGCCGAAGGCCGTGGCTCACGCCCACCGCGCCGTGCTGGCGCGCCGCGCCATGTGGGAGGGCTGGTACGGGCTGCGCGCGAGCGACCGGATGCTCCACGCGGGCGCGTTCAACTGGACCTACACGCTGGGCACGGGCCTCCTGGACCCGTGGGCCATCGGCGCCACCGCGCTGATCCCCGCGCCTGATACCGCCGCCGAGGCCCTGCCCACCCTCATGGCCGAGCACGGCGCGACGATCTTTGCCGCCGCGCCCGGCGTCTATCGCCGCCTCCTGCGCGGCGCGATCCCGCCCCTCCCCGCCCTGCGCCACGGCCTCAGCGCCGGCGAGGCCCTGCCCCCGGCCACGCGCGCGGCCTGGCGCGAGGCGACGGGGACGGACGTGCACGAGGCGCTCGGCATGTCGGAGTGCTCCACTTTCGTGTCCGGCTCCCCCGCCCGCCCCGCCCCCGAGGGCTGGAGCGGCCACGTCCAGCCGGGCCGCGTGGCGCGGGTGCGGGACGGGCACCTGGAGGTCGGGCGCGGCGATCCCGGGCTGATGCTGGGCTACTGGGAGGACGGCGCGCCGCGGGCGCCCGAAGGCGAGTGGTTCCCCACCGGCGATCTCGTGGAGGAGGCCGGGGACGGCGCGATCCGCCATCTGGGCCGCGCCGACGCCATGCTCAACCCCGGCGGCTACCGGGTCTCGCCCGTGGAGGTGGAGGCCGCGCTCGCGGGCCTGCCCGTGGAGGACGTGGCGGTGGGCGAGGTTCGCACCGACGGCGGGGCGACGGTGCTCGCCGCCTACTACGTCGGCCCGCCGCTCGACCAGGCGGCCGCCGACGCCCACGCCGCGGCCCGCCTCGCGCGCTACAAGCAGCCGCGCATGTGGCTGCGGCGCGAGCGCCTGCCGCGCAACCCGAACGGCAAGCTGATCCGCGCGGAGCTGCGCTAGCGGCTCAGCTCCCCGGCTTGCCCAGGGAGACGTCGCTGAACTCGGCGGCGTTCCAGTGGCACTCGAAGCGCAGGCCCTCGGGGCGCCAGTCGAAGGTGGGGCGCCCCTCGAAGGTCGCCACGGTCATGGTCTGGAGCACCCGCATCCCGAAGCCGCCGCGCCCCGTGGGCGCCTCGACGGGATGGGTCGCGTTCTCGTGCCAGCGGAACACGAAGTCGGGGCCCTCGACCGTGATCTCGACGCGCACCGTGCCGCCCTCGTCGCGCAGCGCGCCGTGCTTCACCGCGTTGGTCATCAATTCGTTGAGCGCCAGCACCACGGTCTGCGCCGCGGGGCCGTTCAGCGCGAACGGCTCGATGCGGACCTCGACGCGGCCGGCCTCCACCAGCGGGCCCAGCACCTCGTCCACGAGGTCCGAGAGCGCGACCGACCGCTCGCGCCCCGCGAAGGTCAGCGCGTTCACCGCCGCCAGCGCCTGCAGGCGGCCGCGGAACCCCTCCGACAGGGCGGCGACGTCGGTGGCGCCGCGGGCGGCCATGTTGAACATGCCCTGCACCAGCGCGAACACGTTCTTGAGCCGGTGCGCCATCTCGCGCGCCAGCATCTCCGAGGTGTCGCGCGCCCGGCGCAGGTCGGTGACGTCGTGGGCCAGGCCCACTAGCAGCGTGCGCTCGCCGGCGCGCACGGCGCGGAAGTGACTGTCGAGGCTGAGCGTCCGGCCGTCGGGGTGGTCGTACTGGAACTCGACGCGCACGGGCTCGCCGATCGCGCCCACGGCCTCTTCGATCGCCGCGCGGACCCGCGGCGCATCCGCCTCGGCCACGTTGCCCAGCGCCTCCTCGAGCGGCATCAGCGTGCCCGCCGGGCCCGTCCCGATGATCGAGGACATCGCCGTGTCGAGCTGGCACACGCCCGCGGCCGGATCGACCACGTAGCGTCCCATGCCGCCCACGGTGGACGCGAGCGAGACCCACTCCGCCTCGTCGACCAGCTGGGCGAGCGCATCCTGCTTGCCCGCGCCGAACGTCTCCATCGTCGTCATGCGTGACCTCGGACCTGGAACTGACCCTCGCCCTTCGCACGGCGGCCCGCCCGCGGGCAAGCGGGGGTTTCGCCGCGCCGCGATGGAGCATACCTTCGCCGCTTCGCCACGCGAGGCCGCCCATGCTCAAGCTCGACATCCTGTCCGACCCGATCTGCCCCTGGTGCTACATCGGCAAGGCCCACCTGTTCCGCGCCCTCGAGGCGCGCCCCGATCACCCCTTCGCGCTAGAGTGGCACCCGTTCCAGCTGAACCCCGACATGCCGCCCGAGGGCATGGACCGGCGTGCCTACCTCGAAGGGAAGTTCGGCGGGCGCGAGGGCGCGGTGCGCGCCTACGCCCCCGTGGCCGAGGCCGCGGAAAAGGCCGGACTGTCGCTGAACCTCGACGGCATGGCGCGCACGCCCAGCACCCTCGACGCCCACCGCCTGATCCACTGGGCCGGGCTGGAGGGACGCCAGACGCCCGTGGTGCAGGCGCTGTTCGCCGCCTACTTCGAGGCCGGACGCGACATCGGCGACCATGGCGTGCTGCTCGACGTGGCCGAGGGTTGCGGCATGGACCGCGCGATGACGGAACGCCTGCTCGCCTCGGACGCCGACGCCGAGGACATCCGGGGCCGCGACGCCCACGCCCGCGCGCGCGGCGTGACCGGCGTGCCGACCTTCGTGATCGCCAGCCAGGCCGTGGTGGTGGGCGCGCAGCCCCCCGAGAGCTGGGAGGGCATCATCGACGACCTCCAGCGGCAGCTCGCCGAGCAGGGCGTCCGGGACGACGCGGACCCGTCATGACCGCCCTCACGGACGCGCCCGCGCGCCGGTTGCCGATGCCGGAGTTCGTGGCGCTGATGGCGATGCTTGCCGCCACCATCGCCTTCTCGATCGACGCCATGCTGCCCGCCCTGCCCGCCATGGCGGCGGAGCTGTCGCCCGGTGCCCCGAACGCCGTGGGCCTCGTGGTGTCGGGCTTCGTGCTCGGCATGGGCGGGGGCACGCTGTTCGCCGGTCCCCTCTCGGACGCCTGGGGGCGGCGCGCGGTGATGCTGGGGGGCGCGGCCCTTTACTGCCTCGGCGCGGCGCTGGCCACGGTGGCGCCCACGCTCGAGGGCGTGGTCGCGGCGCGGGTGCTGCAGGGCCTCGGCGCGGCCGGCCCGCGCGTGGCCGCGATGGCCATGATCCGCGACCTCTACGCCGGGCGCGGCATGGCGCGGGTGGCCTCGTTCGTGATGATGACCTTCACGCTGGTGCCCGCCATCGCGCCCTCCATCGGCGCCGGCATCGCCGCCCTCGCGGGCTGGCGCGGCGTGTTCTGGTCCTTCGTGTTGTTCTCGGCGCTCTCCAGCCTCTGGCTCGCCCTGCGCCAGCCCGAGACGCTCGCGCCCGCGCGGAGGCGCTCCTTGCGGGTCGGCCCGCAGATGGCGGCGGCGCGCGAGGTGGTGTCGCTGCCGAACGTGCGCCGGGCCGTGGCCGCGCAGTGCGTGGTGTTCTCGGTGCTCTTCGCGACCATCATGTCGGTGCAGCCGATCTACGAGACGACCTTCGGGCGCGCCGACGAGTTCCCGCTTTGGTTCGGCGCCGTGGCGCTGGTGTCGGGCAGCGCCTCGTTCCTGAACGCCAAGCTGGTGGAGCGGCTGGGCATGCTGTGGCTGCTGCGCCGGGCGCTGGCGGCGCACCTCGCGCTCAGCCTCGTCGTGCTGGCCCTCTGGCACCTCGGCCCCGAGGCGGGGCGCTTCCCGCTGTTCCTCCTGTGGCAGGTGGGCTCGTTCGCGCTGGCCGGGCTGACCATCGGTAACCTCAATGCCATCGCCATGGAGCCGCTGGGCCACGTGGCGGGCACGGCCTCCTCGATCGTCAGCGCCGTGGCCACCCTCGGGGCGATCGTGCTGGCGACGCCGATCGGGCTGATGTTCGACGGCACGCCCCTGCCCCTCGTGGCAGGCGTGGCGCTGCTCCTGGCGGTGGGATCCTGGCTGGCGGCGGGCCTGCGGGAGTAGCTCGTCAGCCGTTCTCGCCGGGCCGCCCGCCGCGGCGGTGGGGGTGCACCTCCTCGTCCGGCTCGTCCTCGGGTAGCAGCAGGTTCGCCGCGTAGCCGTGGATCACGATCGAAGCCACGATGGTGACGGCCGCGATGCGCCACACGGCGTCGATCGACACGAAGTCGGCGTGGGTCTGGGCGTAGGCGATGTAGAACACCGAGCCCATGCCGCGGATGCCGAAGAACGCCACCTTGCGCTTGCCCTTCAGCCCGCCCCCGAGGCCGACCAGCGCCACGAGCCCCGCGGCGGGCCGGATCAGCAGCACGAGCGCCAAGGCGAAGGCCACCTCCTGCCAGCGCAGCCCGGCCAGCGCGCCGCCGCCGATGAACGTGCCGAGCCACAGCAGCAGCACCGCGAGCAGGATCGCCTCGAGCTGCTCGGCGCCGTGGTGGGCGAACCGCTCGTAGCCCTCGTCCTCGGTGCCGCGGGTGCGCGAGCGGCCCGAGCGCATGGCGACGAACACGGCCAGGAAGCCGTAGCCGTCCACCGCCTCGGCCGCGCCGTAGCTCAGCATGGTGGAGGCCAGGATCACCACCACCGCGTTCCACGCCCCCGTGGAGGCGTCGCCCCAGCGCGACAGGATCGCCCAGGACAGGCCTCGCCCCACGAGGAAGCCGACGCCCACGCCCGCCGCGACGCGGTAGAGCAGGTCGAACCACATCCAGTCCCACAGCCACGCCTCGGAGCCGAGCATGGCACCCGTGCCGAGGGCCGCGGCATGGACGGCGAAGTAAACGAACGGAAAGGCCAGCCCGTCGTTCAGCCCCGCTTCGGCGGTGAGCGCGACCTCCATCGGCTCCTCGCGCTGGCCGGGCGGCGAGACCTGAACGGAGCGGGCCAGGACCGGGTCCGTGGGCGCGAGCGCGGCAGCCAGCAGCAGCGCGCCCGGCAGGGTCAGCCCCAGCCAGGCGTGGCCGAGGAAGGCCACCGCCGCCATGGTGAGCGGCATCGTCACCAGCAGCAGCCGCCACGTCGGGTTCCAGGAGCGCCACGATTCCACGGTGTCGATGGCCAGCCCCGCGCCGGCCAGGGAGATGATCACGATCAGCTCCGAGGCGTGCTCGATCACCTTGGCCTGCAGCCCGCCCGCCACTGGGTCGATGCGGATCACCGCGATGCCGCCGAACAGTGTTCCGGCCAGCACGTAGAACAGGGGCAGGTTGAACCAGCGGCGGCTGCCCAGCGCGGGTTGAAGGGTCAGCGCGAAGAGGGCGAGACCGACCACGAGGTAGATGGCGTCCCGCGCATCGAGCGTCGCAAGCATCGGCCCCTCCCCGGTCGGGGCCTCAACCCCCCGCCGCGGCGGCGGTTCCCCCCTGCGCCACGCGCGCGAGATCGCGGGCGATGGCGAAGGCGCCCTTCACGCGCTCGCCCTCGGTCTCGGCGGCGGCCTTGATAACGATGCGGTCGCCTTTGACCTGCGCCGCCCCCTTCCAAGACTTCAGGTAGTCCACCAGCCCCGCGGGGTCGGCGAAGCGGTTGCCGTGGAACTCAACCGTGGCGCCCTTGGCGCCGACGTTCAGCTTCTCGATGCCCGCGCGCTTGCACATGGCCTTAATGCGCACGACGCGCAGCAGGACGTTCACCTCGCGGGGGAGCGGGCCGAAGCGGTCGATCAGCTCGGCGGCGAAGCCCTCCAGGTCCACCTTGCGCTCCAGCCCCGACAGGCGCCGGTAGAGGCCGAGGCGCACGTCGAGGTCGGGCACGTAGTCCTCGGGGATCAGGACGGGGACGCCGAGGGCGATCTGCGGCGACCACTCGTCGCTCAGCGCGTCCGCCAGCCCAGCGTCGCCCGCCTTCAGCTTGCGGATCGTCTCCTCCAGCATCGAGTTGTAGAGCTCGTGCCCGACCTCGTTCTGGCCCGACTGCTCCTCGCCCACGATGTTGCCGCCGCCCCGGATGTCGAGGTCCTGGGAGGCGATGTTGAAGCCCGCGCCCAGCGCGTCGATCGAGCCCAGCGCGCGCAGGCGCTTCTCGGCCGCGGGCGTCAGCTTCGCGCGGGGCTTGGTGGTGAGGTAGGCGTAGGCACGCGTCTTCGACCGCCCCACCCGGCCCCGGATCTGGTAGAGCTGGGCCAGCCCGAACATGTCGGCGCGCCAGATCACCATGGTGTTGGCGGTGGGGATGTCGATGCCGCTCTCGATGATCGTGGTGGACAGGAGCACGTCGTACTTGCCGTCGTAGAAGGCGTTCATGCGCTCGTCGAGCTCGCCCGCGGCGAGCTGCCCGTGGGCGATCACGAAGCTGACCTCGGGCACCTGCGCCTCCAGGAAGGCCTGCATCTCGCTCAGGTCGCTGATCTTCGGGACCACCACGAAGCTCTGGCCGCCGCGGTAGTGCTCGCGCAGGAGGGCCTCGCGGATGGTGACGCCGTCGAACTCCGAGACGTAGGTGCGGATCGCGAGGCGGTCCACGGGCGGCGTGCCGATCACGCTGAGGTCGCGCACGCCCGTGAGCGACATCTGGAGGGTGCGCGGGATCGGCGTGGCCGAGAGGGTCAGCACGTGGACGTCGGAGCGCATCTCCTTGAGGCGCTCCTTGTGGCCCACGCCGAAGCGCTGCTCCTCGTCGATCACGAGGAGGCCGAGGTCGTGGAACTGCACCGACTTGGCCAGCAGCGCGTGGGTGCCGATGGCGATGTCGACGGTGCCCTCCCGGATGCCCGCCCGCGTCTCGGCGGCCTGCTTCGCGGACACGAAGCGCGAGAGCTGGCGCACCACGAGGGGGAAGCCGCGGAAGCGGTCGGCGAAGCTCTTGGCGTGCTGGCGGGCGAGCAGCGTGGTGGGCGCGATCACGGCCACCTGCTTGCCGGAGGTGGCGGCGATGAAGGCGGCGCGCATGGCGACCTCGGTCTTGCCGAAGCCCACGTCGCCCACCACGAGCCGGTCCATGGGCTGGCCCGAGCGCAGGCCCTCGCGCACGTCCTCGATGGCTTGGAGCTGGTCATCGGTCTCCTCGTAGGGGAAGCGCGCCTCGAAAGCGGACCACATGTCGGCGGGCGCCTCGAGGATGGGCGCGCGGCGCAGGGCGCGCTCGGCGGCGATGCGCATGAGGCGGTCGGCGACCTGGCGGATGCGCTCCTTGAGCTTGGCCTTGCGCGCCTGCCACGCGCCGCCGCCGAGCCGGTCGAGCAGCCCCTCCTCGTGGCCGTAGCGGCTGAGCAGCTCCACGTTCTCCACGGGCAGGAACAGGCGGTCGCCGCCGGCGTACTCCAGCGCCAGGCACTCGTGCGGCGCGCCCGCCGCCTCGATGGTCTCGAGCCCCAGGAAGCGGCCGACGCCGTGATCCACGTGGACCACGAGGTCGCCCACCGACAGCCCCTGCGCCTCGGTCAGGAAATTCTCGGCGCGGCGCTTGCGCTTGCGGCCGCGGATCAGCCGCTCGCCCAGCACGTCCTGCTCGGAGATGACCGTAAGACGGGACTTCCCGAGCGGCCCCTCGAAGCCCCGCTCCAACGGCCAGACCGCGAGGCCCAGCTCGCCCTTGGCGACGTCGTCGGCGCGTCGCACGGGCTTCATGCCCGCGACGCCCTGGTCGTCGAGCAGGCCCTCCAGCCGCTCGCGCGCGCCGCCCGAGTAGGAGGCGATGACGACGGCGCCCTCGGCGCGGCGGGCGGCGATGTGCTCGGCCAGCGCGCCGAACAGCGAGACGTCCTCGCGCTGGCGCTCGGGCGCGAAGGAGCGGCCCACCCGACCGCCGAGATCCACCACGCCCGGCCCCGGGGCCGCGGCGAAGGGCGAGAGGTGCAGCGTGCGGCGCTTCGCCAGCGCGGCCTCGAAGGCCTCGGGCGAGAGGTACAGCCCCTGGGGCGGCGCGGGCTTGTAGACGCTGTCCACGCGGGCGCGCGAGCGCAGCGCCTCGCGCCGGTTCTCGTACATGTCCACGATCTGCGTCCAGCGCTCGGCCTGCTGGGCCAGCGCACCGTCGTCGAGCACGAAGGCGGCATCGGGCAGGTAGTCGGGCAGCGTCTCCAGCGTCTCGTGGAAGAAGCTGAGCCAGTGCTCCGCCCCTTGCGCCTTGCGGCCCGCGCTGACCGCCTCGTAGAGCGGATCGTCGGTGCCGGCGGCGCCGAACTCGATGCGGTAGGCCTGCCGGAACCGCGTGATCGCAGGGCCGTCGAGCAGCACCTCGGAGACGGGCGCCAGCTCGATCGCGTCGAGCTGCTCGGTGGTGCGCTGGGTGGCGGCGTCGAAGCGGCGCAGCCCGTCCAGCGTGTCGCCGAAGAGGTCGAGCCGGACGGGCGCGGGCTGGCCGGGCGGCCAGATGTCGATGATGCCGCCGCGGGGGCTCCAGTCGCCCGGCTCGGTGACCGTCGGCGTCTGCGTGAAGCCCATGCGCACGAGGAAGCTACGCAGCGCGTCCTCGTCGATGCGCTGGTTCAGCCGGGCCGCGAAGCCCGCGCCCTTCAGGGTCGCGCGCGCCGGCACCCGCTGGGCGACCGCGTTCAGCGTGGTGAGGATGACGAGCTTGCCGCCCAGCCCGTGGGCCAGCGCGGTGAGCGTGGCCATGCGCTCGGCCGAGATGTCGGCGGCGGGGCTGACGCGGTCGTAGGGCAGGCAGTCCCAGGCCGGCAGGCGCAGCGTCGTAGTGCCGGGGGCGAAGAAGCGCAGCGCGGCGGCCATGGCTTCCATGCGCTTGTCGTCGCGCGCCACGTGGACCACGGGGTGCCCGCGCTCCAGCTCGCGCAGCACGGCGCGGGCGTCGAAGCCCTCGGGGGCGCCGCCGGCGCGGATGTGGCCCGCGGGCAGCGGCACGGTGGCGAGGTCGGAGGGGGCGTCATCCATGGGGGCGGAGGTATCCGCAGGGGGCACGGTGTCAACCGCGCGCGCTGCCCCCGCCCCTCAGCCGCCGAGCACGTTCGCGTTCACGTTGGTCCACATGCCCCACATCGAGGTCACGAAGATCGACACCACCCCGATCCCCTGCACCACCCGCCGGTGCCCGAGCATCAGGCCCGGAAGGAGCGGCGGCGGCACGGTGGCGACCCGGCGCGCGGTGCGCAGGTTGAGCCAGCCCACGAGCGACATGGGCAGCAGCAGGAGGAACACCGCCTGCGCGAACTCCACCCGGTAGAGGAAGCCGAGCAGCGCCAGCGCGGTGAGGACGAAGAAGGTGAAGCCGGTCATCAGAAGCCCCGACACGGCGGCCACGTGGATCAGCCGGCGGGCGTGGATCGTGCCGAGCTGGTGCGCGTCCGCCAGCGCGGCGCGGTCGCCCTTGGCGGCGCGGCGCACGAGGTCGAGCGGCACGCCCACCACCCAGTAGGACGCGGTGGACCACATCACGGCCAGCGCGATCCAGAACCAGAGGTTCGAGAACGACCGCATGTCGATGACCTCGAAGGCCGTCTCGATGAAGAAGAAATCCAAGGGGCCTCCCGCGCTCCGGGCGGGGTTGTCGCGGAGAGCACGGGCGGGAGCAAGTGGGGCGGTTGAAGGCGCGCGCGGGCCGTGCGAGCCACGGGCGCGAATGTGACCGGAGCGCATCATGGCCCCCTTCCCCGCCGCCCGCCCGCGCCGCCTGCGCCGCACCCCCGCCATGCGGGCGCTCGTGCGCGAGACGCGGCTCTCGGCCGACGACCTGATCTGGCCGCTGTTCGTGCGCGACGGCGAGGGCGTGCTCGAGGAGGTGCCGTCCATGCCCGGCGTGGTGCGCCGCTCCGTGGACCGGATCGTGGAGGCGGTGGAGGGCGCGCGGGCGCTCGGGATCCGCGCCGTGTGCCTGTTCCCCTACACGGACGCCGCGCTAAAGACCGACGGGTGCGAGGAGGCGTGGAACCCGGACAACCTCTCGAACCGCGCCACGCGGGCGATCAAGGCCGCCTGCCCGGACGTGCTGGTGATGACCGACGTGGCGCTCGATCCCTACAACGCGCGGGGCCACGACGGCATCGTGCGGGGGGGCGAGGTGGTCAACGACGAGAGCGTGGAAGCGCTCGTGAGACAGGCCCTTGCGCAGGCCGAGGCGGGGGCGGACGTCCTGGGGCCGTCGGACATGATGGACGGGCGGGTGGCGGCGATCCGGGGGGCGCTGGAAGCCGAGGGATATCAGCACGTTGCGATCATGAGCTACGCGGCGAAGTTCGCGAGCGGGTTCTACGGGCCGTTCCGGGACGCGGTGGGGGCGGCGGGCGCGCTCACGGGCGACAAGAAGACCTACCAGATCGACCCGATGAACGGGGACGAGGCCATGCGTATGATTTCGCGGGATATTTCCGAGGGCGCGGACATGGTGATGGTGAAGCCGGGGATGCCGTATCTCGATCTGTGCCGGCGGGCGAAGGCGGAATTCAACATCCCCGTGTTCGCCTACCAGGTGTCGGGCGAGTACGCGATGATCCGGGCGGCGGCGCAGCACGGGTGGATCGACGGGGAAAAGGTTATGATGGAGGCACTTGGAGCCTTCAAACGGGCCGGGTGCGACGGCGTGCTGACCTACTTCGCGCCCGAGGCGGCGGGGCTGCTGGCCCGGGGCTGGGAGTAGCGCCCGAGGGGGGGCGCCCCCCGTGCACCCCCCGTGCGCCCCCCGTGCAGACGCGCGGCCTCCCCCTGTTCACGCCCCGTTAACCGCGCGCGCCGAGAACCGCTCCGGATCGGAGGACGGCGATGGCGACGACGAAGCGCGAGCGGAACCACCTGAACGAGATGCTGGAGATCCTGTGGAGGTTCGAGTGGGACATGCACTCGAAGATCACCCGCGAGGAGCGGTTCCCCAAGGAGTGGACCGAGATCTGGCGCCGGCGCTCGGCGCGCAAGCGGCGGGTGACGATCCGCGTGGACGAGGACGTCCTGCGCTTCTTCCGCTCCATGGGCGACGGGTACGGGCCGCGCATGAACGGGGTGCTGCGCAGCTTCATGCTCTGCCGGCTCGGGGGTCTGATCGAGAACGAGGACCTGCTGGAGCGCTACCGCGAGGACTGGATGGACAAGCCCCGCCCGCGCGACGGCAAGGAGATCGAGGAGATGTACGGGAAGATACGGCGCACGTACAAGGCGGGGAGCGGGGAGGTGCCGGAGGAGTGGAAGTTCGAGTGAGGGGGTGGTGAGCGGTGGGGCGGACAGCCGACCTTCGCCGCAGGAGTGAGCCATCCAAGCTGTCAGGTAAGAAGCAGACATTCAGACCACGCCGAACTCGGACTTGGCGCTGCACCGCCGCAAGGCGGCTTTGAGCTGTATGCGGACCCTGAGACGCCCAAGGCAGAAGTGAATCGCCGCACGATCTGCATTTTCGCGGACGACCAGTAGAAGACAATCGCTTGCTGCCGGTTGTCGCTGAATTGACTCGTCGCGGCACTGGCATCGTCAAACAGCGGTGCGCTGGTATAAAAAAGGCAACAGCGCCAGTTGTGAAGGCTCCAAGCCCTCGGTAGCAGTACCAGAAAATAGCGAATCGCAGAGCACTATGACCTTCAATTTTACTATTCCCACCCTGGGTGAAGCTCTCGCAGTAAGGTTCGACCCAGGCGAGACTGTCATATTCGTCGGCGCGAACGGTGGCGGAAAAACGCGTCTCACAGTTCATATCGAAAATAAACTGGAAGATGCGGCACACCGCGTGTCCGCACATCGTGCACTCTCGATGAACCCTGAGGTTCAAAAAATCAGCGAAAGGCAAGCGCTCTCCGGGTTGCGATTTGGATACACCGGCAACGCGTCAAACAATGCTACCGTGCAATATAGGCACGGCCACAGGTGGGGCAGTAAAGATGCGACCCATCTGCTGAATGATTTCGATTTTCTCATCCAAGCGCTTTTTGCCGATCAGTCTAACACCTCTTTGAAAGCCTATCATCGGCATAAGCCGGGCGCAGATCAAAGCGAAGACAGCTTCGAAATTACCAAGTTCGACAAGCTTCTCGAAATCTGGAACCGCCTTCTTCCTCATCGTCAACTTCACATCTCCGGGGATAACATCACAGTTTCAGCCGGCGGCGTTGGTGAAGCCTACCCCGCCTCCGATATGAGTGATGGGGAGAGAGCAATCTTCTACATGATAGGTCAAGCACTGGTTGCAGCGGAAGGAACAGTCTTGATCGTCGATGAACCAGAGCTTCACGTTCATCGTTCGATAATGGCGAAGCTATGGGACGAAATAGAGGCCACTCGGAGGGATTGTGGATTTATATATATTACTCACGACCTTGATTTCGCAGCTGCACGATCAGCAAAAAAGTATGTCATTCGAGATTTTACACCTCAGCCCCACTGGGTGATTGAAGAGATTCCGGAGAACACCGGATTTCCAGAGGAGCTGGTCACACTCATTCTGGGCAGCAGGCGCCCCATCCTTTTTGTCGAGGGCACGCATGATAGCCTTGACTACGCAATATACCGCGCATGCTATCCAGAATGGACAGTTGTTCCAAAGTCTTCTTGCTCCGAAGTCATCCATTCAGTGGTTTCAATGCGTGCGAATGCAAGTCTGACCCGGGTAACATGTTCTGGTATCGTGGATGGCGATGACTACAGCGATGAGGATGTAGCTTATTTCGAAGATTTGGGAATTAAGGTCATTCCTGTATCGGAGATCGAGAACCTTATAGCTCTTCCAGTGGTTTGCTCCGCGATTGCCAAATCTGACGGCTTCACTGGGACTGACTTGCAAAAGAAGCTCGATGATGTTTCCAGCGGAATATTCGGCTTACTCGATAGCGATGAAAAGATTGACAAGGTGGTCGCCCGTCATTGTCAAAGGCGTATTGATCGCATGCTGAAGAAGCTCGATTTCTCAGGCTCCACATCAAGTGAAGAGCTAATTCATGATTACAATACTCGCACCGCAAATTTGGATGTTTCTGAGGTCGTAGAAGCTCGAACACGAGAAATAAAGGCCGCTATAGAGCAGAAAGATTTGACGGCACTTCTGCGCTATTACGACAACAAAAAAGGAATCACCGCAACTTTGGCGTCAGTTTTAAAAGGGACCAGGAGGGAAAACTTTGAATCGTGGGTTATCAGGGTTCTTGCGGCAAATAGCTCAAGCGGCATAGCAAACGCTGTGAAGAGTGTTCTTCCAGCGATCGAGCCTCGGTAGCTCGAGTCCGTTCTTTCCGCACACCTGACCTCCGACGGCACCCGCAGGACGCATGCGCAGCGAAAGTCCGGTTCGACGGGCCGCGCCGCCGCATACCCGGTATCGCTTCAACGGCAGCTCTGGGCCGTCCGCTTCCCCCTACCCCGGCACCAGCACCGTCACCCCCACGGCCCCGGCCCGCGCCAGCTCCGGGTCCAGCGTCATCGGGATGTACTCGCCCCGGCGCCACAGGACGCCCAGGTCGTCGTAGTGGCGCGACAGGAAGTGGCCGGACTGGCCCGTCGAGCTGATGAAGACCGAGGATTCGGGGTCGGCGAAGTCGTAGACGCCGCGGTAGGCCGCCGCATGCACGTTCGCGAAGGGGTCGGGGCCGGTGCCCGCCGTGCGGCCGCGCTGGAGGGTGTTGTCGCCGCCCGAGGAGCTCTGGCGGATGTTCACGAGGCCGCCGAGGAACGGGGTCTCGCCCAGGACGGGGTGGTCGTGGCGGGCCTCGTGGGCGTCGCCCCAGCGCCAGCCCTCGACCCGGGCGCCGAAGCGCTCGGCGAGGTCCTGGAGGGCATCGTCGAGGGCGAGGCGGGCGATGGCGGTGCAGGTCTCCTGCGCGGTGGACTGGATCACGTCGCACCAGGCCGAGGCGCCGTCGATGTCGCGGTAGACGCGCTCGATGAAGAGGGGCTCGAGGGCGGTGTACTCGGCGGCCAATGGGCCGAGGTCGTCGCGCAGGAGGCGGTCCTGCAGGGCGCGCATCCAGGCGGCGTAGATGAGCGGCTCGGGCAGGTGCTCGCTCATCTCGCCGTTCCAGGCGGCGAGGAGGTCGAGGGCGACCTGGCGGCGGCGCTCGGGGGTTCCTTCCGCGGCGGCCTCGCCGGTGAACCACAGGTCGCGTCCCACGAGGGGCAGGAGCGCGCGGGCGGCGGGGCTGACGGTGTCGAGCTGGGCGTCCACGAGGCTCTGGCGGGTGTGGATCTCGCGCTGCTGCATGAGCGCCTCCATGCGCAGGACGCGCTGGCTGTCGCCCCAGTGGAAGGTGATGTGGTCCGGGAAGGGCGCGTCGAGCAGCTTGTTGTTGGTGTTGCCGAGGAGGCCGCCCTCGGGGTCGACCCAGCGGGGGTTGGCGTCGGCGGGTTTCAGGCCGCGCCAGGTGTTGGCGTCGATCCAGCCGGGCGCGGGGATGCGGCCCTCGGACTGGTGGGCGGGGTCGCGGTCGGGCTGGCGGCCCATCACGGTCATGGCGATGCGCCGGCCGTCGGCGACGGCGAGGTTGAAGGCGGGGGCCACGGCGTGGGCGGCGGCGTCGAGGGCGTCCTCGAGGCTTTGCGCGCGCATGAGGCCGAGGGCGGCGCGCAGCGAGGTGTCCTCCTCGGACAGCGCGGTCCAGGACAGGGCGGCGACGTGGCCGGGGGGCGTGACGGCGCCAACGTCGAACTGGGCCGGGGTCAGCACGGGGCCGTTGCGGGTGCGGCGGAGCGTGAGCGTGACGGGAGCCTCGTCCGCGATGCGCAGGATGGAGCGCTCGGTCTCGAAGGGCTCGAAGCCGTCCGGGGTGCGGTAGCGGGCGGCGTCGTCGGGGTCGAGCTGCTCGATCAGGATGTCCTGGTCGTCGAGGTAGGTGGAGGTGAGGCCCCAGCCGAGGCGCTCGGTGCGGCCGAGCATGATCGTGGGAATGCCGGGGACCGTGGCGCCGATCACGCCGCCGGTCTCGAGCTCGAGGCGCGCGAGGTAGAAGATCGAGGGGGCGGTGAGGCCGAGGTGCGGGTCGTTGGCCAGGAGCGCGCCCCCGGAGGCGGAGCGGTCGCCGGCCACGGCGAAGCTGTTCGAGGCGCCCGCCAGCCCGCGCGGGGCCAGGGGCCAGAGTGCGGGGCGCGGGGCGGCGGCCCACTGGCGGGGGGCGTCCAGCGTGGGGAACATGTCGCGCATGCCCGCCAGCACCACGGTGCCGTCGCCGGGGATCTCGGGGTGGAGGTCGCGCAGGCGCTCGGGGGACAGGGCGAGCGAGGCGCGGGCGCGCAGGGTCTCCTCGGCGGCGGCGCCGGTGAGCTGGAGCGCCATGAGCTTGGCGATGGCGATCGAGTCGGCGGGCTGCCACGGGGCGACCTCGGGCGGGAACAGGAAGTACTCGGGCGCGCCCCGCCCCTCGGCGTCCTCGTTCACGGAGCGGATGCGCGCGTTCACGCCGGCGGCGTAGGCCTCGAGCATGGCGGCGGTCTCGGGGTCCTGCGCCTCGGCGGACAGGCGCGCGGCGCGGTAGAGGCCGAGGCGGCGCAGGAGCTCGTCGGTGCGCAGGGTGCGCTGCCCGAACACCTCGGACAGGCGGCCCTGCGCGGTGCGGCGCAGCAGCGTCATCTGCCAGAGGCGGTCCTGCGCGTGGGCGTAGCCGATGCCGAAGAACACGTCCGCGTCGCTCTCGCCGAAGACGTGGGGGATCGCGTGGAGGTCGCGCACGATCTCGGTGCGGCCCTCCAGCCCCGAGACCACGAGGGTGCGCTCGTAATCGGGGAGGCTGCGCGAGGCGAGCCACAGCAGCGTCGCCAGCGCGGCGCCCGCCACGATCAGTCCCACCACCACGATGCGGAAGGTCCAGCGGAACAGTCGCTCCATGCCTATCGTCCCCGTTGCCTCGCCTCGATCCGGGCGGTCTAACGGGCGCGGACACGAAGGCAAAGAGGGAGGCCGTCATGGCAGCGTGCGCGTTTCTGGGACTTGGCGTGATGGGCGGGCCGATGGCCGGGCATCTGGCGAAGGCGGGGCACGCGGTGACGGTGTACAACCGCACCGCCGCGAAGGCCGAAGGCTGGGCCGCCGAGCACGGCGGCGCCCATGCCGCCACGCCCCGCGAGGCGGCGGCGGGTGCCGCCTTCGTGATGGCCTGCGTGGGCAACGACGACGACCTGCGGGGCGTCTGCCTCGGGGACGACGGGGCCTTCGCGGGCATGGAGCGGGGCGCCATCTTCGTGGACCACACCACGGTCAGCGCCGAGGTGACGCGCGAGCTGGCCACGGAAGCGGAGGCGCTCGGCATCGCATACGTGGACGCCCCCGTCTCGGGCGGTCAGGCGGGCGCCGAGAACGGGCAGCTCGTGGTGATGTGCGGCGGGGCCGAGGACGCCTATGCGGCCGCCGAGCCGGTGATCGCGGCCTACGCCAAGGCCTGCCGGCGCATGGGGGACGTGGGCGCGGGGCAGCTCACGAAGATGGTGAACCAGATCTGCATCGCCGGGCTCCTGCAGGGCCTGAGCGAGGGCATGGCCTTCGCCAAGGCCGCCGGGCTGGACGGCGAGGCGGTGGTCGAGGTGATCCAGGGCGGCGCGGCTGGCTCGTGGCAGATGGTGAACCGGCACAAGACCATGCTCGCGGGCGAGTACGAGCACGGCTTCGCGGTGGACTGGATGCGCAAGGACCTCGGGATCTGCCTGCGCGAGGCCGAGAACGTGGGCGCTCCCCTGCCCGGCACGGCGCTGGTGGACCAGTTCTACAAGGACGTGCAGGCGATGGGCGGGGGACGGTGGGACACGTCCAGCCTGATGGCGCGGCTGGAGAAGTTGCGGGAGGGGTGAGCGGCCGTCCGGCCGAAGGCCGGCGGTCGGTCCAGTGGACCGATCGGGCCGCGAACGCGGGCGCACCAGCGCCCGCGCTGGGGCGCTGGCGGAGCATGAGGACAACAGCGCGGCCGTCGGTCGGAGCGCCCTGCTCACGAGCCTGCTGGCGGATGTGAGACCGAGGCCCCGGCGCGGAGGGCGGGGCGTGGCTCGCCTCGTCCGGGCCGTCACGCCCCGGGCCTGACCGGGGGCCTCTGGCCAGCGCTTGCATATTCGTGGCGAAGCGGAGTGCGGGCGGATGGCATGGACCCCGGCGCAGGGCCGTGGCGTGACGCCCCCTCCCCTACCCCCGCCGCGGGTGGAGCGTGACGGGCGTGTCCATCGGCACCCGGGCGTAGAGGTCCATCATCTGGTCGTTCACCAGCCGCGCGCAGCCGTTCGACACGGCGGTGCCGATGGTGTGCGGCTCGTGGGTGCCGTGGATGCGCAGGAAGGTGTCGCCGCGCCCCGGCGCGAAGAGATAGAGCGCCGCCGCCCCGAGCGGGTTGTCGAGCGCACCGGGCAGGCCCACGCCCTCGTAGGGGCCGTAGAGCTCGGGCTCGCGCTCGATCATGCCGGGGGTGGGCATCCACGACGGCAGGGTCTTCTTGGCGCCCACGTAGAAGCGGCCCGCCTCGTAGAGCCCCGGCTTGCCCACGCCCACGAAGTAGCGGATCGCGGTGCCGTCCGCCTGCGTCCAGTAGAGGCGGAAGCTGTCGGGAAAGACGTGGACCTCGCCCGGCGGCAGGGCCGTGTCGAGGCGCACGCGCCGGGGCAGCATCTCGGCCGGCACGTCGTAGCGCGGCACGGTGACCTGCGCGCGGGCGGCGGTGGCGGACAGAGCGGCGGCGGCCGTCAGGGCGAAGCGGCGTCGGGTGAGCATCGGTGCGGTCTCCCTCGGTGGTGTGCGGGGGGAAAGCGCATGGGCGGGGGGAAGGGTTTCGCGCCCCGGGCGCACGAGGGTGTGAGGGGGCTTTGCGGTGCGCGGGGCCGATGCGCGTCGCGGCGCAGTCCTTCGTCCCGTCCGGCGGCCCCGCCGGTGCGGGGCCGCGCGCTGGCCGGGCAAAGGTCCGCCGGACCTCTGACTGTTCGGCTAGCGCCCGCGGATGCGGGGGTCCAGCGCGTCGCGCAGGCCGTCGCCCACGTAGTTGATCGACAGCACCACGAGGCTGATGGCGAGGCCCGGCCAGACCGCGCGCATGGGGTAGAGCTGCAGGTAGGCCACGCCGTCGTTCAGGAGGCGGCCCCAGGTGGGGAAGTCGGGCGGGAAGCCAAGGCCGAGGAAGCTCAGGGTCGACTCGGTGATGATGGCCGTCGCGATGCCCAGGGTCGCCGAGACCATAATTGGCGAGAGCACGTTGGGCAGCATGTGGCGCGAGATCACGCGGCGCGCGGGCGTGCCGATGGAGCGGGCGGCGAGCACGAACTCGCGCTCCTTGAGTGCAAGCACGTCGCCGCGCACGATGCGCGCGGTCTGCATCCAGGAGGTGATGCCGATGGCGGAAACCATGAGGATGAAGATGCCCGCCTCGATGCCGAAGGCGCCGGCGAGGGGCTCGCGGAACAGGACGACCATGACGAGGAGGAGCGGCAGGATCGGCAGGGCGAGGAACAGGTCCGTGAGGCGCATGAGCGCGCCGTCGAGGGCCTTGAAGTAGCCGGCGAGCACGCCGAGGAACGTGCCCACCAGCATCGACAGGGCCATGGCCGTGAGGCCCACGGCGAGGCTGATGCGCCCGCCCATCATCATGCGCGCGAAGATGTCGCGGCCGAGCTGGTCGGTGCCCATGGGGTGCGCGAGCGAGCTGCCCTGGTTGCGGCCGCGGATGTCCGTGCCGGTGGGGTCGAGCGGCCAGAGGAACGGGCCGAACACCACCACGGCGCAGATGGCGAGGAACACCCCCGCCCCGATCAGCGCTCCCTTGTGGGTGCGGAACTGGTCCCACACGTCGCGCCACTGGGAGCGGGCGCCGGGGTCGACGGGCACGGACATGATCTCGGGGCCGGGCTCGTGCGAGGCGACGACGACGCGGGCGTCCCCGCCCGGCGGCGGCAGGGGATCGGTGGCGTGGGGGTCAGTCATAGCGGATCCGCGGGTCGAGGACGCCGTAGAGCAGGTCGGCGATCAAGTTCGAGACCACGATCAGCACGGCGAAGATGAACGACAGGGTCTGCACCATGGGCCAGTCGTTGGCCTGCAGCGCGGTGATCAGGAGCTGGCCGATGCCGTTCACCTTGAAGATCTGCTCGGTGATGATGGCGCCCGAGAAGATGGCCGGCACGTACAGTGCGATCACGGTGACGACCGGCAGGAGCGAGTTGCGCAGGACGTGCACGAGGATCACGCGGCTCTCCACGAGGCCCTTGGCGCGGGCCGTGCGCACGTAGTCCTGGTTGAGGTTGTCGAGCACGGAGGCGCGCATGAAGCGGCTCAGCTGCGAGGTGATCTGGAGGGCCAGCACCATCACCGGCAGCACCATCTGGCGGACCTGCACGAGGAAGCTGTCCCAGTCGTCGACCACGTGGCGGGTGTCGTAGATGGTCGGGAACCAGCCGAGCTGCACCGAGAAGATGATGATGACGAGGACGCCCGAGAAGAAGGGCGGCACCGAGAAGCCCACCATGGTGATGAACGTGCCCGCCTGGTCGAACAGCGAGTACTGGCGGTAGGCCGAGTAGATGCCGATCGGCACGGCGATCAGGATGGCGACCACGTAGGAGGTGCCGACAACCCAGAGGGTCTGGGGGATACGCTCGGCGATGGCGGTGAAGACGGGCGCGCGGTTCTGCCAGGAGATGATACGCAGCTCGCCGGCCGCGAACTGCGTGCCGAACAGGGCGTCCACGACGTTGAGGGGCTCGACCCAGAAGAACTGGCGGATCCAGAGCATGAAGCGCACGGGCGCCGGCTCGCCGAGGCCGAGGGCCTGGCGCATCTGCTCCTTGACCTCGGAAGGAACGGTCAGGGGCACGTTGGCCATGGGATCGCCCGGCGCCAGCTCCAGCAGGAAGAAGATCGCGGCGGCGATGATCAGCAGCGTGGGGACCGCGAAGGCGAGGCGGCGGAAGGTGTAGGTCAGCACGGGCACGCGTCCCGGGGGGCCGCGGGCGCGGAGGCCGTGAGGGGAGTGGGCGCGGAGGGCATCGGCATGTCCGGTCTGGTGGAGGCGGGGCGCGCGTGCGCCCTGCCCCGGTGTCGGGTGCGGCGGGCCCGGAGGCCCGCCGCGCGCGGGGTCACTCGCCCTGGCGGTACCAGTCGGCGATGTTCCACAGCTCCGAGTCCCACACGTTCAGCTTCACGCCGCCGAGCGAGTTGGCGTGGGCCGAGAGGCGGCCGCGGTGCACGAGGGGGATCATGCCGCCGTTGAGCACGATCATGTCATTGAGCTCCTTGGCGATGCGCTGGCGCTCCGCGGTGTCGGCGGTGCGCGACAGCTCGTTCCACAGGGCGTCGTACTCCTCCATGCAGAAGCGCGAGATGTTCTCGCCCTGCCACTGGGTGTCCGGCGTCGGCGCCTTGTCGCACAGGCCGTTGGCGAGATACGCCTGCGGGTCGGTGCCGTTGAAGGTGTTCGCGTACATCTCCAGGTCGGCGTAGAACTTCTGGAACGTGTCCGGGCTGCCGGCGTCGCCGCCGAAGAACACCGAGGAGTTCACGTTGCGAAGCTCGGTCGCGATGCCGATCTCCTCGAACCACTCCTTGATGAGCGCCTGGAAGTCCTGGCGCACGGCGTTGGTCGAGGTCTGGTAGAGGACGCGCAGCTCCACGCCGTCCTTCTCGCGCACGCCGTCGCCGTTGGAGTCGACCCAGCCGGCCTCCTCGAGCATGGCCTTGGCGCCCTCGAGGTCCTGCGTGGAGCAGTCGATCGAGGTCGAGGCGTAGGCCTCGGGGGCGGGCACCCAGTTGCAGCCGACCTTGCCGGCCTGGCCGTAGCCGACCTCGACCAGGAGCGGGCGGTCGATCGCCATCGACATCGCCTTGTAGACGGCCGGGTCCTGCAGGAACGGGTGCGGACGGACGACCGAGCGCTCCTCGGGGGGCAGCGACGGGTCGGGGTTGGTCCAGTTGAGCATGATGCGCTCGACCAGCGGGCCGAAGCCGGCCACGGGCACGCCCATGCCGCCCGCCTCCATCTGCGCGATCACGTCGGGCGCCAGCTGCAGGTTCCAGGCGTAGTCGAACTCGCCGGTCTGCATGACCGCGCGGCCAGCCGCGTCGGCGTCGCCGCCGCCCTTGAAGTTCACGGAGGCGAAGGCCGGCTTGCCCTCCTCGCGGTAGTTCTCGTTCGCCTCGAAGGCGATCACGTCGTTGGTGCGGAACTCGGTGACCACGAAGGGCCCGGTGCCGATCGGGTTGAAGTTCTGCTCGGTGCAGGTCGAGGCCGCGGCGCCCTTGCACTGCTCGAACTGCGCCTTCTGCAGGATCGGGCTCTCGCCGCCGGTGAAGGCGGTGTAGGGATAGGGCGTCGGCTCCTTGAAGTTCACCACCACGGTGAAGTCGTCGGGCGTCTCGACCGACTCGACGCTCTCGAACTTGGTGATCTGCGCGCAGCCGCCCTCGGGGTCGGTGCAGTACTCGTAGGTGAACTTCACGTCCGCGGAGGTGAAGGGCGTGCCGTCCGACCAGGTGACGTCGTCGCGCAGCTTCCAGGTGATCGAGGTGAGGTCCTCGGCCACGCCGCCGTTGTCGACCGTCGGGATCTCGGTGACGAGCCACGGCTGGATGGTGCCGGTCTCGTCGAAGCGCGCCAGGGGCTCGAGCACGAGCGAGGCAGACTCCACGTCCTTGGTTCCGCCCGACAGGAACGGGTTCAGCGTGGACGGCGCTTGCCAGTAGATGATGTTGACCTGGCCGTCGCGGCCGCGCTCGCCTTCGTGGGCATCGGCGAAGGCCGAGGCCGGCACGCAGGCCGCGGCCGTCGCCAGAAGGGCGTGGGTGAGTCTCATTTGGTGTCTCCTTGTTGGGTGCTCGGCACAGGTTCCCGTGCCTCGGTCGCGCTCTGCGGCGCGTTTTCCGCGTTCTCGGGCGCGGTATGGGTGACCCCGGGCGCGCCCTGGGGCGCGTGCTCGGGGTCGTGGAGGTGGCAGGCGACGAAGCGCCCGGGCTGCACCTCGCGGAAGGCCGGGTCGATGCGGCGGCAGACCGCCATCACCTTCGGGCAGCGGGTCGAGAAGTTGCACCCCTCGGGCGGGTTCGCGGGGCTGGGCACGTCGCCCTGGAGCACGATGCGCTCGCGCTTGGTGCCCGCCAGCATCGGGTCCGGCTCGGGGACGGCCGACAGGAGCGCCTGGGTGTAGGGGTGCAGCGGCTCGGCGTAGAGCGCGTCGCGCGGCGCCAGCTCGGCCACCTTGCCGAGGTACATCACGGCGACCCGGTCGGCGATGTGGCGCACCATCGACAGATCGTGGGAGATGAAGAGGTAGGTGAGGCCCAGCTCGTCCTGCAGCTCCTCCAGGAGGTTCACCACCTGGGCCTGGATAGAGACGTCGAGCGCGGCGATGGGCTCGTCGCAGACGATGAACTTCGGGTTCAGCGCCAGCGCGCGGGCGATGCCGATGCGCTGGCGCTGCCCTCCCGAGAACTCGTGGGGGTAGCGCGCGGCGAAGGCGGGGTTGAGGCCGACGCGGTCCATGAGGTGCAGCACGCGCTCGCGGCGCTGCTTCTTGGACTGCTTCGTGTGCTCGCGCAGCGGCTCGCCGATGATCTCGGCCACGGTCATGCGGGGGTTGAGGGACGCCTGCGGGTCCTGGAACACCATCTGCATGGTGGGGCGCATCCGGCGGAGGCTCGACTGCGAGCTGTGGCCGATCTCGCGCCCGTCGATGGTGATCTCGCCGCCGGTGATGTCGTAGAGGCGCAGGATGGCGCGGCCGGCGGTGGACTTGCCGCACCCGCTCTCGCCCACCAGCCCCAGCGTCTCGCCCTCGCGGATGCTCAGGGTGATGCCGTCCACCGCCTTCACCGCGCCCACCTGCCGGCGCAGGAGGCCGGCGTGTATGGGGAAGTGCATCTTCAGGTCGCGGACCTCGACCAGCGTGCGGTCCTTCACCACGTTCATGCCGCCGCCCCCTCGCGGCCGGTGTGGGCGATGGGGTGGAAGCAGGCCACGTCGTGGCGCGGGGCGACGATCTCGCGGGCGGGGTTCTCGCGGTCGCAGCGCTCGAAGCGCAGCGGGCAGCGGTCGCGGAACGGGCAGGCCTCGGGGAAGTCGCCGAGTATGGGGGGCTGGCCCTCGATCACCTGCAGCTTGGGCTGCCGCTCGCCGGTGACGGAGGGAATCGTCTTGAGGAGCGCGCGGGTGTAGGGGTGGCGCGGGTCGCGGAAGAGCGAGCGCACGGGCGCCTTCTCGACCACCTGCCCGCCGTACATCACCAGCACGCGGTCGGCGATCTGGGCCACGACCCCGAGGTCGTGGGTGATCCAGACGATCGACATGCCCAGCTCGTCGCGCAGCTTGTGCACCAGCTCCAGGATCTGGGCCTGGATGGTGACGTCGAGCGCGGTGGTCGGCTCGTCGGCGATCAGCACCTTGGGGTCGCAGGCGAGGGCGATGGCGATCATCACCCGCTGGCGCATGCCGCCCGAGAACTGGTGGGGGTAGTCGTCGAGGCGCTGGCGGGCGCCGGGGATGCCCACCAGCTCCAGCAGCTCCACGGCGCGCTCGCGGGCCTGGCGCTTCGAGGCGCCCAGGTGCCGGCGGATCGGCTCCATGATCTGGAAGCCCACGGTGAACACGGGGTTGAGCGAGGTCATCGGGTCCTGGAACACGAAGCCCACCTCGCCGCCGCGCACCTCGCGAAGGCGCTTCGGCGAGGCCTTGAGGAGGTCCTCGCCCTCGAGCAGCACCTCGCCTGCCTCGATCCGCGCGGGCGGCATGGGCAGGAGGCCGATGAGCGACATCATGGTGACGGACTTGCCGGAGCCGCTCTCGCCCACAACGCCGAGCAACTCGCCGCGTTTCACGTCGAAGCTGACGTCGTTCACGGCATAGACCGAACCCTCACGGGTCGAGAAGGCCGTGCGCAGGCCCCTGACCTCCAGCACGGCGGGCGCGCCTTCCGGCATCCGCGGCTCCCTGTCCTTCGGGCCGCCGAGTGGCGCGGCCCGCGTCCGTGCCGCATCTTGCGCGTGCGGCGTTGCAGGAACGCTAGCAGAGGCGCGCAGCGGCGCAAGCCCTCGCCGGCGCAAGGGCGCGGCCCGCCTTGACCGGACGGGAAAGCGGGCGCATCGCGGGCGCATGAGCCTATCCGCACGCCAGATCCTCGACCGCCTCGTCGCCTTCCCCACCGTGAGCCGGGACTCCAACCTCGCCCTCGTGGACTGGGTGGAGGACTACCTCGCCGGCCACGGCGTCGCCTCGGTGCGGGTGCCCGACGCCACCGGCACGAAGGCCGCGCTCTACGCCAACGTCGGGCCGGAGGCCGAGGGCGGGCTGGTGCTGTCGGGACACACCGACGTGGTGCCCGTGGACGGGCAGGACTGGAGCTTCGACCCCTTCGCGGTGACGGAGGCGGACGGCCGGCTCTACGGGCGCGGCACCTGCGACATGAAGGGGTTCGACGCGCTCGCCCTCGCCATGGTGCCCCACGCCCTGTCGCTGGACCTCAAGCGGCCGCTCCAGATCGCGCTGAGCTACGACGAGGAGGTCGGCTGCCTCGGCGCCCCGCCCATGATCGACGCGATGGCCGCCCACCTGCCCCGCGCCGCGGCCGCCATCATCGGCGAGCCGACGATGCTGCGCCCCGTCACGGGCCACAACGCCTCCGTGATCTACCGCATCCACCTGCGCGGCTACGAGGTGCACTCCTCGAAGCTGCCCGAGGGGGTGTCCGCGGTCCACGAGGCGGGGCACGTGCTGGCCTGGGTCAACGACCGCAACGCGGCGATCCAAGGAGAGGCGCCGAACGCAGTGTCGGCGATGTTCGAGCCGCCCTTCACCACGGTCCACGTCGGCACCATCCAGGGCGGCACGGCGCACAACATCACCGCGCGCGACTGCCACCTGAGCGTCGGCTTCCGCGTGCCCGCGGGCGACGACCTCGAGCGCCACGCGGCGGCGCTGGAGCGGTTCCTCGCGGAGCTGAATGCGGCGCTCAAGGCCCGCCGCCCCGAGGCCGGGGTCCGGTGGGAGCGCGGCGCGGGCGTGCCGGCGCTGGCCCCCGAGGAGTCGGGCACCGCCGAGGGCCTCGTGCGCCGCATCACCGGCGACAACGGCACGCACACCGTGACCTACGGCACCGAGGCGGGCCAGTTCCAGGAGCGCGGCTACTCGGCCGTGGTCTGCGGGCCGGGCGACATCGCCCAGGCGCACCAGCCCGACGAGTGGATCGCGGTAGAGCAGTTCGAGGCTGGCGAGCGCTTCCTGCGGCGGGCCGTGGAGACGCTGGCGGAGTAAGGAGGCGCCGCGCTCCGGCCCTGCGCCGGGGTCCGTGTGTTCCGCTGGCGCTTCGCTCCGCAACGGCATCGCCGCGGCAACCGGAGGCCCCGGATCGGGTCCGGGGCATGTCGGTCCCGATATCCCACGCCCCGGCCGTGCGCCGGGGCCCCTGTCCTCCACCGGCGCTTCGCTCTGCAACGTGTCGCCCACGGCGACCCGGGGCCCCGGCGCAGGGCCGGGGGCGGGTCGATCCCGGAGTGCCGCGCCCCGGCCCTGCGCCGGGGCCTCGGCTCACCGCTCGCGCCTCGCGCCGAACAAGGCACGCGCGTAAGCAACCCCGCCGGGAACCCCTCCCCCGCCCCCCGGTTGTGCTCCGAGCCGCACCGGGGGACCGCATGGAAGACGAGACGCAGACCGACGAGACCGACGCCACCGCCGCCGAGCTGCCCGCCGAGGACGAGGGCGCGGAAGGGATGGAGGCGGTCGACGCCGATCCCGGGCTAATCTTCGACAAGCTCGACGCCTGGCTCGACGGCTTCTTCCGCCTCCTGCCCAACATCGCCGTGGCCCTCGTGCTGCTGGCGCTGTTCGTCGGCCTCGGCTGGCTGGTCGCCTGGGCGATCCGACGCGGCGCCGCGGCGCGTGACCGGCAGAACCTCGGCTCGGTCGGCGGCAGCCTCGTGAAGTGGGGCATCTGGATCGCGGGCTTCCTGCTGGCCGCCACGATCGTCGTGCCCACCTTGCGCCCCGGCGACCTGATCGCGGGCCTCGGCATCGGCTCGGTCGCGATCGGCTTCGCGTTCAAGGACATCCTGCAGAACATGCTGGCCGGCATCCTGATCCTGGTGCGCCAGCCCTTCGAAGTGGGCGACCAGATCATCAGCTCCCACGGCCACGAGGGCACCGTGGAGCAGATCGAGACCCGCGCCACCTTCATCCGCACCTACGACGGCCGCCGCGTGGTGATCCCGAACTCCGACATCTACACCAACCCGGTGGTGGTGCAGACCGCGTTCGAGACCCGCCGCTCGGAGTACGACGTCGGCATCGGCTACGGCGACGACTTCGCCGAGGCGATCCGGATCGCCGTGGAGGCCATGCAGGGCGTGGCCGGCGTGCTCGCCGACCCCGGCCCCGAGGCGCTCGCCTGGGAGCTGGCGGATTCGGCCAAGGTGGTGCGCATCCGCTGGTGGACCAAGAGCCCCCGCAAGGACCAGGTCCACGTGTTCTCGGACGTGATCCAGGCGGTCTGCTCCGCCTACGAGGAGGCCGGCATCGACATGCCGTTCCCGACGCAGGTGACCCTCTGGCACGACCAGACCGAGGCGGTGGACGGCCAGCGCGGCCGGCAGCGCGAGGGCTGGCCCGCGGCCGGGGACGCGACGCCCCGCTCGCGCGAGGCGGTGCGCGTGGAGCGCAGGGCCGCGAACGACGGCGCGAAAGGGGCCGAGGCGGCGCAATAGCGCCCCCCGGGGGGCGGCGTCTTGCACCGCCCCCCCTCCTCGCGCCACTCATGCCCGCGAAGGAGACCAGCCATGCCCGTCCGCAACCGCTTCGCCGAGATGCTGCCCGAGATCACCGAGTGGCGCCGCGACATCCACCGCAACCCCGAGATCCTGTTCGACACCCACCGCACCTCCGCGATGGTCGCCGCGAAGCTGCGCGACTTCGGCTGCGACGAGGTGGTCGAGGGCATCGGCCGCACCGGCGTCGTGGGCGTGATCCGCGGCAAGGCGGGCGACAAGGTCGTGGGCCTGCGCGCCGACATGGACGCCCTGCCGATCCACGAGGCCACGGGCGCCGAGCACGCCTCCCAGACCCCCGGCGCCATGCACGCCTGCGGCCACGACGGGCACACCGCCATGCTCCTGGGCGCCGCCAAGTACCTCGCCGAGACGCGCAACTTCGCGGGCACCGTGGTCGTGATCTTCCAGCCCGCCGAGGAGGGCGGCGGCGGCGGCCGCGAGATGTGCGAGGACGGCATGATGGACCGCTGGGGCATCCAGGAGGTGTACGGGATGCACAACTGGCCCGGCCGCCCCGTGGGCGCCTTCGCGATCCGCGAGGGCGCGTTCTTCGCGGCCACGGACGTGTTCGAGATCGCGCTCGAGGGCAAGGGCGGCCACGCCGCCAAGCCCCAGGAGACCGTGGACACCACGCTGATGGGCGCGCACCTCGTCACCGCGCTCCAGTCCATCGTGTCGCGCAACGCCGACCCGGTGAAGCAGATCGTGGTCTCGGTCACCGCCTTCGAGACCTCGTCCAAGGCGTTCAACGTCATCCCCCAGGCGGCCACCATCAAGGGCACCGTGCGCACCATGGACCCCGCGATGCGCGATCTCGCCGAGCGGCGCCTGTCCGAGATCGCCGCGGGCGTCGCCGCCACCTTCGGCGGCACGATCGCGGTCGATTACCAGCGCAACTACCCCGTGATGGTGAACCACGGCGAGCACACCGAGTTCGCCCGCGAGGCCGCCCGCGCGGTCTCGGGCGACTGCGACGACGCGCCCCTGGTGATGGGCGGCGAGGACTTCGCCTTCATGCTTGAGGAGCGGCCCGGCGCCTACATCCTCGTGGGCAACGGCGACACCGCCCCCGTCCACCACCCCGAGTACGACTTCACGGACGACGCGATCCCCGCGGGCTGCTCGTGGTGGGCCGAGATCGTGGAGCGGCGGATGCCGGCGGCCTGAGCGGCGTTAACCCCGCGTTAGGATCTGCGTGCGAAGGCTGGGGGGCGGAACAGGCCGAGGGGCCGATGGCCGCGCCAGCCGCCGCCGCCCGCCGCGCGATCGCGGGCCCGGCCGCCGAGGCGGGCAAAAAGTACCCCCACGTGCACGGGGGCGTTCGCGGCCGGGTCGGGTCTTCCCGCGCCGCGACGCCTCACCCGCCCCGCAGCGCCCGCCGCTGCACCTTGCCCGTGGCCGTCATCGGCAGCGCGTCGCGGAAATGCACCGCGCGCGGCGCCATGTGCGGCGACAGGCGCGCGCGCACCCAGGCGATCAGCTCCGCCTCCAGCCCGTCGGTCGCGCCCTCGGCCACAACGAAGGCTGTGATCGCCTCGCCCCGGTCGGGGTCCGGCAGGCCCACCACGGCCGCCATCACCACGCGGGGATGGGCGGCGAGGCAGCTCTCGATCTCGGTGGGGCCGACCCGGTAGCCCGAGGACGCGATCACGTCGTCGCCCCGCGCGTGGTAGCGGATCACCCCGCCCGCCAGCCGCTCGCCTAGGTCGCCCGTGCGGATCCAGCCCCCGCGCCACTTGGCCGCCGTCTCCTCGGGCTTGCGCCAGTAGCGCAGGAACGCCGCCAGGGAGCCGCGCACGCAGATCTCGCCCACCGCGCCCATGGGCACCTCGCCCCCCGCCTCGTCCTGCACCTCGACCTCGACGCCGGGCACCGCGCGGCCCAGCGTGCCCGGCACCACCGCCTGCGTGCCCGCGCAGGCCGCCATCACGAGGTTCACCTCGGTCTGCCCGTAGATCTCGTTGATCGGTGCCCCCAGCGCCGCGCGGCCCCATTGCAGGAGGTCCGCGCCCAGCGCCTCGCCGCCCGACATCACGGCGCGCAAGCATAGGCCGTCGGGCGCGGAGGCGCGGCGCATCATCTTGAGCGCGGTGGGCGGCAGAAAGGCCGCCGTCACCCGCTCCTCGGCCATCAGCGCGTAGGCCTCGGCCGCGTCGAACTTCGCGAAGCGCTTCGCCACCAGCGGCACGCCGAACGCCATCGCGGGCACGGCCAGGTCCATCAGCCCGCCGATCCACGCCCAGTCGGCGGGCGTCCACGCCACGTCGCCGGGCTGCGGAAAGCCCTCCAGCGCCGTCTCGACGCATGCCAGATGCCCCAGCAGGAAGCGGTGGGCATGGAGCACGCCCTTCGGCTCGCCCGTGGTGCCGGAGGTGTAGATCATCATCGCCGGGTCTTCGGCGGCGGTGTCCGCTATCGGCACCGTGCCGCCCTCGGGCAGCGCCTCCACGTCGAGGCGGACGCGCAAGGCGGGCAGGTCGAGGGGCGCGACCTTCGCCAGCCCCTCGGCCTCGGCCACGATCGCCACCGCGCCCGAGTCGCGCAGGCGGTAGTCCAGCGCCTCCGGCCCGAACAGCGTGAACAGCGGCAGCGACACGGCGCCGAGGCGGTGGGCGGCGAAGTGCGCCACCAGAACCTCGGCCCGCTGCGGCAGCAGGATCGCGACCCGGTCCCCCGGCCCCACCCCTTCGGCATGGAGGTGCGCGGCCAGCGCCTCGGCGGCGCGGCCCATGTCGCCGTACGTCCAGATCCGCCGCGCGCCGCTCAGGTCGATCACCGCCGGGCGGTCCGGCTCGGCGGCGGCCCGCTCGAACAGGCAGGCCGCGCCGATGTTGAACCGCTCGGGCACGGGCGCACGGTACGCCGCCCGCATCTCGTCCCAGGGGGCGAGGCGGGGGATCGTGGGCGCGATCACTTCCGGGCGAGCGTCACGGGATGGAGCCCCGCGAGGGGAAGCCCGAGGCCCTGCAGCGCCGACAGGCTGATCTGCGCGCCGCCCGCGCCGCCCAGCGGGCGCAGCGTCACGGCGATCTTCTCGCCCGAGCTGGCGGTCACGGTGCCCGAGGTCTCCGAGGAGACGAGGCCGGTCTTGACCCACAGGCCCGCATCGGCCGGATCGCCCAGCGACACCGTCTCGGCGCCCAGCGCAGAGGCCGGCGCGGTGGCGGCCTCGTTCCTGGCCTCGGCCTTCTCGGCGTCGCTCACGCGGTCCAAGGCGCCCACGGTGGAGGTCACGGCGCGCGGCGGGGCGACCACGGTGGTGCCGGCGGCGGGCACGTTGCGCACCGACGAGGTGGAGGCGGGCGGCGGGGCCGGCGTCGCGGGCGCGGGCGCGGCCTCGGGCACGGGCCGGATCGGCGCGGCCGAGCCGCCGGTGCGGAGGATCGACGTGTCGGCGCAGGCGCCGAGCAGGAGGGCCGCGGAGGCGGCGACGAGTGCGATGCGCATGAAGGGTATCCCGGTGGTGGTGCGGGACGCATTCTAGCGAGACGGGCGCCGACCTCCAGCCCCGCTTGTGGCAATGGCGCCAGAGGCATAGGCTCGGGGAATGGATGCTCCGCTGATCGACCCCTTCGCCCGCGCCATCACCTACCTGCGGGTCTCGGTGACGGACCGCTGCGACTTCCGCTGCACCTACTGCATGTCCGAGCACATGCAGTTCCTTCCCAAGCGGGAGCTGCTGACGCTCGAAGAGCTGGAGCGCATGTGCGCGGCCTTCGTGCGCCTCGGTGTCCGCAAGCTGCGCATCACCGGCGGAGAGCCGCTGGTGCGCCGCAACATCATGAGCTTCTTCGAGGGCATGTCGCAGTATCTGGGCGGCGGCCTCGACGAGCTGACGCTGACCACGAACGGGAGCCAGCTCGAGCGCTTCGCGCAACCGCTCCGCGACTGCGGCGTACGGCGCGTGAACGTCTCGCTCGACACGCTCGATCCGGCGAAGTTCCGCGCGATCACCCGCTGGGGCGCGCTCGACAAGGTGCGCCGCGGGATCGAGGCGGCGCAGGCGGCGGGCCTCAGGGTCAAGATCAACACCGTGGCGCTGAAGGGCTTCAACGAATCCGAGCTGTTCGACCTCGTGGAGTGGTGTCGCGCCGGCGACATGGACCTCACCTTCATCGAGGTCATGCCCATGGGCGACATGGGCGACGGCGAGCCGGACGGCACGGGCGGCACCCTGCGCCTCGACCAGTACTGGCCGCTCGAGGACCTGCGCGCGCGACTGGCCGAGCGCTACACCCTCGCCGACCTCGCCCACCGCACCGGCGGCCCCGCCCGCTACGTGCGGCTGGAGGAGACGGGCCAGCAGGTGGGGTTCATCACGCCGCTCACGCACAACTTCTGCGAATCGTGCAACCGGGTGCGGATGACCTGCACGGGCCAGCTCTTCATGTGCCTCGGGCAGGAGGACGAAGCCGACCTGCGCGCCCCTCTGCGCGCGAGCGCGGACGACGGCCCGCTGGAGGACGCCATCCGCGCCGCCATCGCGCGCAAGCCCAAGGGGCACGACTTCGACTACTCGCGTCAGGAGGTCTCGGGACGCATGTCCCGGCACATGAGTCATACTGGTGGGTGAGGAGCGGCCCCGTTCCGCGAACGGGGTCGGTTGGTCCAGTGGACCAAGCGAAGCGACGAACGCGCCGCCCCCGGCGGCGCGCGGCATGACGGCCGAGGGGCGCACCTTCAACAACCCCGCCCTACCCCACCACCGCCCCCAACCGACGACAAAGACCCCGGCGCAAGCCCGGGGCGACCTTGCACAAACCCTCGCCGCAGCCGCCCGCGCCCGCGCCCTCGTACTCCTCGGCGTCGCCCCCGGCGGCATCGCCCTCCTCGGCCCCGACCCCGCGCGCTTCTGGTCCGCCCTGGCCGCATCCCCCGAATGGGGCGCCCCCGACCCCGTGGACCGCTGGTCCGCCCGGGTCGTCGGCGCGTGGGCGGACGAGTTGGACGTCGAGGCCCGGTTCCCGTTCGGCGATCCCCCCGCCCCCTTCGTCCGATGGGCGCTCGCCTCGGGCTGCCACCTCTCGCCCGTGGGCATGCTCGTCCACCCCGAGCAGGGCCTCACCGTCAGCTTCCGCGGCGCGCTCGTGGTCCCCGGCCTTGCCGCCACCACCGCCCCCGATCCCTGCACGGACTGCTCAGCCCCCTGCCGCACCGCCTGCCCCGTGGGCGCGCTGCGCGAGGGCTACGACGTCGCCGCCTGCCGCGCGTGGCTCGGCAGCCCGCAGGGCGACTGCCTCGCCCGGGGCTGCGCCGCGCGCCGCGCCTGCCCCCTGTCCCAGCCCCGCCCCGACGCCCAATCGGCCCACCACATGAGGCACTTCGCATGAAGGCAATCCTGCTCCGCCACTGCAAGAGCAGCTGGGACCGCGCCGCCGAGGATCACGAGCGCCCGCTCAGCGACCGCGGCGTGGCGGCGGCCCGCCGGATGGGCAACTGGATGCGCCGCGAGGGCCACCGCCCCGACCGCGCGCTGGTCTCCGACGCGCAGCGCACGCGCGAGACCTTCGAGGGGCTCGGCCTCGACCTCGCGCCCGAGATGCGCCCCGACCTCTACCTCGCGGACGCCGAAGCGATCCTCGCCGCCCTGCCCACCGAGGGCACCGTGCTCCTGGTCGCCCACAACCCGGGCATCGCCGCGGCCGCCCGCCGCCTCGCCGCCGAGGCGCCGACCGGCGACACCTTCGCGCGCTACCCCTCGGGCGCCTGCACGGTGCTGGCGTGGGACGGCCCTCCCCGGTGGGGGGAGGGCCGCGTGGTCGCCTTCACGGCGCCGAAGCTGCTGTAGCCGCGGGGGGCGTCCCCGCGCCCGCGCCGGGCCTCAATGCCCGAGGATCTGGCTCAGGAACAGCTTGGTGCGCTCGTTCTGGGGGTTCTTGAAGAACGCCTCGGGCTCGTTCTGCTCCACGATCTGGCCGGCGTCCATGAAGATCACCCGGTTCGCCACCTGCCGCGCGAAGCCCATCTCGTGGGTCACGCAAAGCATGGTCATGCCCTCCTCGGCGAGCTGGATCATGGTATCCAGCACCTCCTTGATCATCTCCGGGTCGAGCGCCGAGGTCGGCTCGTCGAACAGCATGATCCGGGGCCGCATGCAAAGCGAGCGCGCGATCGCCACGCGCTGCTGCTGGCCGCCCGAGAGCTGGCCGGGGTACTTGTCGGCCTGCTCGGGGATCTTGACCTTCTCCAGGAAGTGCATGGCCGTCTCCTCGGCCTCGCGCTTGGGGATCTTGCGCACCCAGATCGGGGCGAGCGTGCAGTTCTCCATGATCGTGAGATGCGGGAACAGGTTGAAGTGCTGGAAGCACATGCCGACCTCGGAGCGGATCTTGTCGATGTTCTTGAGGTCCGACGAGAGCGGCGTGCCGTCCACCACGATCGAGCCCTGCTGGTGCTCCTCGAGGGCGTTGATGCAGCGGATCAGCGTCGACTTGCCCGAGCCCGAGGGCCCGCAGATCACGATCCGCTCGCCGCGCTGCACGGTCAGGTCGATGTCGCGCAGCACGTGGAACGAGCCGTACCACTTGTTCATGTTGCGGATCTCGATGGCGACCTCGTCGCTCACCTGCATCGCGGCGGGGTTGGTGTCCAAAGCGGCCATGGGAACCTCCTAGCGGTGGTCGGTCCGCAGCTGGCGCTCGAGCCACTGCGAGTATTGCGAGATGCCGTAGCAGACGACGAAGAACAGGATGCAGGCGAAGGCCCACGGCTCCCAGTAGATGCCGCCCGCCCAGTCGGTGGACGACAGGATCGGCCCGCGGATCATGCCCACGAGGTCGAACATCGAGATCACCGAGACCAGCGTGGTGTCCTTGAAGAGGCCCACCGCCACGTTGACGATGCCGGGGATCGAGATCTTCAGCGCCTGCGGCAGGATGATGAGCTGCATCGCCTGGGCGTAGTCGAGGCCCAGGGAGTCGGCCGCCTCGTACTGGCCCTTGGGCAGGGCCGCGAGGCCGCCCCGGATCACCTCGGCGATGTAGGCCGACGAGAACATGGTGATCATGATCACCACCCGCACGATCAGGTCGAAGTTGGTGCCCGGCGGCAGGAAGTAGGCCAGCACCACGTTGGCGACGAACAGGAGCGTGATGAGCGGCACGCCCCGCACGAACTCGATGAAGATGACGCAGACGCCCTTGATGAACGGCAGGCGCGACTGGCGCCCGAGGGCCAGCGCGATGCCGAGGGGCAGCGAGAGCGAGACGCAGACGATGCCGAGGATCAGGTTCAGCATGAAGCCACCCAGGTCTCGCGAGGCGACGGGCGAGAGGCGCAGCACCCGGCGGCCGAACTCCTCGACCAGCCCACCGCCGATCCACCAGATCAGGACCGCGGCGACGATGCCCGCGACGAGGCCGGCGAAGAAGCCGAAACGGTGCTCGGCGGAGACGAAGGCGTAGTAGCCGCCGATCAGCCCCAGCGCCGCCACGACCGGGCCGAGCGCCGAGCCGCCCCAGATCAGCCAGTAGGCCACGAACGGGTAGAGCGCGGTGACCAGGAGCGTCCAGCGCGGCAGGAACATCGGGAAGAGAGCGGGCGGCACGGCCACGAAGAGGAGCGCGAAGGCCAGCGTCGGCCGCCAGTAGAACTCCTCGGGATAGGCGAAGCCGAACAGGAACTGCTCCCACCGCTGGGCGATCACGGCGAAGCAGCCGCCGCCGTTGCCCTGCAGGATCTCGCGGCAGTCGCGGATGTTCTCGCCTTCCCAGGTGCCGTTCACGATCCAGGGGATCAGGCCCGAGAGCAGCCAGAACACGATCAGCACGCCGAGGACGGTCATGATCGCGTTGGCCCAGGTCGAGAACAGGTTCTCGCGCACCCACTTCACGGCGCCGGCCTCGGTGGCGGGCGGCGGCGCGGGCGGGATCACGGTCTGGCGCACGAAGGCGACGGATTGGGCGTGCGTGTCGCTCACTTCAACGCTCCTTCAGGCGGACGGAGTTGTTGTAGACGTTCATGATCGCCGAGATCGCGAGGCTGAACGTCAGGTAGAACAGCATCAGCAGGAGCACGCATTCCAGCGCCCGGCCGGTCTGGTTCAGCGTGATGCCCCCCAGCGTGCCGGTCAGGTCCATGTAGCCCACGGCGATGGCGAGCGACGTGTTCTTGGTGATGTTGAGGTACTGCGAGATCAGCGGCGGGATGATGACCCGCAGCGCCTGGGGCAGCACCACGAGGTTCATGATCCGGCGCGGCCGCAGGCCGAGGGCGGCGGCGGCCTCGGTCTGGCCCTTGGAGATGGCCAGGATGCCCGCGCGCACGTTCTCGGCGATGAAGGCGCCGGTGTAGACCGACAGCGCGAACCACAGCGCGATCAGCGAGTTGCGGGCGAGCAGGCCGCCCTGGAAGTTGAAGCCGCGCAGCTCGGGCACGTCCCAGTGCAGGCCCAGCACCCAGAGCGTCACGGCGATCGGCACGATCCAGATCGCCAGCCGGGGCCACAGGGTGGCGGGCCGCACGCCGGTCGCCTCCTGCCTGTGGTCCGCCCAGCGCGTCAGCGCGCGGGCCGCAATGAGCGAGCCGACGAGCACGCCGAGCACCACGAGCCAGTTCAGGCCCGAGGCCCCGTTGGCGATGGTGATCTCGGTGCCGGCCTCGATCTCCTGGGCGCCGATGCCGTTCGTGAAGTAGGGGGCAGGCACGTAGACGCCGCGGTTGGTGACGGCGGCCAGCCCGCCGATCATGGAGGCGGTGGCCTCCTCGCCGCGGAAGTCGCGCGGCTGGGGGAAGATGTTGGCGGTGACCGTGAAGATGATGAGGATCCAGATCAGCACGGGGATGTTGCGGAACATCTCCACGTAGACGGCCATCAGCTTCGAGATGATCCAGTTCTTCGACAGGCGGGCGACGCCCGCGATCACGCCGAAGACGGTGGCGGTGAGGCAGGCCAGGAAGGCGACGATGATGGTGTTCATCGCCCCGATCACGGTGGCGCGCAGGTGGGTGTCCTGGCTGTCGTAGGGGATCGGCTGCTGGTTGATGTCGTAGCCCGCCGGCGAGAGCAGGAAGTCCCACGAGATGTTCTGGCCCTGGGCCGAGAGGTTGGCGAAGAGGTTCGCCACCAGCCACGAGAAGGCGACGATCAGCGCCAGGAGCGCGACGATCTGGAAGGTGTAGCTGCGGTATCGCGTGTCGTTGATCAACTGGCCGAGGCGGAAGCCCCCCGGCCGGCCATCCGCGCCCTGCGGATCGCTCATGCTCGCCATCGTGTCATCCCCGTTGCCCCCCGCGCGGCACGGCCTTCGTGGCCGTCTGGACCCGGTGCGGGGCGTATCCGTCCTCGTTATCGCAAAAGGGCGCGGAGGTCTCCCCCCGCGCCCGAAGTCGTGCCTTGGTGTGCCTTACCGGAACGGCGGGGCGTACATCAGGCCGCCGTCGGTGTACTGGGCGTTCAGGCCACGGGCGAGGCCGATCGGGGTCGACTCGCCGATGTTCTCGTCGAAGATCTCGCCGTAGTTGCCCGAGGCGGCGATCGCCTTCTTGGCCCAGTCGTTCTCGAGGCCGATCATCGCGCCCAGCTCGCCCTCGGTGCCCAGCAGGCGGTTCACCTCGGGGTTGTCGCCCGCGGCCGACGCCATCTCCTCGACGTTCTCGGAGGTCACGCCGTACTCCTCGGCGGCGATCAGGGCCATCAGCGTCCAGTGGACGATGTCGAACCAGTCGTCGTCGCCGTGGCGCACGAGCGGGCCGAGCGGCTCCTTGGAGACGACCTCGGGCAGCAGCACGTGGTCGTCGGGGGTCTCGAAGCCGGCGCGCTGGGCGGCCAGCGCCGAACGGTCGGTGGTGTATACGTCGCAGGCGCCCGCGAGGTACTGCTGGATGGCCTCGGCGCCGGTCTCGATCGGCACGGGCTCGTAGGACATGCCGTTCACGCGGAAGTAGTCCGCGAGGTTCAGCTCGGTGGTGGTGCCGGTCTGGATGCAGACCGTGGCGCCGTCGAGCTCGGTGGCCGAGGACACGCCGAGGTCGGCGGGGACCATGAAGCCCTGGCCGTCGTAGTAGTTCACGCCGGTGAAGTTGAACTTCAGGTCGGTGTCGCGGCTGAAGGTCCAGGTGGTGTTCCGCGCCAGCATGTCGATCTCGCCCGAGGAGAGCGAGGTGAAGCGCGTCTTGCCGGTGGTGGGCACGAACTCCACGGCGGTCGGGTCGCCCAGCACGGCGGCGGCCACGGCGCGGCACACGGCCACGTCGAAGCCCTGCCACTCGCCGTCGGCATTGGGCTCGGCGAAGCCGGGCACGCCGGTGGTCACGCCGCAGTTCAGCTTGCCGCGCTCCTTGACGTCGTCGAGCGTGGCCGCCGAGGCGCCCGCGGCGGCGAGGCCGGCGAGGGCCATCGTGCCGAGAAGGATGGACTTGTTCATAGAGACCTCTTCCTGTTGGTCCCGGCGCGTTTCCCGCACCTGGGCCGCGCCCCCTTGCGGGGGGCTGGTTCCGTGGGACCGGGTGAGCCCCGATCCACTGCGGGCGAAGAAACGCACAGGCGGCGGGGAGGTCAAGGGATGAACGGGGGGAACGGGCCAAAGCCTTCCCCCGCCGACGGGAAACGGCGCGCCGATTGACGCGGCGGAACCCCCGCGGCGCGGGGAATCACCCGAGCCTCAGGACGCGCGCAGCAGCTCCAGGAAGCGGTCCGCCTGCAGGAACGCGGCGCGCTTGAGGGCCACGCGCTCGGCCTCCTCCTCGTCCGCGCCCCACTGCTCGGCCTGCCACTCCTCGTCGACCCGCCCGAGCGGCCAGACCGCCTCGGCGGGGCGCGCGCCCTCGATCGCGGCGAGCCCGAGCACGAGGCTGCCCGACAGCGTCACGAACTCGCTCAGCGCGGTCAGCTCCCACGCGGAATAGCGGTGCACCTGCGCGCGCAGGGCCTCGATCGCGTTGGCGGGCTGCGCCACCGGCATCACGCCGCGCGTCACCACCAGCCGCGCGCCGAGGCGCTCCGCCGCCCAGTCGAGCATCGGATCCCAGGCCTCGGCCTGCCGCTCCACCAGCGCCGCGGGCGCCTCGGCCCGGTAGCACAGGAGGTCGGAGCCGCCGTAGCCCGCCAGCTCGTCCGCCACCGCCCCGTGCTGCGGCGCGACCTTGTCCATCGCCGCGTTGGCAGCGCGCGTCAGCGGCATCGTCAGGGGCGCGATCACCTCGCCCTGTGCCTGCCACTCCGCGGCGATCCCCGCGGCCAGCGCCTCCGAGGGCACCACCAGCTCGGACTTCAGCGGCGAGCGCACGGGCCGCCCGTCGAGGCGCACCGCGTGGCCGCCCTCGACCCGCTCCACGCCGGCCGCGGTCCAGAACCGGCGCGCCTTCCACTCGCTCACCGGCCGGCCTCGACGATCATCGCGGCCAGCGCGTCGAAGTCCGCGGCCACGGCCCGCGCGCCGGCCGCCTGCAGCACCGCGGCGTCGTGGTAGCCCCAGCCCACGCCGAAGGGCCGCACCTTGGCCGCGCGCGCCATCTCCATGTCGTAGGAGGTGTCGCCCGCCACCACCGCCCGCCCGCGCGCGACGCCGGTGTCGGCCAGCGCCCGGCGCACCGCGGAGGGGTGCGGCTTCGAGGGGTGGATGTCGCCGCACTGGATCGAGCGGAAGCGCCCGCGCAGCCCGTGCCCGTCGAGCAGGCGGTGCACGCCGGCCTCCGTGCGGCTGGTGGCCAGCGCCACCCCCACGCCCGCCTCGTCCATTTGGTCCAGGAACGCCCCCACGCCCTCGCGCAGCGGCGCCAGACCGCCCAGCTCGTCGGCGCCCTCGCGGTAGCGCAGGCGGAACTCGCCCGTGGCCTCGTCCCACTCCTCCTCGGAGCCCGAGGGCATCAGAGCCTCGACCATGCGCGGCACCGACAGCCCGATCAGCACCTTCACGCTGCGCGCCGCCGGCGCGGGCCGGCCCACGTGGCGCAGCGCGCCGCACATCGCCGCGTGGATCACCCCGAGGCTGTCGACCAGCGTGCCGTCGACGTCCAGTATCGCAAGCTCAGTCATCGGCGTCCTCGAACGGATCGGCGGGCACGTCCTCGGCCCGCCACCCCAGCATATCCCATGTGCGCGCCATATGTTCCGGCAACGGCGCCGTGAGGTGCAGCCGCCGCCCCGTCGCGGGGTGCGTCAGCGACAGGTGGCGGGCGTGGAGGTGCAGCTTGCGGCTGATCTCGCCGCCCAGCATCGCGCCCCAGCCGTCGCCCAGGTTCTCCTGCCCGCGGCCGCCGTACTTGCCGTCGCCCACGATGGGGTGGCCCATCTCCGCCATGTGGACGCGAAGCTGGTGCGTGCGCCCCGTGACGGGCACCAGCGCCACCCAGGCGGCGCGCCCCCCCAGATCGTCCAGCACCGCGTAGTCCGAGGTGGCGCGCTTGGCGCCCTCGGTCGCGTCCACCTCGCGGGGGTGGACCGCGCGCATCCGCTCGTCGGAGCCGCCCGCCTTGACCAGCCCGAAGCGCACCGTGCCCATGCGGGGGCTCGGCGTGCCGGCTACCACGGCCCAGTAGATCTTGCGCGTCTCGCGGGTGCGGAACGCCTCGGCGAGCGAAGCCGCCGTGCGCCGGTCGCGCGCCAGCAGCAGCAGCCCCGAGGTGTCCTTGTCGAGCCGGTGCACGAGGCGCGGCGGGTCCTCGCGGCTCCCCTGCAGGGCCGCGGCCATGCCGTCCACGTGCCGCGCCTGCCCCGAGCCGCCCTGCACGGCCAGGCCCGCGGGCTTGTTGAGCGCGATCACGTGGTCGTCCTCGTAGACCACCAGCGAGCGCATCAGCTCCACGTCGCGCTCCGCCAGCCGCGGGCGCGGCTTGCGGTCCGCATCGGGGGCGTCCGGCAGGGGCGGCACGCGCACCTGCTGCCCGTCCTCGACGCGGGTGTTGGCCTTGCAGCGGCCCCCGTCCACGCGCAGCTCGCCGCGGCGGCACATCTTCTCGATCGCGCCCTGCGTCAGCTTCGGGAAGCGGCGCTTCAGCCACCGGTCCAGCCGCTGCCCGCCCTCGCCGTCGCGTACGGGCACCGTCAGCACCCCGCTCATGCCGCCGACCTCGCGAGCGCGACGCCCGAGGCCAGCGCGCCGATCGACAGCGCCACCGAGAGCGCCACGTATAGCGCCGCCTGCCCCGCCTCGCCCCGCTCCCAGAGCGTCCAGGCCTCCAGCGAGAAGGCCGAGAAGGTGGTGAAGCCCCCCAGCACCCCGGTCATCAGCAGCGGCTGCCACGCGGCGAGCCCCCGCTGCCCCAGCCACACGACCGCGAGGCCCATGAGGAACGAGCCGAGGACGTTGGCCGCGAGCACGGCGACCGGGAAGCCGGGCCGGAGGAGGGCGAGGCCGAGCTGGAAGCGCAGCGCGGCGCCGACGGCGCCGCCGAGGGCGACCTGGAGGGTTGGAGCGAGCATGGGGCGCCAAATCTGCCCCTGCCCCGCCCGTGTCAACCGGGGGGCGGGCGCCGGCCCCGCCCGCGCGCCCGGCGTCCCGGCATCGGCCCGCCCCCCCCCCGGACCGGCGCCCCGGCGTATGCACGGGGGGTGTACGGGGGGTGCACGGGGGGCACCCCCCTCCCCGGCCCGTCCCGGCGCGGCGGGGTTTCGCATGCGAAACCCGGCCGAGCCGGCGCAAGTGCCTGATCCGTCATCCCTTCCCGCGCTTCGCCCGCTGCTCCACGAACCAGTCCAGCCGCCGCCCCAGCTCCCGCTCGAAGCCCCGATCCACGGGAATGTAGTAGACGGGCCGCTTCATGCCCTCGGGAAAGTAGTTCTGCCCCGAGAAGCCTTCGGCCGCGTCGTGGTCGTAGGCGTAGCCGTCGCCGTAGCCCTCGTCCTTCATCAGCCGCGTGGGCGCGTTCAGGATGTGCTTGGGCGGCGGCTCGGAGCCGGTGGCGACCGCGCCCTTCAGCGCCGACTTGTAGGCGGCGTACCCGGCGTTCGACTTGGGCGCGAGCGCGAGGTAGACCACCGCGTTCGCGATCGCCAGCTCGCCCTCGGGGCTGCCCAGCCGCTCGAACGTCTCCCAGGCCTGCAGGCAGATGCCCTGCGCCTGCGGGTCCGCGAGCCCGATGTCCTCGACGGCCATCCGGGTCACGCGCCGCGCGAGGTAGCGCGGGTCCTCGCCGCCCCGGAGCATCCGGGCCAGCCAGTAGAGGGCCGCGTCCGGGTCCGAGCCGCGCACCGACTTGTGGAGCGCGGAGATGAGGTTGAAGTGCTGGTCGCCCGACTTGTCGTACTGCGCCGCCCGCCGCTGCAGCCGCTCGGCCAGCGCGGTGCGGTCGAGGGGATCGCGCTCGCGCCACGCGGCGACCTGCTCGACGAGGTTCAGGAGCGCGCGGCCGTCGCCGTCGGCCATCTCCTGCAGCGCCTCGCGGGCCGGGCCGTCCAGCGGCAGGCGCCGGCCCATCGCCTTCTCGGCCCGCTGGCAGAGCAGCTCCATGTCGCGCAACGTGAGGCGGCGCAGGGTCAGCACCTGCACCCGGCTCATGAGCGCGGCGTTCAACTCGAACGAGGGGTTCTCCGTGGTGGCGCCCACCAGCGTGACGGTGCCGTCCTCGAGGTGCGGCAGGAAGCCGTCCTGCTGCGCCTTGTTGAAGCGGTGGATCTCGTCGACGAAGAGCAGCGTGCCGGCCCCGTTGGCGCGGCGGTTGCGCGCGGTCTCGAACACCTGCCGCAGCTCGGCCACGCCCGAGAAGATCGCCGAGATCTGCACGAAGTGCAGGCCCACGCGCTGCGCGAGCAGCCGCGCGATCGTGGTCTTGCCTACGCCCGGCGGCCCCCAGAACACCAGCGAGGGCAGGTGCCCGCGCAGCATCACGGTCAGCGCGCCGTCGGGGCCGAGCAGGTGCGACTGCCCCACCACCTCCTCGAGCGTGGCGGGCCTAAGGCGGTCCGCGAGGGGCGCGTCGGCGCCGGGCGCATCCCCGGTCTCGCCGGGGGACATCTTGTCGAACAGATCGGCCATTTCCACCATATATGGTGGAGGCGACGCCGCGGAAAGCCCGCAGCGCCGCCCCGCCCCGACGGCCCGGGCCGGTCAGTGCATCTTGGTCTGCATGGAGATGGTGACGCAGACGCTCTCGCCCCCGTCCATCGCCATCACCCGGCCCGCGGGGCGGCAGTCCAGCCCCACGCGCCGGGCGAGGCGCGGCGAGGCGGCGGGGATCAGCCCGATCACCTCGGAGGCGCCCAGCTCGCGCGCCGAGCGCACCATCTCGCCGATCAGCTGCATCTGCACGCGCATCCGCAGGTTCGCCGGCACGTCGTTGCACACGAAGACCCGGCTCGACTCCCAGATGTGCGGCGCGACCGGGGCCTCGCCGAACAGGAGGTCCTCGGGGATGTCGGGCAGCAGGCCCATCTGCGCGTCGCGGATCATGTAGCTGTAGATGCCGCAGCGGTGCACCGTGGGCGTGAGGCGCACGCCCGCGAGGATGCGGCCGAACTCGTGCACGGCCACCCACCGGCTGGCGGGGGTGTCGTACTGGTCGAACTCCATGCCGCCCGCCTCGGGCAGGGCCCAGCGGGCCTCCTGGATAAAGGTGCGGTGCCGCGCGCGCAGCAGATCCGCGAAGAGCGAGCCGTGGCTGTGAAGGTTGTCGAACGAGAGCGTGGTCGTCTGCATGGCAATATCCTCTCTTGCCTGGTGATCTGGTGAGCACCCGGAGCCGGTCCGTCTCGCGATGGAAGGAGGTCAGAGGAGCCTGTATTCCCTCGCCGTCCTCAGGGCCTCGTCCGAGGTCCGGGTTCCGAGCCGGGCGCGGGCGTCGGCGAGCCGAGCCTCGAACGCCTCGGGATCCATGCCGCGCGGGCCGCCCTGCTCGCCCAGGAGGCGCAGCGCCTCGAGCGCGCCGGGGGGCAGCGCGGGAGGCACCTCCACGGTCTCGTGGAGCGCGCGCGCGAGGTGCCCGATCTCGTCCAGCTCCTCGGCGGTGTGCTCGCGGTCGGACCGCGCCGTGCCGAGCACGGAGCGCGCGGTGACGCGCCCGACGGCGGCGACCGCGCCGAAGACCAGCCCGTGCGCCTGCGCCTCGGCGAAGATGCCGAAGGGGTCGGGCAGGCCGATCTCGGACCAGCGGATCACGCCGGTGTTGCCGACGCCCCAGAACACGATCGGGTCGCGCCGCGCGTAGCCGCGCGCGGCGTAGCGGTCCATCCAGGCCTGCGGGTAGGTGCTGCGAAGGTAGAGCGGCGTGCCGAAGCGGATGCGCAGGCCCGCGGTGTATCCGGCCGGCGCGAGCGCATGGAGCTCGGCGAGCAGTCGGTCCATCTGCTGGCGGTTCTCGGACATGCGGTCTCGGCCTGCTCGGGCGATGGGATCGGCGCGGTCGGATCAACTCTGCGTTGCGCCGAATACACCGGGGACTGGTTAACAGTTAATGAACGGGCGGCGCTTCGGGTCCAACCCCTTGTCGATCATGCAGGTTTGCACCGGGGTTTGCGCCCGTGCCTGCGCCGGTGCGGAACGCGAAAGGCCCCGCCGGGATCGGCGGGGCCTCGCGGTGGCGTGGATCGGGTGCGGACGGATCAGTCCTCGAGGACGGCGTCCTCGGCCTCGAGGCGGGCCCGGTCGCCGGCGCCCTTGGCGTCGACGTCGCGGTCCACGAACTCGATGATCGCCATGGGGGCCATGTCGCCGTAGCGGAAGCCGGCCTTCAGGACGCGCACGTAGCCGCCCTGGCGGTCCGCGTAGCGGGGCCCGAGCACGTCCATCAGCTTGGCGACGGCGGCGTCGTCGTGAAGGCGCGAGGCCAGCAGGCGGCGGGCGTGGACGTCGCCGCGGCGGGCGAGCGTGATCATCTTCTCGACGATCGGACGCAGCTCCTTGGCCTTGGGCAGCGTGGTCTTGATCTGTTCGTGCACGATGAGCGAGCCGGCCATGTTCTTGAACATGGACTTGCGGTGCTCGTGGGTGCGGTTGAGGCGGCGGTATCCGCGGGCGTGGCGCATGGGGGTTCTCCGTCTTGTGCTTTGTCCGGGGTCCCCTGCGTGGCGGGACCCTCACCTTGGGGCGTCATGCCCGGTCGTTCCCCGCCATCGCGGGCATTGGCCGCGCCCCCCGCAGGGGGGGGGCGCAGGAGCTCAGAAGTTGTCCTCGAACTTCTTGGCCAGGTCCTCGATGTTGTCGGGCGGCCAGTCGACGATGTCCATGCCGAGGTGCAGGCCCATGCCCGAGAGCACTTCCTTGATCTCGTTCAGGGACTTGCGGCCGAAGTTCGGCGTGCGCAGCATCTCGGCCTCGGTCTTCTGGATGAGGTCGCCGATGTAGACGATGTTGTCGTTCTTCAGGCAGTTGGCCGAACGCACCGACAGCTCCAGCTCGTCCACCTTCTTGAGGAGGAGCGGGTTGAACTCGAGGTCGTCGGCATCATCCCCGGAGCGGGCGGCCTCGGGCTCGTCGAAGTTCACGAACACCTGCAGCTGGTCCTGGAGGATGCGCGCGGCATAGGCCACGGCGTCGTCCGGGCTCACCGAGCCGTCGGTCTCCACCTTCATGGTCAGCTTGTCGTAGTCCAGCACCTGGCCCTCGCGGGTGGGCTGCACCTCGTAGGAGACCTTCTTGACCGGCGAGTAGATCGCGTCGATCGGGATCAGGCCGATGGGCGCGTCCTCGGGCTTGTTCTTGTCGGCGGCGACGTAGCCTTTGCCGATCGAGACGGTCAGCTCCATGTAGAGGTCGGCGCCGTCGTCGAGGTGGCAGATCACGTGGTCGCGGTTGAGCACCTCGATGCCCGACGACTCCGAGATGTCGCCGGCGGTGACGACCATCGGGCCCTTGGCCTGGACGGTGAGGCGCTTGGGCCCCTCCACTTCCATCTTCAGGGCCACGCCCTTGAGGTTAAGCACGATGTCGGTGACGTCCTCGCGCACGCCCGAGACGGACGAGAACTCGTGGAGCACGTTGTCGATCTGCACGGAGGTGATCGCGGCGCCCTGGAGCGACGAGAGCAGCACGCGGCGCAGGGCGTTGCCGAGGGTGAGGCCGAAGCCGCGCTCGAGGGGCTCGGCCACGACGGTGGCCTGGCGGGCCGGGTTGTTGCCGGGGCGGACGTCAAGCTGCGTCGGCTTGATCAGTTCCTGCCAATTCTTGTGGATCATGCCCTGTCCCTCCATTCCTGTTCCGTGCGGGGCGGCGCGCGGAACGCTCGAGGTAGTGTCAAACGGCGGCACGGGGCCGCACGGTGGCGGCCCCGGTTCGGTCGTGGGTGGCGGATCAGACCCGGCGACGCTTGGGCGGGCGGACGCCGTTGTGCGCGATCGGGGTCACGTCGCGGATCGCGGAGATCTGCAGGCCGAGGGCGGCGAGGGCGCGCAGGGCGCTCTCGCGGCCCGAGCCGGGGCCCTGGACCTCGACCTCGACCGACTTCATGCCGTGCTCCTGGGCCTTCTTGCCGGCGTCCTCGGCGGCCATCTGGGCGGCGTAGGGCGTCGACTTGCGCGAGCCCTTGAAGCCCATCGTGCCGGCGGAGGACCACGCGATCGCGTTGCCCTGGACGTCGGAGATCAGGATCTTGGTGTTGTTGAACGACGAGTTCACATGCGCCACCCCGGTGGCGATGTTCTTGCGTTCCTTGCGCTTGGGCGCGCCGCGGCGGGTGTCACGAGCCATGATGCGTCCTTACTTCTTCTTGCCGGCGATGGCCTTGGCAGGCCCTTTGCGCGTGCGCGCGTTGGTGTGCGTGCGCTGGCCGCGCACCGGAAGGTTCCGGCGATGGCGCAGGCCGCGGTAGCAACCGAGGTCCATCAGGCGCTTGATGTTCATCTGCGTCTCGCGGCGCAGGTCGCCCTCGACCTGGAAGTTCGCGTCGATGTGCTCGCGGATCTGCAGGACCTCCTGGTCCGACAGCTCGTTGACGCGGCGGGTCTGGTCGACGCCCACGGCCTCGCAGATCTGCTTGGCCGAGGAGGGGCCGATGCCCGTGATATAGGTGAGCGCGACGGGAACGCGTTTACCCGTCGGGATGTTGACGCCAGCGATACGTGCCAAGAGTGTCCGTCCTGTTCGTTGCGGGCCCGTGATGCCAGGCCCTTTTTTCACAACCGCGCCCGCGCGGGGGCGGGGGCGAAAAGAGATCGGCCGGGAACCTCGCGATTCCCGGCGGTGGGGTCACCTATGAGGCTTTCCGTGGAGGGTCAAGGCCCCCCGGGGGCTGTCAAGACTTGTCTTCCAGCACGCCCGCGATAGCCTGCGCGACCGCGTCGATCTCGCCCAGCCCGTCCACCGTCCGCAGGCTGCCCTTGCAGTGGTAGTAGCCGATCAGCGGCGAGGTCTTCTTGTAGTATTCCATGAGCCGCGTGGTCAGCGCCTCTGCGGTGTCGTCGGCCCGACGCTTGAACTCGGTGCCGCCGCAGTTCGAGCAGCGCCCGTCCGCGGGGATCGGGCGCGTCACGTCGTTGTAGACCTCGCCGCAGCTGCCGCAGGTCGAGCGGGCCACGATGCGCTCCACGAGGGCGCGGTCGTCGACGCGCATCTCCACGGCCGCGTCCAGCCCCACGCCGTGGCGATCGAGTAGGTCGCCCAGGGCGTCGGCCTGGGCGAGCGTGCGCGGGAAGCCGTCGAAGATGAAGCCGCCGCCCTGCCCGGCCTCGCCGGCGAGCTGCTCCTCGATCAGGCCGATCACGATCTCGTCGGTCACCAACTCGCCCGCGTCCATGATCGCGGCCACGCGCGCGCCCATCTCGGTGCCCGAGGTGCGGGCCGCCCGGAGCATGTCGCCGGTGGAGAGCTGCGTCATCCCCCGCTCGTCCACCAGGCGGCGCGCCTGCGTTCCCTTACCCGCGCCGGGCGGTCCAAGCAGAATGATGTTCATCGACGAGCGGTCCCCTTCTTTCGTGCGCCCCGGCGCTTACCACGAAGCTGCGATTTCTCGATCAGACCTTCGTACTGGTGCGCGAGCAGATGGGACTGCACCTGCTGGATGGTGTCCATCCCCACCGACACGATGATCAGGATCGAGGTGCCGCCGAAGTAGGCCGTGATCGCCAGCTCGTTGCGCACCACCTCGGGGATCAGCACCACCAGCGCGAGGTAGCCGGAGCCGAGGACCAGGATGCGGTTCACCACGTATTCCAGGTAGTCGGCCGTGCGCTTGCCGGGCCGGATGCCGGGGATGAACCCGTTCTGGTTCTTGAGGTTGTCCGCCACGTCGTCCGTCTTGAACGACACGTTGTGCGTGTAGAAGTAGGTGAAGAAGATCACCATGCCCGCGAAGAACAGCAGGTACAGCGGCTGGCCCGGGCCGAAGTAGGCCAGGATCGTCGCCATCACCGGGCCGGTCTCGGAGCCCGAGAAGGTGGCGATGGTGGTGGGCAGCAAGAGCAACGACGAGGCGAAGATCGCCGGGATCACGCCCGCCGGGTTCACCTTGATCGGCAGGTGCGAAGAGCCGCCGTCGTAGACCTTCATCCCCACCTGCCGGCGCGGGTACTGGATGTGGATTTTGCGCAGGCTGCGCTCCATGAACACCACGAAGATCAGCGTGGCGATCAGCATCAGCGTGACGCCCAGGATCACGGCCGTCGAGAGCGCGCCGGTGCGGCCCGATTCGAAGAACTGCGCGAGCGCGCCGGGAAGCTCGGCGACGATGCCCACGAAGATGATCAGCGAGATGCCGTTGCCGATGCCGCGGGCGGTGATCTGCTCGCCCAGCCACATCAGGAACATGGTGCCGCCGACCAGCGTGATCACGCAGGCGGCGCGGAAGAACCAGCCCGGATCGGACGCCAGGCCGCCCGACTCCAGGGATACGGCGAGGCCGTAGGCCTGCAGGGTCGCCAGCGCCACGGTGCCGTAGCGGGTGTACTGGTTGATCTTCTTGCGGCCCTGCTCGCCCTCCTTCTTAAGCTGCTCGAGCTGCGGCACCATGGCCGTCATGAGCTGCACGATGATGGAGGCAGAGATGTAGGGCATGATGCCCAGGGCGAAGACGCCCATGCGGCCGATGGCGCCGCCGGTGAAGACGTTGAGCACGCCCCCGAGGCCCGCGGCGGCCTGCTCCACGAAGTCGCGCAGGGCGACCGTGTCGATGCCGGGCACGGGAATGTAGGTGCCGATGCGGTAGATGATCAGCAGGCCGATCGTGAACAGGATGCGGGCGCGCAGCTCCTTGGCCTTGCCGAAGGCGCCCCAGCTCATGTTCGCGGCCATCTGTTCTGCGGCGGATGCCATGGATGGCCCCCTCTGATGTGCGCGCGCCGCCCGGAAGGACCCGGACGGCGCGCGGAAAACCCGGGTTTAGGTATGCGGCGCGCGGGCGCGCCACAACCGCAAACGGCGCGAGCCGCCTCGGCTCATTCGGCGGTCGCCGCCTCGGCGCGCTCGGGCGCGGTGACGGTGAGCGAGCCGCCGGCCCCCTCGACCGCCTCGCGGGCGCCCTTGGAGGCCCCGGTGACGGTGATCGTGGCGGCGCCGGTCAGCGCGCCCTTGCCCAGCACGCGGATGCCGTCGAGCTTGCGGCGCACGAGGCCCGAGGCCACGAGTGCGTCTTCGGTGACGTTGGCCGCGTCCAGCTTGCCGGCATCGATGAACTCCTGGATCTTGCCCAGGTTGACCACGGCGTAGGCCTTGCGGTTCGGCTTGTTGAAGCCGCGCTTGGGCAGGCGCTGGTAGAGCGGCATCTGGCCACCCTCGTAGCCCTTGATGGCGACGCCGGAGCGGGACTTCTGGCCCTTGATGCCGCGCCCGCCGGTCTTGCCGAGGCCGGAGCCGGGGCCGCGGCCGCGGCGCTTGGGGGCGTGGGTGGCGCCGGGATTGTCGCGCAGGTCGTTGAGACGGATCATGTTCGCTTCTCCTGTGGCCGGACGCGGTCCCCGAAGCGAATGGACCGGACGCGGCATGGGTGTGGTGCGCCCCCCGACGGGGGACCGCGCGGCCCTACACGCGCCGCGCGCCCCGTGCAAGGTTGATCCCCGCGCCGCCCCGCGCGAACGTGGCCCATGCGCCGCCTCGTCCTCGCCGCCCTCGCCGCCGCCCTGCCCGCGCGGGCGCAGGACTGCGCGACGGATGCGATGGTGGTGTTCGACGGCTCCGCCTCGATGGGCGAGATCACCATGGAGACGGGGGCGAACACGCGCATCAAGGAGGCGCGGCGCGCCATGGCCGAGGTCATGGCCGACGTGGAGCGGGTGCGCCGCATCGGCCTGTTCGTCTACGGCCCCGGCGGCGCGGACAGCTGCGGCGGCGTGAGCCTGCGCTTCGCCCCCCTGCCCCGCGCCGCGGCGCGCATGGGCGCGGAGCTGGAGGCGCTGGTCCCCGCCGGGCTGACGCCGCTCGCGGCGGCCGTGGAGGCGGCGGCCGAGGCGATGGACCACCGCCGCGCGCCGGCCATCGTGGTGCTGGTGACCGACGGCAACGAGACCTGTGGCGGGCGCCCCTGCGCGCTCGCGGACCGGCTGGCCGCCGAGGCGGCGGACCTCACGGTCCACGTGATCGGCTTCCGCGCGGCGCGCGACTTCTTCGCCTGGGACAACCCCGACCAGCAGCGCTACGCGGGCGACACGGTGGCGAAGTGCCTGTCGGACCGGACGGGCGGGCTGTTCGTCGGCGCCGAGACGGTGGAAGAGCTCTCGGACGCCCTGCGCCGCACCCTCGGCTGCCTCGTGATCGGGCGCCTCTAGGCGGCGGGCAGCACCACGGCGAGCGTGGTGCCCCCGGAGCCGGTGCGCATCTCGACCTTGGTGCCCAGCTCCATCGCGGTCGCCTCGATCACCGTCATTCCGAGGCCCGTGGTCCGCGCTTCGTCGCCCATGCCCGCGCCGTCGTCCTCGACCGCGAGGGTCCAGCGGCCGGCGGGCATGGGGCGCAGGCTCACGGTGATGCGGCCGCCGCCGTCCCGGAAGGCGTGCTTGAAGGCGTTGCTCACCGCCTCGTTCACGAACGCGCCGACGGAGCCCGCCACGCGCGACGGCACCGGAAGCCTGCGCCCCGGCAGCGCGGGCGCGACGGCGATGCCCGGCGGGGCGACGCGGGCGAGGTGCTCGGTGAATCGGCGGAGATAGGCGTCGAGGTCGATGTTGCCCTCGCCGCCCGAGCGGTAGAGCTCCTCGTGCACCATCGACACGGCGGCGATGCGCTGCTCGACCTCCGACAGCGCGAAGCGGGTCGGGTTGCCCTTGGGCAGCGTGCGGGCCTTGAGGCGCGTGTAGGCGCCCACCGTGGCGAGCGAGTTCTTGACCCGGTGATCGACCTCGGCCCGCAGCGTGTCCGCCAGCTTGAGCTGCCGCCGCAGGTCGAGCTGCGCCATGACGTGACGGGCGAGCACCCGCAGCGCCTCGCGCTGGTGGTCCGACAGGCGGCGCGGCTCCACGTCGAGCACGCAGAGCGTGCCGATCGCGACGCCGTCCGCGGTGCGCAGCGGGGCACCGGCGTAGAAGCGCACCATCGGCCCCTCGTGGACCAGCGGGTTGTCCCGCGTGCGCGGATCGGCGGCGAGGTCGGGGATCTCCACCACGCCGTCGGCGGTGATCGCGTGCTGGCAGAACGAGTCGCCCGCCGGCATCTCGCGGAAGCCCGCGCCGATCTCGGCCACGAACCACTGCCGGTCGGTGTCGAGCAGCGTGACGAGCGCGACGGGCGTCTCGCAGATCGCGCCGGCGAGCCGGGCGATGTCGTCGAACTCCTTCTCGCGCGGGGCGTCCATCATCTCGTAGCGCTGGATCGCGAGCGAGCGGCGTTCGGCGAGGGATGGGGAGAGGGTGTCGGCCGTCATGGTGCCCCGAAGCCCACCGATCGGGGCCGTTGTCGAGTGATATCGGATGACCGCGCGCGCCATGCCCCCGAACGAGCGACGCCCCGGCCAGATACGGCCGGGGCGTCGATGTCGTTCGTCCATGGGGGCGGCAAGGTCAGCCGCGCTCCTCGACGATCTCCACGAGGTGCGGGATCTTGTTGATCATGCCGCGTACGGAGGGGGTGTCCTCCAGCTCGCGCACACGGTGCATCTTGTTGAGCCCCAGCCCGATGAGGGTGGCGCGCTGCTCGGCGGGCCGGCGGATCGGCGAGCCGACCTGCTTGACGAGAATCGTTGCCATGGATCAGGCCTCCTCGACCACGGGGGCCTGCTCGCCGTCGACCTTCGGGCCCAGCTCCTTGGGCAGGATGTCGGCGACCTTCTTGCCCCGGCGCTGCGCGACCGAACGCGGCGACTGCTCCTTGCGGAGGCCGTCGAGCGTGGCGCGGATCATGTTGTAGGGGTTCTGCGAGCCCATCGACTTGGCGACCACGTCCTTGATGCCCAGCATCTCGAACACGGCGCGCATCGGGCCGCCGGCGATGATTCCGGTGCCCTCGGGGGCGGTGCGCATGATGACCTTGCCGGCGCCGTGGCGGCCGTCGATGTCGTGGTGCAGCGTGCGGCCGTCCTTCAGGGGCACGCGCATCATCTGGCGCTTGGCCTGCTCGGTGGCCTTGCGGATGGCCTCGGGGACCTCCTTGGCCTTGCCCTTGCCGAAGCCGACGCGACCCTTCTGGTCGCCCACGACGACGAGCGCGGCGAAACCGAAGCGCTTGCCGCCCTTCACGGTCTTGGACACGCGGTTGATGGCGACCAGGCGGTCGGCGAATTCCGGGTTCTCGTCGCGGTCGCGGCCTCGGCCCCGTCCGCGGTTGTCGTCACGTCCTGCCATGCGGCATCTCCTCGTGTCGGGCGGGTGGTCCCCGCCCCGTCTGTGTCAGCCCAGGTGCCCCGCGCGGGGGCCCGGACCATCGAGGGGGCCGCGCGCGGCCCCCTGCCGGGTTCAGAACTTCAGGCCGCCCTCGCGGGCCGCCTCGGCCAGCGCCTTGACGCGGCCGTGGAACAGGAAGCCGCCGCGGTCGAAGAACACGTCCTCGACGCCGGCCGCCTTCGCGCGCTCGGCGATCGCGGCGCCCACCTTCGCGGCGGCCTCCACGTCGTTCTTGCCCACGATCCCGAGATCCTTCTCGAGCGACGAGGCCGAGACGAGCGTGCGCCCCTCGCGGTCGTCGATGAGCTGGGCCGAGATGTTCTTGTTCGAGCGGTGGACCGACAGGCGCGGACGCCCGGCGGCCAGCTTCTGCAGCTTGCTCCGGACGCGCATGCGGCGCTTCTGGAACAGCTCTCGCTTGGTGAGTGCCATGTGTCCGGTCCTTACTTCTTCTTGCCTTCCTTGCGGAAGATGTACTCGCCCTTGTAGCGGATGCCCTTGCCCTTGTAGGGCTCCGGCGCCCGCCACTTGCGGATCTCCGCGGCGACCTGGCCGACGCGCTGCTGGTCGATGCCCTCGACCGCGATCTCGGTGGGCTTGGCCGCCGTGATCGTGATGCCCTCGGGGATCGCGTACTCCACGTCGTGGGAGTAGCCGAGCGCCAGCTTCAGGGTGTTGCCCTGGACCTGCGCGCGGTAGCCCACGCCCTGGATCTCCAGCTCCTTCTTGAAGCCGGTCGTCACGCCCTGGACGAGGTTCGCGACCTGCGTGCGGCTCATGCCCCACTGCTGGCGCGCGCGCTTCGACTTGCCGCGGGGCTCGATGGTGACGGAGCCGTCCGCCACCACCACCGCCACGTCGTCGGTGGCCGTGAACGTGCGGGTGCCCTTGGGGCCCTTCACGCTGACCGTCTGGCCGCTGACCGAGGCCTCCACGCCGGAGGGCAGGTCGACGGGCTTCTTGCCGATACGAGACATGTGGCCCTCCTCAGAACACGGTGCAGAGCACCTCTCCGCCGACGTTGGCGGAGCGTGCGTTGCTGTCGGACATGACGCCGCGGGGGGTCGAGACGATGGAGACGCCGAGGCCCTGGCGGACCGACGGCACGTCCTTCGCGCTCATGTAGACGCGGCGGCCGGGCTTCGAGATGCGCTTGAGCTCGCGGATCACGGGCGCGCCCTCGTAGTACTTGAGCGAGATCTCGAGCTCCGGGTGACCGTTGCGGTCGGTGGTGTGCTCGTAGCCGCGGATGTAGCCTTCGGCCTGCATCACGTCGAGCACCCAGGCGCGGAGCTTGGAGGCCGGCGTGCGGACCGTGGACTTGCCGCGCATCGAGGAGTTGCGGATGCGGGTCAGCATGTCGCCGATGGGATCATTCATCGTGTGTCCTCCCTACCAGCTCGACTTGACCATGCCCGGGATCTGACCCTTCGAGGCCAGTTCGCGCAGCATGATGCGGCTGAGCTTCAGCTTGCGGTAGTAGCCGCGGGGGCGCCCCGTCAGCTGGCAGCGGTTGTTGAGGCGGGTCGCGCTCGAGTTGCGGGGCAGCTCGGCCAGCTTGAGGCGGGCCTTGAAGCGCTCCTCCATCGGGCGGGACTCATCGTCGGCGATCGCCTTCAGCGAAGCGCGCTTGTCGGCATATTGGGCGACCAGCTTCTCGCGCTTCCGCTGACGCTGGATCATGGATTCTTTTGCCATCTCTCTGATCCTCAGGCTTGGAACGGAAGGTTGAAGTGCTTGAGCAGCGCGCGGGCCTCGTCGTCGGTGCCCGCGGTCGTCACGAACGCGATGTCCATGCCCCAGACCTCGTCGACCTTGTCGAAGTTGATCTCCGGGAACACGATGTGCTCCTTGAGGCCCATGTTGTAGTTGCCGCGGCCGTCGAAGCCCTTGGGGCTGACGCCCCGGAAGTCGCGCACGCGCGGCAGGGCGATCGTCACGAGACGGTCGAGGAACTCGTACATGCGGTCGCCGCGCAGCGTGACCTTCGTGCCCAGCGGCATGCCCTCGCGGACCCGGAAGCCGGCGATCGACTTCTTGGCCTTCGTGATCACGGCGCGCTGGCCGGCGATCGTGGACAGGTCGTCCTGGGCCGACTTGGCCTTCTTGCTGTCGCGCACGGCCTCGGAGCCCGCGCCGATGTTCAGCACGATCTTCTCGAGACGCGGCACCTGCATCGCGTTCTTGTACCCGAACTCCTCCATCAGGGCCGGCTTCACGCGGTCCCGGTAGTCGGCCTTCAGGCGCGGGGTGTATTCGGCTTGGTCGAGCATCAGATCGCGTCCCCCGTGGTCTTGGCGTAGCGCACCTTCTTGCCGTCCTCATCGCGGAAGCCGACGCGGGTGGCCTTGCCGTTGGCGTCGACGAGCGCGAGGTTCGACAGGTCGATCGGCATCGCCTTGGGGATGCGGCCGCCCTGCGACGCCTGACTCTGGCGGGTGTGGCGGATGGCCATGTTGACCCCGTCCACCACGGCCTTGCCCGCCTTCGGGTCGACCGAGACGATCTCGCCGGTCTTGGTCCGGTCCTTGCCGGCGAGCACGACCACCGTGTCGCCCTTGCGGAGCTTCGCAGCCATCACAGCACCTCCGGCGCGAGCGAGATGATCTTCATGAAGTTCTTCGCGCGCAGCTCGCGGACGACGGGCCCGAAGATGCGGGTGCCGACCGGCTCGTTGTTGTTGTTGAGGATCACGGCGGCGTTGCGGTCGAAGCGGATGGCCGTGCCGTCGTCGCGGCGGACCTCCTTGGCGGTGCGCACGACCACGGCCTTGCGCACGTCGCCCTTCTTCACGCGGCCACGCGGAATGGCCTCCTTGACCGACACCACGATGATGTCGCCCACGGAGGCGTACTTCCGCTTGGATCCGCCCAGCACCTTGATGCACTGAACGCGGCGAGCGCCGCTGTTGTCAGCAACATCCAGGTTGGTCTGCATCTGGATCATTGGTTTCTCCCGACCTTTGGGGCGGCGATGCGAGCCGGTGCCCCCAGGGTTTCGAATTAAGTGGGCGGCGCCGTTACTCGGCGATCGCCTCCCAGCGCTTGGTCTTGGACTTCGGCGCGCATTCCTGGATGCGGACCTGGTCGCCGACCTTGAACTGGTTCGTCTCGTCGTGGGCCCGGTACTTCTTGGACTTGCGGACCGTCTTGTGCAGCAGCGGGTGCTTGAAACGGCGCTCCACCGACACGGTGATCGTCTGGGCGTTGGCGTCGGAGGTCACGACGCCGGTGAGGATACGCTTGGGCATCTCAGGCCTCCGTCTCGGCGCCGCGCGCCTTCTCGTTGAGGATCGTCATCACGCGCGCCACGTCGCGGCGCACGGTGCGCATGCGCGCGGTGTTCTCGATCTGGTTCGTGGCCTGCTGGAAGCGGAGGTTGAAGGCCTCCTTCTTCAGCGCCGTGAGCTGCGTGCGCAGCTCGTCCGGGGTCTTGCCCCGCAGTTCCGTGGCGTCCATCGCCCTGTTCCTCTCGACATCACCGGAAGGCCCCTGTCGGGGTCACCCTTGGCCCGGTGGAGTTGGATGAGCGCGCCGCCTACCCGAGTGGCGCCCCCGCGGCAAGCGCTTTCTCGCAAGCGGCGTCCGCAGTGCGCCCGCGTGCCGCGGCGCTGTCGGCCACTCAGCCGCAGGGCGACCGCTTCCCCGGGGAAGCACACCTTGCGGTTTACAGCCCGGCGCGGATTTGCGAAGCGGCGGCCAGCCTCGGATCCGGCTCCGTGCGTGCCGTCGCGCCCGTGCCGGCTCATGTTCGCTTCGCCGCACCACCCCGCGGCGTGGCGAACGCCGCCTCCGGCCCCCCGCGGGGCTCGGGGGCGGCACCCCCGCCCTCTTACCCCCAGGCGTAGTTGAAGGAGACGCTGACGCGCTCCTCCTCGGACTGGTTCAGGGGCACCTCGTGGCGCAGCCACGACTCCCAAAGGAGCACGTCGCCCACCGCGGGCCGCGCGTAGTGGAACGCGCGCAGGTCCTCGGGCGCGTCCTTGGTCCGCACCGGCGCCGCCATCATCATCGGCAGCCGCGGATCCTCGAACCGGATCGCGCTCGCCCCCTCGGGCATGGCGACGTAGGTGGTGCCCGAGATCACCGCGTGCGGATGCAGGTGCCCCGAATGCGAGCCGCCCTCGGGCAGCACGTTGATCCAGATGTCCTCGAGCCGCAGGGGCTTCTCGCCCAGGTCCCAATGCAGGGCGCGCGCGAAGGCGGCGGCGTGGGCGTCGAGCGACTCCACCACCTGCGCGAAGATGGGAAAGCGCCAGCCGAGGTCGGTCAGCGAGGCGTAGGAGGTGTAGCCCGGAAAGGCATTCTCCTCGCACCAAGCCTGCCCGGCCTCGTCGTCCTCGGCGATTGAGAGGCAGGACGCCTCCAGCTCGGCCGGGTCGACGGGCGACCCAAAGTCGCTCAGGCGGGCGTGGTAGAGGGGCGTGGCGAAGAGGCGTGTGAGGGTCATGCGCTCCCCTACCCGCCTGCGCCGCATGCCGGCAAGCGGGGCGGAAACGCGAAGGGGGCGCCCGAAGGCGCCCCCCTGTGTCTCGTGCCAGTCGGCTCAGGCCGTCTGGTGCCAGTCCTCGCGCTGGACCGTGCGCGTCTTGATCGGCAGCTTCATGGCGGCGAGGCGCAGGGCCTCGCGGGCCACGGCGTCGGAGACACCGTCGATCTCGAACATCACCCGGCCCGGCTTCACCCGGCAGGCCCAGTAGTCGACCGAGCCTTTACCCTTACCCATCCGCACTTCGGTGGGCTTGGAGGTCACGGGCACGTCCGGGAAGATCCGGATCCAGACCCGGCCCTGACGCTTCATGTGACGCGTCATGGCCCGGCGGGCGGCCTCGATCTGGCGCGCGGTGACCCGCTCCGGCTCCACGGCCTTCAGGCCGTAGGTGCCGAAGTTGAGCGTCGCGCCACCCTTGGCCTCGCCGCTGATGCGGCCCTTGAACTGCTTGCGGAACTTGGTCCGTTTGGGTTGCAGCATCTATCTGTCCTCCCTACCGGCGCCGGTCGCCGCGGGGGCGATCGTCGCGGCGGCCGCCGGCACCGCGCGGGGCCGGGCCGTCCTGAAGTTCCTGCGCCTTGCGGTCGCGCGCGCTGGGATCGTGCTCCATGATCTCGCCTTTGAAGATCCAGACCTTGATCCCGATGATGCCGTAGGGCGTCGTCGCCTCGATGCCCGCGTAGTCGATGTCCGCCCGCAGGGTATGCAGGGGCACGCGGCCCTCGCGGTACCACTCGGTCCGCGCGATCTCGGCGCCGCCGAGACGGCCCGCGAGGTTCACCCGGATGCCGAGCGCGCCCATGCGCATGGCGTTCTGCACCGACCGCTTCATGGCGCGGCGGAACGAGACGCGGCGCTCGAGCTGCTGGGCGATGCTCTCGCCCACCAGGGCGGCGTCCAGCTCGGGCTTGCGGACCTCGACGATGTTGAGGTGCAGTTCGGAGTCGGTCAGCGCGGCGAGCTTCTTGCGGAGCGTCTCGATGTCCGCGCCCTTCTTGCCGATGATCACGCCCGGACGCGCCGTGTGGATCGTCACGCGGCACTTCTTGTGGGGGCGCTCGATGATCACGCGGGAGATGCCGGCCTGCTTGCACTCCTTCTCGATGAACTGGCGGATGCGCAGATCCTCGAGGAGCATGTCGCCGTAGTTCTTGGTGTCGGCGTACCAGCGGCTGTCCCAGGTCCGGTTGACCTGGAGCCGCATGCCGATCGGGTTGACCTTGTTACCCATTATGCCTGCTCCTCGACCTGACGGACGGTGATCGTCAGCTCCGCGAACGGCTTGACGATGCGGCCGAAGCGGCCGCGGGCGCGGGGGCGGCCCCGCTTGAGGGTGAGGTTCTTGCCCACCCAGGCCTCGGCGACGATCAGCTCGTCCACGTCGAGGTTGTGGTTGTTCTCGGCGTTGGCGACCGCCGACTGGAGACACTTGCGGACGTCGTCCGCGATGCGCTTCTTCGAGAAGGTGAGGTCGGCGATCGCCTTCTCCACCTTCTTGCCGCGGATCATGCCGGCCACGAGGTTCAGCTTCTGCGGGCTCGTCTTGAGCATGCGCAGCTTGGCCATCGCCTCGTTGTCCGCCACGCGGCGGGGATTCTTGTCCTTGCCCATGGCGATTACTTCCTCTTGGCTTTCTTGTCCGCGGCGTGACCGTAGTAGGTGCGCGTCGGGGAGTACTCGCCGAACTTCTGGCCGATCATGTCCTCGGAGACGTTCACGGGCACGTGCTTGCGACCGTTGTAGACGCCAAAGGTCAGTCCGACGAACTGCGGCAGGATGGTGGAGCGGCGCGACCAGATCTTGATCACGTCCGAGCGGCCCGACTCGCGGGCCTTCTCGGCTTTCTTGAGGACGTGGGCGTCGACGAACGGGCCCTTCCAGACGGAACGAGTCATGATCAGCGCCCCTTGCGCTTGGCGTGGCGCGAGCGGACGATCAGCTTCGACGACGCCTTGTTCTTGTTGCGGGTCCGCGCGCCCTTGGTCGGCTTGCCCCACGGGGTGACCGGATGACGGCCACCGGAGGTGCGGCCTTCGCCGCCGCCGTGCGGGTGGTCGATCGGGTTCATCACCACGCCCCGGACGCTGGGCCGCTTGCCCATGTGGCGGACGCGGCCCGCCTTGCCGAGGTTCTGGTTCGAGTTGTCGGGGTTCGACACCGCGCCCACGGTCGCCATGCATTCCTGACGCACGAGGCGGAGCTCGCCCGACGACAGGCGCAGCTGCGCGTAGCCGCCGTCGCGGCCCACGAACTGGGCGTAGGTGCCCGCCGCACGCGCGATCTGGCCGCCCTTGCCGGGCTTGAGCTCGACGTTGTGGACGATCGTGCCGATCGGCATGCCCGAGAACGGCATGGCGTTGCCCGGCTTGATGTCGGCGCGGGCCGAGGCGATCACCTGGTCGCCGATCCCGAGCCGCTGGGGCGCGAGGATGTAGGCCTGCTCGCCGTCGGTGTACTTCACAAGGGCGATGAAGGCGGTGCGGTTGGGATCGTACTCGATCCGCATCACCGCGCCGGTCACGTCGCGCTTGGCGCGCTTGAAATCGACGATCCGGTAGAGGCGCTTCGCCCCCCCGCCGCGGCGGCGCATCGTGATCCGTCCGGTGTTGTTGCGGCCCGCCTTCTTGGTCAGTCCCTCGGTGAGGGACTTGACCGGGCGGCCCTTGAACAGCTCCGAACGGTCGATCAGCACCAGCCCGCGCTGGCCCGGCGTCGTCGGCTTGTACGACTTGAGTGCCATTTGGCTGTCTTCCGTCTGCTTGCATCAGCGCCCATGGCGCCATCGGTATAGGGCCCCGCAGGTCCCCGGCTCGGGTCGCGCCGCCCCGGAGGGAAGCACAACGGCAAGGCCCCGGACGGGTCCGGGGCCTTGCGGATGGGGGCGTGTAGTGGGGGGACGGGACGGGGTCAAGGGTGGGTGAGCCGCTATCGGACCGCGTGGACCCGCGCCTGCCCGCCCCTTGCCGCGTGCGTCGCGGAAGCGTACATGTTTCTGTACCGACGCGCATCGCCCTTTCCGAGGACGCCCCATGGACATCGTCAGCTACACCGACGCCCGCAAGCACCTGAAGGCCGTCATGGACCGTGCCATCACCGACCGCACCGAGACGGTCGTCACCCGCGCAGGCCGCGAGGCCGTGGTGGTGGTCGGCAAGGAGGAGTGGGACGCCATCCAGACCACGCTCCACCTCCTGTCCTCGCCCGCGAACGCGGCGCGTCTGCGCGCGGCCGTGGGGCAGCTCGATGCCGGGGGCGGCGCGGAGCGGGAGCTGATCGACGGTGAAACTGCTCTTCGCTGACGGTGCCTGGGAGGACTACCTCCACTGGCACCGCACCGACCCGAAGCTCCTGCGGCGCATCAACGATCTGATTCGCGAGGCGCGCCGGACGCCGTTCGACGGCATCGGCAAGCCCGAGCCGCTGCGCGGCGACCTCTCGGGCTGGTGGTCGCGCCGCATCACCCGCGAGCACCGCATGGTCTACCGCGTCGCCGGCGAGGGCGACGCCCGGGCGCTGGAGATCGCCCAGCTCCGCTACCACTACTGAACGCGAAGGGGCCCCGCCGATCCCGGCGGGGCCCCCTGACCTTCCGACGTGCCGCAGGCTTACAGCCCCGTGGTCACGTCGATCGTGTTGCCCTCCTCGAGGGTCACGTAGGCCTTCTTCACGTCCTTGCGCTGGCCGGGGCGGCCGCGGAAGCGCTTGCGCTTGCCCTTGGTGATGGCGGTGTTCACCGCCCGCACCTTCACGCCGAACAGCTCCTCGACGGCCGCCTTGATGGTCGGCTTGTTGGCGTCGATCGCCACCTCGAAGACCACGGCGTTCTGCTCGGACGCCAGCGTCGCCTTCTCGGTGATGATCGGCTTTCGGATCACGTCGTAGGTGTTCATTTCAGCCGGGCCTCCAGAGCTTCGACACCCGCCTTGGTCAGCACGAGGGTCTCGCGCTTGAGGATGTCGTAGACGTTCGCGCCCTGGCTGGGCAGCACGTCCAGGTTGTCGAGGTTGCGCGCCGCCTGGGCGAAGTTCTCGTCCACCTGCGCGCCGTCGATGATGAGCGCGCGCTTCCAGCCGAGGTCGCGGACCTGGCGGGCCAGCGCCGAGGTCTTGCCCTCGGCGGCCGTGTTCTCGATCACGACCAGCCGGCCCTCGCGGGCCTTGGCGGACAGCGCGTGCATCAGGCCCATGCGCCGCACCTTCTTGGGCAGCTCGTGCCCGTGGGAGCGGGGCGTGGGGCCCTTGTAGACGCCGCCCTTGCGGAAGATCGGCGCCTTGCGCGAGCCGTGGCGGGCGCCGCCCGACCCCTTCTGGCGGACGATCTTCTTGGTCGAGTAGCTAACCTCGGAGCGCGTCTTGACCTTGTGGGTGCCGGCCTGCGCGTTGTTGCGCTGCCAGCGCACCACGCGGTGCAGGATGTCGGTGCGGGGCTCGTGGCCGAACACCTCGTCCGCCAGCTCGATCGAGCCGGCGCTGGCGCCGTCCAGAGTGATGACGTCGAGTTTCATGCGTCACCTTCCTTCTTCTCGGGGGTGGCGTCGGAGTTGTCGGTGTCCGCCTTCTCCTCGGCGATCTCCGCCTGGGCTTCCTTCAGCGCGGCCTCCTGCGCGGCGGCCTCCTCGGCCAGACGCGCCTCCTCGGCGGCCCGGGCCTCGGCCTCGGCGGCCGCGGCGGCCTCCTCGGCGGCCTTGGCGGCCTCGCGCTTCGCCGACATCAGGGCGGCGGGCACGATGGCGCTCTCGGGGAACGGCTTCTTCACGGCGTCCTTCACCGTGACCCAGCCGCCCTTGGAGCCGGGAACGGCGCCCTTGACCATGATGAGCCCGCGGTCGGTGTCCGTGCGGACCACCTGCAGGTTCTGCGTGGTCACCCGCGCGGCACCCATGTGGCCGGCCATCTTCTTGCCCTTGAACACCTTGCCGGGGTCCTGGCACTGGCCGGTGGAGCCGTGGGAGCGGTGGCTGATCGACACGCCGTGCGATGCGCGCAGGCCGCCGAAGTTCCAGCGCTTCATGGCGCCCTGGAAGCCCTTGCCGATCGAGGTGCCGGTGACGTCGACGTACTGGCCCTCGAAGTAGTGGTCGGCGATGATCTCCTCGCCCACCGGGATCATGGCATCCGCGTCGACGCGGAACTCCACGACCTTGCGCTTGGGCTCCACGCTGGCAGCCGAGAACACGCCGCGCATCGCCTTCGACGTGCGCTTGGCCTTCGCGGTGCCGGCGCCGAGCTGCACGGCGGTGTAGCCGTGCTTGTCGTCGCTGCGCTGGCCGACGACCTGGAGGGCGTCGAGTTGCAGGACGGTGACGGGGATCTGGCGCCCGTCTTCCTGGAAGAGGCGGGTCATGCCGACCTTCTTCGCGATCACTCCGGAACGAAGCATGGTGCGACCTCCCCTCAGACCTTGATCTCGACGTCCACGCCGGCGGCGAGGTCGAGCTTCATCAGCGCGTCCACCGTCTGGGGCGTGGGGTCGACGATGTCGAGCAGGCGCTTGTGGGTGCGGATCTCCCACTGGTCGCGGCTCTTCTTGTCGATGTGCGGGCCGCGCAGCACGGTGAAGCGCTCGATCTTGTTGGGCAGCGGGATCGGCCCGCGGACCTGGGCTCCGGTGCGCTTGGCGGTGCTCACGATCTCCTGCGTGCTGCTATCGAGCACGCGGTAGTCGAACGCCTTGAGCCGGATGCGGATGTTCTGGCTTTTCATGGGTGTCGCCTGACAGGACGGCCGCGCGCCGATGGGGCGCCAGGGCCGTCGTTCGAGTCGAGAGGAGGGCGGCGGCTCATCCGGCGCCCTCGTCGGACCCTGACGGAAAACGGGGGCCGCTGGGCGGCCCCGTCCGTGGATGGGCGCCCTTAGACCGCGCGGACGGGGCGCGCAAGGGCTCAGCGCAGACTTCGCGCGGCCTCGGCCCAGATCGCGGGGATCGCCGCCCAGAGCGCGGGGCGCGCGGCCCGGACCTGTCCGCTCGGATGGGCGGACGTGGCGAGGTGCAGCCCCCGCCCCTCGAGCATCCCGCGTGCGCGCTCGGCCTGCCGCCCCACCATCACCGTGACCCGGAGCCGAGGCAGGAGGGCGAGCGTGGCGGGCAGCGCGGCCAGCCCGCGTGCGCGCTCCGCCGCGGTGAAGCGGATGGTGCCGTTCCAGAACGGGACCGTGTTCCAGATCGCCACGTCGGCGCGGGCGATCCCGGCCTCGCCGAGGAAGCGCCGGACGGCCGCGGCGGTGGGATCGGGGTTGTCCTGCGACACGAAGCCGGTGCGCGCGGCGCCGGGACCGGGCTTCTCCATCAGCAGGAGGAGGCGCGCGCCGGTGCCTCCGTCGAGCGGGTCGAAGTCGGGCACCGCATCGCCGGGCAGCCCCTCGCGCCGCAGCTTCTCCGCGTGCCGCGCCAGGGGGGCTGCATGGGACAGGCCGAGAAGTGTGCGGCGGCGCTCGGCCTCGGCGGGATCGGCGAGGTTGGGGGGACTGGGCATTCCGGAGAGGTAGGGTGCGTCTGCTACGCGGTCACGAATGCTGAAAGGGCCGCCCCTTTCGGGACGGCCCTTCGTTGTGCCTGGCGGCGACCGGGTGGCTCTCGGGAGGGTGCTTGCGCACCCCCCTGCCGCCTCGCCCGCGTCCACCTCACGTGGCAAGGCCCCCGTGCGGGGGCCTTGCACTGCCGGGGTGGGCAGACTTCGCTTCGCGAAGTCGCCCTATTCCACGATCTTCGACACCACGCCGGCGCCGACGGTGCGGCCGCCCTCGCGGATGGCGAAGCGCAGGCCCTGCTCCATGGCGATCGGCGCGATCAGCTCGACGTTGAACTTCAGGTTGTCGCCCGGCATCACCATCTCGGTGCCCGAGGGAAGCTCCACCGTGCCCGTCACGTCCGTGGTGCGGAAGTAGAACTGCGGACGGTAGTTCGCGAAGAACGGCGTGTGGCGGCCGCCCTCCTCCTTCGTCAGGATGTAGGCCTCGGCCTCGAACTTCGTGTGCGGCTTCACCGAGCCGGGCTTGCACAGGACCTGCCCGCGCTCCACGCCCTCGCGGTCGATGCCGCGCAGCAGCGCCCCGATGTTGTCGCCCGCCTCGCCGCGGTCGAGCAGCTTGCGGAACATCTCCACGCCCGTGCAGGTCGTGGTCTTGGTGTCGCGGATGCCCACGATCTCGATGCTATCGCCCACGTTGATCACGCCGCGCTCGACGCGCCCCGTCACCACCGTGCCGCGGCCCGAGATCGAGAACACGTCCTCGATCGGCATCAGGAACGGCTGGTCCACGGCGCGCTCGGGCGTCGGGATCCACTCGTCCACGGCCTCCATCAGCGCGCGGATCGAGTTCTCGCCGATCGCCTCGTCGCGGCCCTCCATCGCGGCCAGGGCCGAGCCCTTCACGATCGGAATGTCGTCGCCGGGGTAGTCGTAGGACGACAGCAGCTCGCGGATCTCCATCTCGACGAGCTCGAGCAGCTCCTCGTCGTCGACCTGGTCCACCTTGTTCATGTAGACGACCATGGTCGGGATGCCGACCTGGCGCCCCAGCAGGATGTGCTCGCGCGTCTGCGGCATCGGGCCGTCGGCCGCGTTCACCACCAGGATCGCGCCGTCCATCTGCGCGGCGCCCGTGATCATGTTCTTCACGTAGTCGGCGTGGCCGGGGCAGTCGACGTGCGCGTAGTGGCGCTTGTCGGTCTCGTACTCCACGTGCGCGGTCGAGATCGTGATGCCGCGCGCCTTCTCCTCGGGCGCGCCGTCGATCTGATCGTAGGCCCGGAAGTCGCCGAAGTACTTCGTGATCGCCGCCGTCAGCGTCGTCTTGCCGTGGTCCACGTGGCCGATCGTGCCAATGTTCACGTGCGGTTTGGTCCGTTCGAACTTCGCCTTCGCCATGCCGGGCCCCATTCTGCGATTGGGGCCCCGCAGGGCCCCGTGTTGAATATCGCGCGCCTCCTACCCACCGGGGGGAGCGAGCGCAAGACCGTCAGCCCGCCGGCTCGGCGGCCGCGGGCGGCGGCGCGAAGCGGTTGTCCCGCGGAAAGCCGCGCGGCGCCATGCGTCCCGCCTGCCCGCGCGTGCCTACCCAGTCCGAGAGGTCGGTCTGGTGGCGGGTGCGCCCCGCGGGGTCGAGCCACTTGAGCCCCTCCTCCAGCGCGATCACGGCCAAGTCCGACAGCCCGCCGTCGCGGAAGCGCTGCATCCGCACCCCCTTGCCGCGCGGCATCTCAGGCAGCTCGGCGAGCGGGAACAGCAGCATCTTGCGGTTCTCGCCGACGCAGGCGACGTGGTCGCCCCGCGCTTCCACGGGAACCATGGCCCGCACATCGCCGCGCAGGTTGAGCACCTGCTTGCCCGCGCGCTTCGAGGCGATCAACTCGTCCTCGGGCACCACGAAGCCGTCGCCGGCGGTGGAGGCGACCACGAGGCGCCGCCCCGGAACGTGGACGAACATCGCCACGATCTCGGCCTCCTGCGGCATGTCGGCCATCAGGCGCAGCGGCTCGCCCATGCCGCGCCCGCCGGGCAGGTTCGAGGCCGGTACCGTGTAGGCGCGCCCGTTCGAGGCCCAGACGACCAGCCGGTCCGTGGTCTCGGCGTGGAACGCGAGGTGGGGGCCGTCGCCGTCCTTGAACTTCAGCTCCCGGTCCAAGGCCTTGTGCCCCGTCAGCGCCCGCACCCAGCCCATGCGCGAGAGCACCACCGTGATCGGCTCGCGGTCGATCATGGCCTCGAGCGGCACCTCCTCGACGGCGGCGGCCTCCTCGATGGTGGTGCGGCGCGCGCCCAGCGGCGTGCCCTTGCCGAAGCGCTTGCGCACCTCGCGCAGCTCGGCCGAGATCGCCTTCCACTGGACGCCCTCGTTCTCCAGCAGGTCCTCCAGCCCGGCCCGCTCCTCCATCAGCGCGTCGCGCTCCTTCAGGAGGGCCAGCTCCTCCAGCCGGCGCAGGGCGCGCAGGCGCATGTCGAGGATCGCCTCGGCCTGCACCGCCGAGAGGTCGGGATCGCGCTCCGTGGGCAGCGGCGAGCGGTAGTCGGCCTCTGAGGTGGCGCGCGGGCGCGGCGCGCCCCAGTCCTCGTGCATCAGCGCAGCCTTGGGCGCGTCGTCGTAGCGGATGATGTCGATCACCCGGTCGAGGTTCAGGTAGGCCACGATGAACCCCTCCAGCACCTCCAGCCGATGGTCGATCTTGGCCATGCGGTGGCGCGAGCGGCGCAGCAGCACCTCGCGGCGGTGATCGAGGAAGGCGCGCAGCACCTCGCGCAAGCTGCAGACCTTGGGCGTCACGCCGTCGATCAGCACGTTCATGTTCAGCGAGAACCGCGTCTCGAGGTCCGAGAGGCGGAACAGCGTCGCCATCAGCGTCTCGGGCACCACCGTGCGGGCGCGCGGCTCGAGCACGATGCGGATGTCGTCGGCGCTCTCGTCGCGCACGTCCGCCAGGATGGGCACCCGCTTGGTCTGGATCAGGTCGGCCAGCTTCTCGATCAGCTTGCCCTTGGCGACCTGGTAGGGGATCTCGGTGACCACGATCTGCCACTGGCCCTTGCCCAGGTCCTCGACCTCCCAGCGGCAGCGCAGGCGGAAGGCGCCGCGCCCCGTCCGGTAGGATTCGAGGATCGAGGCGGGCGGCTCGACCATCACGCCCCCGGTGGGGAAGTCGGGGCCGGGGATCAGCCCCGCCAGCACCTCGTCCGAGACGTTCGGCGACTTGATCAGGCGCAGGCAGCCCTCGATCAGCTCGTCCATGTTGTGGGGCGGGATGTTGGTAGCCATGCCCACGGCGATGCCCGCCGCGCCGTTGGCCAGGAGGTTCGGGAAGGCCGCCGGCAGCACCACCGGCTCCTGCAGGGTGCCGTCGTAGTTGTCGCGCCAGTCCACGGCGTCCGCTTCCAGCCCCGCCAGCAGCGCCTCGGCGGCCGCGGTCATGCGCGCCTCGGTGTAGCGCGAGGCGGCCGGGTTGTCGCCGTCGACGTTGCCGAAGTTGCCCTGCCCGTCCACCAGCGGGTAGCGCACCGCGAAGTCCTGGGCGAGGCGCGCCATGGCGTCGTAGATCGCGGCATCCCCGTGGGGATGGTAGTTGCCCATCACGTCGCCCGAGATCTTGGCCGACTTGCGGAAGCCCCCGGTGGACGAGAGCCGCAGCTCGCGCATCGCGAACAGGATGCGCCGGTGCACGGGCTTCAGCCCGTCGCGCGCGTCGGGCAGCGCGCGGTGCATGATCGTGGAAAGCGCGTAGGTCAGGTAGCGCTCGCCGATGGCCTGCGCCAGCGGCTCGGAGACGACGGCGTGCGGGCCGCCGGTGCCCTTCGGGCCGGTGTCTTTCGGATTGGTCATCGCGCGGACTTAGAGGGGGGAAGCGTTTGCAGCAAGAACGTGGAAGAAAGAGCGTATAGTAGGCGGACGATTGTTTTCGCGGGGAACCAACTGCCGGGTTGCCCGCGTTGGTAGAGCAGCACAGCCAAGCTGCATTCTGGGGACGAGACATGTTTCGATTGACCTTCACGCTCGCCGCGGCGCTTTACGCCGGATTCGTGATCTGGGGCGACCCCGATCAGCTCGCGGAGGAGCGTGCGCCCGCCCCCGTGATCCTCGCCGAGAACGCGGCCCCGGACGGCCCCGTCGTGCTGGAGACCAACGCGTCGAGCCGTGCGCAGGTCACGCGCGACGCCGCCGCGGCGCCCGCCGCCGCCCTGATCGCCGCCGCCGCGCCCGCCCCGGCCGACACCTTCTCGCAGCCCGCACTGATCGGCGAGCCCAAGCGCGTGTCGCTGGTCGAGCCGGCCGCGACCCCGGTCGCCGTGACGACCGCGTCGGTGGACGGCGTCGAGGGCCTGATGAAGGTCTCGGGCAGCCGCGTGAACCTGCGCTTGGGCCCCTCCACGGGCAACGGCGTGGTCGACAGCCTCGTGCGCGGCACGCTGGTCGAGCAGATCGGCGATCCGGTGAACGGCTGGGTCGAGCTGCGCGACGTGGCGACGGGCGCCACCGGCTACATGGCCGCTCGCTTCCTCGAGCCGGCGTAAGCCGCCGCGAACCGATCACGACACGACATGACGGGGGCGCCTGCGGGCGCCCTTCGCGTGCGCGGAGACCCCCATGCGGACCATCCTCATCACCGGCTGCTCCTCGGGCATCGGCCACCACGCCGCGCACGCCATGAAGGCCCGCGGCTGGCGCGTGTTCGCCGCTTGCCGCCGCGAGGCCGACTGCGAACGCCTGCGCGCCGAGGGGCTGGAGAGCCCGCGCATCGACTACGAGGCGCCTGACACCATCGAGACCGGATTGGCGGAGGTGCTGGCGGCGACCGGGGGCCGGCTGGATGCGCTGTTCAACAACGGCGCCTACGCGATCCCGGGCCTCGTGGAGGATCTGCCCACCGACGCCCTGCGCGCGATCTTCGAGGCCAACTTCTTCGGCTGGCACGACCTCGCCCGCCGCGTGATCCCGGTGATGCGGGCGCAGGGCCACGGGCGGATCGTGCAGAACTCCTCCGTGCTCGGCTTCGCCGCCATGCCGTGGCGCGGCGCCTACAACGCGACCAAGTTCGCGCTCGAGGGCCTGACCGACACGCTGCGCCTCGAGATGCGCGGCACCGGCATCCACGTGGTGCTGATCGAACCGGGCCCCATCACCTCGCGCTTCCGCGCGAACGCGCGTCTCCAGTTCGAGCGCTGGATCGACTGGGAGGCCTCGGCGCGGCGCGAGGACTACCGCGCCCAGATCCGGCGCTTCGAGCAGACCGGCACGGATCGCTTCGAGCTGGGGCCGGAGGCGGTGACCGCAAAGCTGGTCCACGCGGTTGAGGCCGCCCGCCCGCGCCCCAGATACTACGTCACGGTGCCCACCCATCTCGGCGGCGCACTCCGACGCATCCTTCCGACCCGCGCCCTCGACGCGGTGTTCGCCCGAAACTGAGGACATCCATGGCCGACGATCCCCTTTTCCTCGTGGTGGCGGGCGCCTGCCTCGTCGTGCTGCTGATCCTGCTGACCGGCATCGGCGGCTTCGCCAAGGGCGGCGACTTCAACCGAAAGTACGCCAACAAGCTGATGCGCTGGCGCGTGATCGCGCAGTTCGTGGCCGTGCTCCTGCTGCTCGGCTTCGTGTGGCTGCGCGCCGGGTCGGGCTCCTGACATGGTCGTCCTGAGCAAGATCTACACCCGCACCGGCGACGGCGGCACCACGGCGCTCGGCGACGGCTCCCGCGTCTCCAAGACCGCGCTGCGCGTGGAGACGTATGGGACCGCCGATGAGACCAACGCCGCCGTGGGCATGGCCCGCCTCCACGCCGAGGGCGACATGGACGCGGCCCTCGCCCGCATCCAGAACGACCTCTTCGACCTCGGCGCCGACATGTGTCGCCCCGCCCCCTCGCAGGACGGCGCCGCCGAGTACGCGCCCCTGCGCATGACCGCCGAGCAGGTCGACCGGCTCGAGCGCGAGATCGACGCGATGAACGACGCGCTCGAGCCGCTGCGCTCCTTCGTGCTGCCGGGCGGCTCGGCGCTGGCCGCGCACCTGCACCTGTGCCGTACCGTCTCGCGCCGCGCCGAGCGCCTCGCCGTTGCGCTGGCGGCCGAGGAGGAGGTCACCGAGGCCGCCGTGCGCTACCTCAACCGCCTTTCGGACTGGTTCTTCGTCGCCTCGCGCATCGCCAACGACGACGGCCGCGCCGACGTGTTGTGGGTTCCGGGGGCGAACCGCTGAGGCGGGCGGCGGCGGGGCCGCCACGGCGCGGCGACGCGACCCGGCACGGGAAACGACGCGCCCCATTCTAGTCGAATTGATCTCGAACCCGACACGGAAGCTCCGCCGCGCGGGCCCGCGCGCGCCGAACCGCCGCCATGCGGCATCGCCACTCTCCGACCGAACGCGGGCGCCCACGGCGCCTTCCATCGGAGACGTCGCCATGCCCGACCAACCCCTCGCCCCCGTGGCCATGTTCTGGACGAACGCGCCGCTCTCGTTCGTCGAGCGCCTGTGCATCCAGTCCTTCCTCGACGTCGGCCACCCCCTGACGATGTACAGCTACGAGCCCGTGGACGGCCTGCCGGACGGCGTGGAGGCGCGCGACGCGCGCGAGATCATGGCCTGCCCCGACGAGATCCCGACCCACGAGCGGACCGACAGCCCGGCCCTGTTCTCGGACGTCTTCCGCTACCGCCTGCTGCGCCGGCGCCCGGGGGTGATCTGGTCCGACACCGACGCCTACTGCCTGCGCCCGTTCCGGCCCGTGGACGGCTACCTGTTCTCCTGGGACGATGCCGAGCGCAAGACGGTGGCCAGCGGCGTGCTGGCGATGCCCGCGGACAGCCCTGCCCTGCGCGAGCTGAACGCCTGGGCCGCGGACCCCGAGGCGGTGCTGCCCTGGCTGCCGCCGCGCATCCTCGCCCAGGCCCTTCGCCGGAAGCGCGACGGCGACCCCATGACCGCCTCCGAGATGCCGTGGGGGGCGCTGGGGCCGCAGGCGCTGACCTGGGAGCTCCGCCAGTCGAAGGAGATCCGCTACGCCCTGCCCTCCGAGGTGCTCTACCCAGTGCACTACAGCGAGCGCGGCCGCTACTTCCGCCGCGCCCGCCTGACCTGGCAGGCCTGCACGCCCGCTACCCAGTCGATCCACTTCTACGGGCGCCGGGTGCGCGACCGGCTGGCGACCTACCACGACGGCGTGCCGCCGAAGGGCACCATCCTCGATCGCCTCGCGTCGCGTCACGGCATCGCTGCCTAAGCCTCCCAGCCGCGTGACGCGCACGTAAGGACATTGCGTCATCGCCCGCCCCTGCGTCGTTTTTCGCCTGTCGCGCCTCGGGTGCCTCCGGTATCCGTCGCGCGACAGACGGAGGAGACTGCGACATGAAGGTGCTGGTACCCGTGAAGCGGGTGATCGACTACAACGTGAAGGTCCGCGTGAAGGCGGACGGATCGGGCGTGGACCTCGCCAACGTGAAGATGTCCATGAACCCCTTCGACGAGATCGCCGTCGAGGAGGCCATTCGCCTGAAGGAGAAGGGCGCCGCCGAGGAGGTGATCGCCGTCTCGATCGGCGTGAAGCAGAACCAGGAGACGCTGCGGACCGCCCTCGCGATGGGCGCCGACCGTGCGATCCTCGTGATCGCCTCCGAGGACGTGCACCAGGACATCGAGCCCCTCGCGGTGGCCAAGATCCTCAAGGCCGTGATCGACGAGGAGCAGCCGGGGCTCGTGCTGGCCGGCAAGCAGGCCATCGACAACGACATGAACGCGACTGGCCAGATGCTCTCCGCCCTCCTGGGCTGGAGCCAGGCCACCTTCGCCTCGAAGCTGGAGATCGAGGGCGACCACGCCTCGGTGACCCGCGAGGTGGACGGCGGCCTGCAGACCATCAAGGTGAAGATGCCCGCCATCGTCACTGTGGACCTGCGCCTCAACGAGCCGCGCTACGCCTCCCTGCCCAACATCATGAAGGCCAAGAAGAAGCCCCTCGATGAGAAGACGGCGGCCGACTACGGCGTCGACGTCGCGCCGCGGCTGGAGATCGTGAAGACCTCGGAGCCCGAGACGCGCAAGGCCGGCGAGATGGTGGCCTCGGTCGACGAGTTGGTGGCGAAACTCAAGGAAGCGGGGGCGGTCTGATGGCGGTTCTTCTGATCGCGGAAGTCACGAACGGCGAGCTGCAGGCGGACGCGACCGCCAAGGCGCTGACCGCTGCCAAGCAGCTCGGCGACGTCACGGTGCTCTGCGCCGGCGCCTCGGCGCAGGCCGCCGGCGAGGCTGCCGCAAAGCTCGACGGCGTCTCGAAGGTGCTGGTCGCCGAGGACGCCTCGCTGGGCCACCGCCTGGCCGAGCCGACGGCCGCGCTGATCGCCTCGCTGGCGGGCGACTACGGCCACATCCTCGCGCCCTCCACCACGGACGCCAAGAACGTGATGCCCCGCGTCGCGGCCCTCCTGGACGTGATGGTGATGTCGGACGTCACCGCGATCGTCGACGCCGACACCTTCGAGCGCCCGATCTACGCGGGCAACGCGATCCAGACCGTGAAGTCGGCGGACGCGGTGAAGGTGATGACGATCCGCACCTCGACCTTCGACGCGGCCGGCGAAGGCGGCTCGGTTCCGGTCGAGACCGTCTCCGCGGCCGAGAACCCCGCGCTGTCGGAATGGGTCGAGGACAAGGTCGCCGAGAGCGACCGCCCCGAGCTGACCTCGGCGGGCATCGTCGTCTCCGGGGGCCGCGGCATCGGCTCCGAGGAGGACTTCGCGATGATCGAGAAGCTGGCCGACAAGCTGGGCGCCGCCGTGGGCGCGTCGCGCGCCGCGGTGGACTCGGGCTATGCGCCGAACGACTGGCAGGTGGGACAGACCGGCAAGGTGGTCGCTCCCGACCTCTACATCGCGGTCGGCATCTCGGGCGCGATCCAGCACCTCGCGGGCATGAAGGACTCGAAGGTCATCGTGGCCATCAACAAGGACGAGGAGGCGCCGATCTTCCAGGTGGCCGACTACGGCCTCGTGGCCGACCTCTTCACCGCCGTGCCGGAGCTGACCGAGAAGCTCTGACCGGCCCGTCCGGAACGGCGAAGGGCCCGCGTCCCCATGGGGAGGCGGGCCCTTCGCACGTTTGAGGGGGTCATGCGTCGTGCCGGCGGGCGGAGCGCGCCGGGGCCGGGCACCCGCGCAGCAGCGGCCCCACGGCGCGCACCAGCCGCTCGGCCACGAGGTCGTGGGCGACGGGCGGCAGCGCGTGGCGGGCGCTCTCGCGTTCCTCGGGAGCGAACTGCATCTCTTCGAGGTGCACGTCGTCGTACATCTCCCGTACGTCGCAGCGCACCTCCGCGTCGCAGCCCCGCATCACCGCCTCGATCATGGCATCCGTGACCCGCAGCGGGTCGTCCCCCTGCGCGGCGCCGCGCGTGCCCTCGATGTGCAGCAGCACGATGCGGTTCGGAATGCGGATCACGATCTCCTGCATGCGCGCGACCCAGGCGGCCTGCAGCTCGGCCACGAGCTGCGCGTAGGGAAACGCGCCGTGTCCGCGCAGCGCCGCCGTCATGTGGCGCGTAAACACGAAGTCGCTGAAGTCGGCCCGGCCGAACGTCTCGCGCATGAGCTTCGAGGGGCGCAGGAACCGGTCGTTGCGGCGCGGGTGCACGCGGTAGAAGCGGTTGGTGAGGTTGTGGAGGCCCAGGGTCTGCAGCACCGTCACTTCGGCCCGTGCGGCCATGGCGAGGATGCCCTCGCGCTCGCGCAGGATCACGTCGGCGCCGCCATTCTGCACCCCGAGGTTCGCCACCGGCATCGCCAGCGCGTGGCTCAGCGAGTGGGTGAACGGCTCGGCCACGTGACGCCCGGCGACCTCGGAGGCGCCGAGAACCGCCACGAAGGGCCCCTCCGGGTCGACCGCGGGGCCGCGGAACGCGAGCTTGCCCCCGGGAAGGCTCCAGGGAAGGGCGTCTCCGTCGATCCGGCGGGCATGGAAGGTCATGGCGATCCTCGCGATTCGGTGGCTCGCCTCCCTCATCGCGCGCAAGTCTTACCCATTCCTCAAAGGGTGGATTTGCACGAATGCAGTGCAGCATGGTCGCCGGCTTTGCACGATTGCGCTACGGCGGAACGCGCGCCTCCGCCCCCGCGCCTCCGCTTGCGACCCCCCCGCCCGCTGCTATGGTCCCGTCCGCACCGGAGGGGGACAGGCATGGAGATCGAGCGGATCGGCATCGTGGGCGCGGGGCAGATGGGCGGCGGGATCGCCCATGTCTGCGCGCTGGCAGGCTACGACGTGCTGATGACCGACGTGGGCCAGGAGGCCCTCGACGGCAGCCTCGCGCTCATCCGGCGCAACCTCGACCGGGCGGTGGAGCGCGGCAAGGTCGTGGCCGCGGACCGCGACGCCGCGCTGGGCCGCATCGCCACCACCATGACGCTCTCGGACCTCGGGCGCACCGACCTCGTGATCGAGGCGGCGACCGAGCGCGAGACCATCAAGCAGGCGATCTTCGAGGATCTGGTGCCGCACCTGCAGCCGCACACGATCCTCACCTCGAACACCTCGTCGATCTCGATCACGCGCCTCGCCAGCCGCACCGACCGGCCCGAGCGGTTCATGGGCTTCCACTTCATGAACCCCGTGCCGGTCATGCAGCTCGTGGAGCTGATCCGCGGCATTGCCACGGACGATGCCACCTTCACGGCCTGCAAGGGCGTTGTGGACCGCCTCGGCAAGCAGGCCGCCACCGCCGAGGACTTCCCGGCCTTCATCGTCAACCGCATCCTGATGCCGATGATCAACGAGGCGGTGTACACGCTCTACGAGGGCGTCGGCACCGTGACCTCGATCGACACCTCGCTGCGGCTCGGCGCGAACCATCCCATGGGGCCGCTGGAGCTGGCGGACTTCATCGGGCTCGACACCTGCCTTGCCATCATGAACGTGCTGCACGACGGGCTGGCGGACACCAAATACCGCCCCTGCCCGCTCCTGGTGAAGTACGTCGAGGCCGGCTGGCTGGGCCGCAAGACCCGGCGCGGCTTCTACGACTACCGCGGCGAGGGCGACCCTACGCCGACGCGCTGAGGCACCGCGCGCGCAGCCAGGCCGCGAAGCGCGTGGCGTTCGCGGCCTCGGGCGCCCAGGCCTCGGGCGGGATCGGCGCGCCGATCACGGGCGCCTGCGGGCGGTTCAGCGCATGCACCACCTCGTGCAGCAGCAGCCCCTGGCGCAGCACCGGCGAGACGAGCCCCGCCACCTGGTAGGCCCGGCTGTTGCACCCACTGAAGCGCACCGGCACCACCGTCGCCCCGCCCTCGCGTACGAGCTTGGCGGTGAACGCCGTCCAGGGCGCCTCGACCGCCTCGCCCCGCCACGTCCGCGCCGCGGCCACCGCACCGGCAGGGAACAGCGCCACCACCCCGCCGCGGCGCAGCTGGTAGGCCGCCCGCGCGCGCATCGCCATCATGCGGGCATGGGCGTCCGGGGCGTGGGGGAACGGCACCGGGATCACGAAGCGCTCGATCTCGGGCACGTCGCAGAGCAGGCTGCGGGTGAGGATGCGGTAGTCCTCGCGCCGACGCCCGATCAGCGCGGCCAGCACCATCCCGTCCACCAGCCCGTGGGGATGGTTCGCCACCACCACCACGGGGCCGCTCGCGGGAATATGCGCGAGCGCGGCCTCGTCGACCCGCAGCTCGATGCCCATGACGCGCAGCGCGTGGGACCAGAAGGCCTGCCCGCGCTCCACCCCCTCGCGCTCGAAGCGGCGGATCAGCGCGAGAAGGCGCCGCTTGCCGGTCATCCACTCCACGGCCCGGATCGCGCCCGCGCGCAGGGGGTCGTCGAAGGTGGCGGCGTAGCTGAGGGCCGCGCGGTCGTAGGGACGGTAGCCGGGGGTGCCGAGGGTCGGCCGGTCCGCGTCGGCCGCCGGCATCGCCGGCCCCCGGGGCGGTGCGAGGCGGCTCACATGCCCTCGCCGAACCGGTCGGCCACCAGCTCCCGCAGGGCCGCCATCAGCGCCTCCGCCTCCGAGCCGCCGGTCTCCACCTCGATCGTGGTGCCCCGGGCGGCGGCCAGCATCAGCAGCCCCATGATCGAATCGCCCGCCGCCTCCATGCCGTCGCGCAGCACCGTGGCGTGGGCGTCGAAGCGCTCCACGGTCTCCACGAACCGGGCCGAGGCCCGCGCATGGAGGCCCTTCTCGTTCACGATCTTCATGATCTCGCTCGGCATGCCGCCCCCGTCAGCGCGTGTCAGGCGGCAGGCCCGTGCGCGACGTCCATGTAGCGCGTGCCCGCGGCCTTGGCCAAGGCCACGGCCTCCGAGACGGGCTTCGCGCGGGAGCGGGCGAGCTTGATGAGGCTGGGCAGGTTCGCGCCGTAGAAGATGACGCGGTCGCGCGGCACGCAGGCCGGCAGGCTGAGGTTCGAGGGCGAGCCGCCGAACATGTCGGTCACCACCACCACGCCGTCGCCCGTGTCCACCGCATCGGCCGCATCGCAGATCTCGAGCTGCTTGGCGGAGCGGTCGTCGAAGGCCCCGACCGCCACCGCGCGCAGCCCCTCCTGCGGTCCCATGACGTGCTCGATCGCCCGGCGGTATTCCTCGGCCAAGCCCCCGTGAGCGACGATCACGATCCCGATCATTGCAGTCCTCGCGCCGGTCCGCGTCCACGGCGGTCCAGCTCCCTGTGACGAGTAGATACCCGCCACCCCGCTTCCGCAAGACGGGCCGCCAGTCTTTCCGTTACGGCAACGGAGCGGTGGCGCCCGCCGGTACAGCCGAAACCGATGGCGAGATGCGCGCGCCCCTCGTCGCGGTAGGCGGGCAGGAGCGAGAGGATCAGGTCCTCCACCCGGCGGAAGAAGCCGGCGAAGCGCTCGTCGCCGGCCACGTGCTCGGCGACGGGGGCGTCGCGCCCCGTCAGGCCCCGCAGCTCGGGCACCCAGTGGGGGTTGCGCAGGAAGCGCACGTCGAACGCCATGTCGAGCCCCCGCGGCATGCCGCGCTTGTAGCTGAACGACTGGAGCGAGAGCGCCAGCCGCCGGGTGTGCCCGTGCGCCAGCGTGGACTGCAGCTCCGCCTTCAGCTCGTGGATCGTCAGCGCGGTGGTGTCGATCACGATGTCGGCCTGCTCCAGGAGCGGGATCAGAAGGTCGCGCTCGCGCGCCACGCCGGTCTCGACGTCCTCGTCGGGCGCGAGGGGGTGACGGCGGCGCGTCTCGGAGAAGCGGGACACCAGCGTGTCGGGCGCGCAGTCGAGGTAGAGCAGGCGCACGATCCGGTCGGGATCCGAGCGCAGCCGCTCCACCAGCGCCTGCGCGGCGTCGATGCTGAAGTCCCGGTTGCGCACGTCGAGCCCGAGCGCGAGCGGGCGCCGGCCCTCGTCGCTCGCCAGCAGCGCGCCGATCAGCGAGAGCGGCAGGTTGTCGATCGCCTCGAAACCCACATCCTCCAGCGCGTGGATCGCGGTGGTGCGCCCGGCGCCCGAAGGGCCGGTCACGAGGATCAGGTCCGTGGAGTCGTGCTCGGACGGCATGGGGTCTCCGGGTCGCGGGGGTTCGTACCGCCAGATATGACGAAAGATCGGCGTGAATAAGGCCCCGCGCGGGTTCGTGATCGGATCGCGCGGAACCGATGCGCCGCGGTCACCCGGGACGATGCGCGGCCATCCAGATCAGCATCTTGGCAGCGGCGTCGAAGCGGTAGGGATGGCGCAGCAGCAAGACGTCGCGGCCGAGCACGGGGATCGTCTCCGGCTCCGGCAGGCGCGCGGGAGACGGCGCCAGCACCAGCACGGCAGCGAGCGGCGCGGCGGGGTGGAGCGGCACGGGCACGAGGCCGAGGCCGCGCAGTTCCATCGCCGCGGGGGCATCCGGCGGCGCGGCCACCACGGGAGGCACGCCGCGGCGGACGAGGCAGAGGTCGTCGGCGATCAACCCGGCGCCGCCCGCGATCATCTGCGCGGCGAGCCCGCTCTTGCCGGACCCCGAGGGCCCGCAGAGCAGCAGGGCGGCGCCATCCACGACGACGGCTGTGGCGTGGACCGAGAGGGTGTCGGGGTCGACGGCGTGGAAGCGGGGGAGGGTCATAGGACGGGATCGGGGGAGCAGGTTGCCGCGACGCATCCACGGCTTTGGTCGGTGCGCCGGGCGCGCGGGCGGTCGCGCATGTCCCCTGCCCGGCCACACGCGACTCTCGCGCCAGCGGCAGGTCGCAGGTCCGCCCAGCACGTTCCGGCACCCTTCGGCGGTGCGCTTAACCGATGCCGCTGCCAGCGCGCGCAACTACGCGGAACCCGGACGGATGCGATGCTCCGCGTGCTGCGTTCGGGCGCTGCGACCAAAGCCGGCCGCCACGATTTCATGGGAGAGATGAACCGTTCAGGGTAAGGGATCTCGCCTCGCGAGAACCGCTGGATAGGGAACCGCGATGCAGCGGACCGCAGGAGCGTTGCGGCACAGCGCCTTCCGTCCTGCGCGGACGAAGCGGGAGGAGTGAAACGAGTCCGTCGACCCGCCCCCGGGAGCACGCATCGAAGGACCAGGAGGACAGGCACGGACCGCCCGTGCCCCAAAATCAGACCGGCAGGCCGACCACGAAGCGGGCGCCGAGCGGGTCGGAGGTGACGTCGGCGTCGGTGGGGCGGATGTTCTCGGCCCAGATCACGCCGCCATGGGCCTCGATGATCTGCTTCGAGATCGCCAGCCCGAGGCCGGAGTGGTTGCCGAACTGCTGGACGGGGCGCTCGGAGTAGAAGCGGTTGAAGACCTTGGTCAGCGCCGCTTCGGGAATGCCGGGGCCGGTGTCCTCGACGACCACGAGCACGCGGTTGTCGCGGCGGCGCATCCAGACGCGCACGGCGTCGCCCTCCTCGCAGAAGCTGAGCGCGTTGGTGATGAGGTTCACGAAGACCTGCGCCAGACGACCCTCGAGCCCCATGATGGTGATGGGCTCGCGCGGCAGGTCGGTGATGAACTCGATCTCGTCCGCCTCGGCCTCGCCGGCGTGGTAGACGGTGAGGTTGCGCAGCATCTTCACCAGGTCGAACGGCTCCTCCTCCTCCTTCACGAGCTCCGAGTCGAGGCGTGACGCGTTGGAGATGTCGGAGACCAGCCGGTCGAGGCGCCGCACGTCGTGCTCGATCACCTCCAGGAGGCGGCCGCGCTGCTCGTCGGTCTTGGCGAGGCGCATGGTGCCCACGGCAGAGCGCAAGCTGGCGAGGGGGTTCTTGATCTCGTGGGCCACGTCCGCGGCGAACTGCTCGTTGGCGTCGATGCGGTCGTAAAGGGCTGCGACCATGCCGCGCAGGGCGCCGGACAGGCGGCCGATCTCGTCGGGGCGGGCCGTGAGGTCGGGGATGCGCACCCGCTGGGGCGACATCTTGCGGGCGTTCTTGTCGCGGCCCAACTCGGCGGCCGCGGCGAGGTCCGAGAGCGGGTTGGCGATGGTGGACGCCAGCAGGAGGCTGAGGCCGATCGAGACCATGAGCGCGATCACGAACATCTGGAGCAGCTGCTCGCGCTCGGCGCGTACCAAGCTGTCGATCACCCCGCCCGAGGTCGTCACGGCGATGGTGCCGATGGTGCCGTCGCCCAGGGGCGCGACCACGGTGAAGGCCTGACCTGCCTCGCCCTCGTGGCGGCGCACGAGCGTCTCGCCGGGGCGGGCGCCGAGCACGATGTCGCGGGCCACGGCGGCGTTCGAGGGCCGCTCGGGCGCGTCGCCCGACAGCAGGCCCGCGGCCCGCTCCCACACGCCGTTCAGGAGGCTCGTGAGAACGGTGGAGCGCTCGGCCACGGGGGCGAGGCCGCGCACGGGGGCCATGTCGGCGGTGCCGCGCGCGCCGGCGATCGGGCGGCCGGCGGGGTCGAAGACGCGAACCTCGACCGACGGGGGCAGCGCGACGGCGTCGAGCGCGGCCTGCACGCCCTCGGCGGCGGGCATCGTCGTCTCGAGGATGCGGGCGACGAGGCGCGCCTCGGTCACCAGCCCGCGCTCGCGCTGCGAGGCGAGGCTGTCGCGCGACGGGTTCAGGAACAGCACGCCCGCGACAAGCATGAGGATCGCGAGCAGGTTGAAGAGGATGATCTTGCGGGCGAGGGGCGAACGGTCGAGCGAGATGAGGCCGCGGCGGCGGCGCGCCGCGCTCAGCTCCTCCTCGGTGCCTTCCGGGCTCTCCCAGTCCTCGCCGAGCACGACGTCGGCGGCGCGCTTGCGCCAGCCGGTCGCGCCGGCGTCGGCGGAGCGCCGGTCGGGCGCCTCCAAGTCGGTCACGGAGGCCATCCCCCTGCCCTCCCGATCAGACTTCGTTGTAGCGGTAGCCGATGCCGTAGAGCGTCTCGATGGCCGAGAACTCGGGATCGACGGAGCGCATCTTCTTGCGCAGGCGCTTGATGTGGCTGTCGATGGTCCGGTCGTCCACGTAGACCTGATCGTCGTAGGCCACGTCCATCAGCTGGTCGCGCGACTTCACGAAGCCGGGCCGCTGGGCCAGAGCCTGGAGCAGCAGGAACTCGGTCACGGTCAGGGTCACGTCGCGCCCCTTCCACTTCACCGCGTGGCGCAGCGGGTCCATGGACAGTTCGCCGCGGATCATCACCTGCGTGTCCTCGGGCGTCTCGCCCTCGTCCGACGCGATGGCGTCCTGGCGGCGCAGGATGGCGCGGATCCGCTCCACCAGGAGACGCTGCGAGAAGGGCTTGCGGACGTAGTCGTCGGCGCCCATGCGCAGGCCGAGCACCTCGTCGATCTCGTCGTCCTTGGAAGTGAGGAAGATCACCGGGACGGAGGACTTCTGGCGCAGGCGCTGCAGCAGGTCCATGCCGTCCATGCGGGGCATCTTGATGTCGAACACGCCCAGATCCGGCAGCCGCCGGCTGAACGCGTCCAGGGCGGACTGCCCGTCGTTGTAGGTCTCGACCTCGAAGCCCTCGGCCTCAAGAGTCATGGAAACGGACGTCAGGATATTCCTGTCGTCGTCGACGAGTGCGATCCTCGACATGCTGGTGGTCCTCGTTGCCTGTTACTGCCGTCTTATTTTTTTCCCAACTTCCGCCTTCCCCTCGCGGGAAGCAACCATAATCGCGAATCACCCCAGCGGCGGAGTCGACTGTGGCGAGACTGCCATTAAGGCCGGGTTAAGTCGCGGCCCGGTTCGCCGCCGGGCATGTTTGCGCCACCGCGCCGGGTGGTTGCGCTAACCATCGGTATGCCGCAGGGCGGCGGGATGCTAATTCATTGCGCGGGGCACGAAATCCGCGCCCGGCGCCGCCGTGCCGTGACCCCGAGCGAGGACCCCGCCATGACCCAGCGCGTCAATCCCGACCACACGCTCGAGACCCAGGGCTTCGCCGGCCTCGGCGAGGTGCACTACAACCTCCTCGAGCCCGCCATCGTGCAGGCCGCGCTGGAACGCGGCGAGGGCACGCTCGGGCTCGGCGGCTCGCTCTACGTCTCAACGGGCACGTTCACGGGCCGCTCGCCCAAGGACAAGCACGTGGTGCGCACCCCCGGCGTCGAGGACGCCATCTGGTGGGAGAACAACGCCGCGCAGACCCCCGAGGGCTTCGCCGCCCTGCGCGCCGACATGCTCGCGCACATGCGGGGCCGCGACTTCTTCGTACAGGACCTCTACGGCGGCGCCGATCCGGCCCACCGCCTCGACGTGCGCGTGGTGACCGAGCTGGCGTGGCACTCGCTGTTCATCCGCCACATGCTGCGCCGCCCGGATGCCTCCGAGCTGGCCACCTTCGTGCCCGAGTACACGATCGTGAACTGCCCCTCGTTCAAGGCCGACCCCGCGCGCCACGGCGTGCGCTCCGAGGTGGCCATCTGCCTGAACCTCGAGGCGCGCGAGATCCTGATCTGCGGCACCGAGTACGCGGGCGAGAACAAGAAGTCGGTGTTCACGCTGCTGAACTACATCCTGCCCGAGCGCGGCGTGATGCCGATGCACTGCTCGGCCAACCACGCAGTCGGCAAGCCCACGGACGCGGCCGTGTTCTTCGGCCTGTCGGGCACCGGCAAGACCACGCTCTCGGCCGACCCGGGCCGGGTGCTGATCGGCGACGACGAGCACGGCTGGTCGGAGCGCGGCATCTTCAACTTCGAGGGCGGCTGCTACGCCAAGACCATCAACCTCTCCCGCGACGCCGAGCCGGAGATCTACGACACCACCACGAAGTTCGGCACCGTGATCGAGAACATGGTGTTCGACCCCGAGACGCTGGAGCTCGACTTCGAGGACGACTCGATCACCGCCAACACCCGCTGCGCCTACCCGCTGGACTACATCTCGAACGCCTCGGAGACCGCCCTGGGCGGGCACCCGCGCAACGTGGTGATGCTCACCTGCGACGCCTACGGCGTCTTGCCCCCCATCGCGCGGCTGACGCCGGCGCAGGCGATGTACCACTTCCTCTCCGGGTTCACCTCCAAGGTGGCGGGCACCGAGCGCGGCGTGACCGAGCCGCAGCCGACCTTCTCGACCTGCTTCGGCGCGCCCTTCATGCCGCGCCGCCCCGAAGTCTACGGGAACCTCCTGCGCGACAAGATCGCGCGCCACGGCTCGGACTGCTGGCTGGTGAACACCGGCTGGACCGGTGGCGCCTACGGCACCGGGAGCCGGATGCCGATCAAGGCCACGCGCGCCCTGCTGACCGCCGCCCTGAACGGCTCGCTGGCGAAGGGGCGCTTCCGCACCGACCCGAACTTCGGCTTCGAGGTGCCCTGCTCCGCCGAGGGCGTGGCCGACGTGCTGCTCGACCCGCGCCGGACCTGGACCGACAAGGAGGCCTACGACGCCCAGGCGGCGAAGCTGGTCGAGATGTTCGCGCGGAACTTCCAGCAATACGCCCGGCACATCGACGACGACGTGAAGGCATGCGCCCTCGGCTGATCCCCCTGCTGCTGCTCGCCTGCGCCCTGCCCTTCGGGGCGGCGCAGGCCCGGGTACGGCTGGTGGAGGCGGGCATCGTCTGCCCCGCCCTGCGCGAGGCGTCCGGGCAACGCCCCGCGCCGGACACCCAGACCGGCACGGTCGACATCCTCTCGGCCGGGGTAGAGTTCGACCTGCCCGACCGCGTGGTCCCCGCCATGCAGCATCTCGGCTTCGGCCTGCGGGTGGAGGTGGAGGCGGGCGAGCCCGAGACCGAGCTGCTGATCGTGGTGGAGCACCCGCCGACCGGACCCGAGGGCGTGACCCGCGAGAGCTGGACGCAGGTCGCCGCGGGGGGCGAGCGCTCGCTCAACCTCTTCACCTTCGACTACCCCTACGAGATGGTGCCCGGCCCCTGGACCTTCAGCATAGAGGTCGAGGGCGAGCGCGTGGTTGAGGTGCCCTTCACCGTGGGCGACCGCTTCGCGAATGCCCGCGTCGACGCGGCGTGCCTGGAGATGCTGAACGCCTGAGCGGTCAGAGACCGGCGAGCCCCTTGCGCACGAGGTTCGCGCCCGCCACCACCAGCAGCACCAGCGTGGCCCGGCGGAACAGCGACGCGTCCATGCGGTCCTGCAGCCGGAACCCCGCCCACATGCCCAGGAGCGCCGGGGCGAGCAGCGCGGCCGAGAACGGCGCCGTCTCGGCGTTCAGGACCCCCGAGCGCAGGTGCGCCAGCACCAGCACCACCGACCCCGCGCCGTAGATCACCCCCTGCACCACCATCTGCCGCACCTTGGGCGTGTCGATCGCCAGCAGGAACAGCACCGTCGTCGGCCCCCAGGTGCCCGCGAGCCCGCCCAGCACGCCCGAGACCAGGCCCACGCCCCACTCCGCCGCGCGTCGCCGCCCCGGCGGCACGTGGAGCCGCAGCCCTGCAAGTTGCACCAGCGCCAGCGCCACCACGGGGATACCGAGCACGAGGAAGAAGGTCTCGCGCCCGAGGTTGGCCGCGAGCTGCGCCGTGGCGAAGATCGCAACGATCACCATGAGGAGGTAGCGCCAGTGCAGCCGCGCCGCCTCCGTGGCCGGGGCCAGCCCGGTGCGGAAGGTCTGCCACCCGTTCGTCACCAGCACCGGCACGAGGATGCCCGCCAGCGCCAGCTTCGGGTCGAGGAAGCTCGACAGGCCCGAGATCAGGACCAGCGGCAATGCGAATCCCACCATGCCCTTCACCACCCCGGCGAAGAGGGCGATCCCGAGGGCGAGGGTCCAGTCGAGCGGGGAAAGGGCGTCCATGCCGCCGGCCTACGCCGTGTCGCCGCGCCGCACCAGTGGGGGGGCGGCGGGACAGGAAACACCGCTTGCACCCGCGGCATCCGCAACTATGTTTCGCTGCAACTGCGAGATGCCGCCCCGAGGGGCCGCGAGACAGGAGCCGACCGATGCCCCATGATGGCCAGATGACCCCCGACCTCGCCCCCACCCCGCTGGGCGACCTGCTCGACACCACGCGCGAGGCCGCCGCCGCCGCTGGCACGATGCGCGACGCTGCCGCCGCCGCCGTGCGGGCCCGCGTCGCCCCGGACGGCGCGGTCGATGCGGCGCTCCTCGAGCGCGAGCAGACCGCCGCCCACGCCCTCGCCTGGATCGCCACATACGCCGAGGCGCTCGCGCAGATGCAGGCCTGGGCCGAGCGGTTGGAGGCCGAGGGCGCCTTCGGCGAGGCCGAGGCGCTGATCCATCAGGTCGCCTTCGGAGAGTACCTCGCACAGCTCCGCGGTGGCCTGCCCATGAGCCAAGGCGAGATCGCCCGCCCGGAGGCGCTCGGCATCGAAGGCCCCCGCGGAGCGGCCGTGGATGCGCTGATCGCAGGCGGCAACACCCCCGCCGCCCGCGCCCGCCTCGTGGCGCTCCTGCGCGAATCCACCGCGAACGCCACCTTCGGCGCCACCGGCCTGGACGAGGAGCTGGAGATGATCCGCGACCAGTTCCGCCGCTGGGCGGCGGACCGCGTCGCCCCCCACGCCCATGGTTGGCACCTGCGCGACGAGCTGATCCCCATGGAGATCGTCGAGGAGATGGCCGAGCTGGGCGTGTTCGGCCTGACGATTCCCGAGGAGCACGGCGGCCTCGGCATGCCCAAGGCCGCCATGTGCGTCGTCTCCGAGGAGCTGTCGCGCGGGTACATCGGCGTCGGCTCCTTGGGCACCCGCTCCGAAATCGCCGCCGAGCTGGTGCTCGCGGGCGGCACCGAAGCGCAGAAGGCCCACTGGTTGCCGAAGTTGGCCAGCGGCGAGGTGCTGCCCACGGCCGTGTTCACCGAGCCCAACACCGGCTCCGACCTCGGGAGCTTGCGCACGAAGGCGGTCCCCGACGGCGACGACTGGCGGATCACGGGGAACAAGACCTGGATCACCCACGCCGCGCGCACCCACGTGATGACCGTGCTGGCCCGCACTGTCGAGGGTACCGACGACTGGCGCGGCCTGTCGATGTTCCTGGCCGACAAGACCCCCGGGACCGACGCCGCCCCCTTCCCCGACGAAGGGCTCTCGGGCGGCGAGATCGAGGTGCTCGGCTACCGGGGCATGAAGGAGTACACGGTCAACTTCGACGACTTTCCCGTCACCGGCGCCAACCTCCTCGGCGAGGTCGAGGGCCAGGGCTTCAAGCAGCTCATGCAGACCTTCGAGTCGGCGCGCATCCAGACCGCGGCCCGCGCCATCGGCGTGGCCCAGTCGGCGCTCGACGAGGGGCTGGCCTACGCCGAGTCGCGCCAGCAGTTCGGCAAGCCGCTCGTCGCCTTCCCGCGCGTGGCCGACAAGCTGGCGATGATGGCGGTCGAGATCATGGTGACGCGCCAGCTCACCTACCACTCCGCCCGCCGCAAGGACGAGGGCCACCGCTGCGACCTGGAGGCGGGCATGGCCAAGCTGCTCGGCGCCCGCGTGGCATGGGCCGCGGCCGACAACGCGCTCCAGATCCACGGCGGCAACGGCTTCGCGCTGGAGTACAAGATCAGCCGGATTCTGTGCGATGCCCGGATCCTGAACATCTTCGAGGGTGCAGCGGAGATTCAGGCGCAAGTCATCGCGCGTCGGTTGCTTGCGTAGCCGACTACGGACGACGACCCGCACGCGCCGGCCGTGAGCCGGGGCCTACGCCGAGGGCAGCGCTGCCGCCGCGGAGCGGTGCGCCAACGGTAGGCGGAGGCCCCGGCGCAAAGCCGGGGCTTGTCCCTCAGACCGACCACCCCCACCCCGGCAAGGCCCCGCCACCGCCGCCGGCGCCCCCCTTGCCCCCACCCCGCCCATCCCCCACGGTCCGCGCCGGGAGGTGCCCCATGGCCCATGTCCTTCTCACCGGCATCTCCGGATTCGTCGCACGCCGCACCGCCCGCGCGCTGCTCGACGCCGGCCACCGGGTGCGCGGATCGGTCCGCTCCGAAGGTGCGGCGCAGGCGGTGCGCGCGCTCTTCGCGGGCGCCGGCGACCGGCTGGAGCTGGTGCGCCTCGACCTCGGGAACGACGCGGGCTGGCGCGAGGCCGCGACCGGCGTGGACGCCGTGGTCCACACCGCCTCGCCCTTCCCGCTCGCCACCGACCCCGCCGACCCGGACGTCCTCGTGCGCCCTGCCGTCGACGGCACCCGCCGCGCGCTGGAGGCGGCACGGGACGCCGGCGTCGCCCGCGTCGTCCTGACCTCCTCCGTGGCCGCCGTGATCCACGGCCCCCGCCCCGAAGGCCGTCCCCGCGACGAGCGCGACTGGACCGACCCCGCGCACCCCGCCGCCAACGCCTACGTGCGCTCCAAGCTGGAGGCCGAGCGCCTCGCATGGAGCCTCGCCGGCGTGCACGGCCTCGCGCTCACCGTGCTCAACCCCGCCTTCGTGCTCGGCCCGCCCATGGCCGAGGAGCGGGGCGCCTCGCTGCAGCTCATCGAGCGGCTGCTCGGCGGCAAGGACCCGATGGTGCCGCCCATCAAGCTCGACGTGGTGGACGTGCGCGACGTGGCCGCCGCCCACCTTGCAGCGCTCGAGGACCCCGCCTCCGCGGGCGAGCGCTTCGTGCTGAGCGCCGACGCCCTGTGGATCGCCGACATCGCCCGGATCGCCCGCGAGGAGGCCCCGGGCCGCCGCATCCCCACGCGCACCGCGCCGGCGGTTCTGGTGAAGGGCCTCGCCCTCTTCGACCCCGTGCTGCGCGACGCGGTGCCCGTGCTGGGCCGCGACGAGCCGCTTTCGGGCGACAAGGCGCACCGCGTGCTCGGCCTCGACTACCGCGCCCCCGAGGAGGCCGTGCGCGCCGCGGTCCGCGCGCTGATGTGAGGGTGCTCGCCGTGCTCCTCGTCGTCGCCGCCTGCGGGCCCGACGAGACCATCTCGGGCTACAGCGACCGCGAGGCCGTCTGGGCCCTGGAAAGCATCGGCGGCGACCCGGTCCCCCCGGGCGCCACGATCCGCTTCCCGGCCGAGGGCGAGGCGGTGGGCGAAGGCCCCTGCAACGCCTTCCGAGCCGAGCAGACCGCCCCCTATCCGTGGATCGAGCTCGGCCCCGTCGCCGCCACCCGCCGCGCCTGCCCGCTGCTGGCCGTCGAGACGCGCTACTTCGGCGCGTTGGAGCGGGCGACCCTGGCCGAGGCGTCGGACCGCGTCCTGATCCTCTCGGGCGGCCCCGACGGCGAGCTGGTGTTCCGCCGCACCGACCCCTAGTCCGGCAGGTCGGCGCCGGGGCTGAGCATCCGCGGGTCGAGGTGCAGGTGGATCACCGCCAGCTTGCCGCAGGCGCGCGCCGCCTCCAGCGCAGGCGCGAACTCGGACTGGTCGCGCACCGTCCAGCCCTCGCCGCCATAGGCGCGGGCGAGCGCCGCGAAGTCGGGGTTCGCGAGGTCGGTGCCCGAGACGCGGCTGGGGTAGTGCCGCTCCTGATGCATGCGGATCGTGCCGTAGCGGCCGTTGTCGCAGACGACGACGATGGGTGTGGCGCCGTGCTGCACCGCCGTCGACATCTCGTTCACGGTCATCTGCAGGCAACCGTCGCCGGCCATGCAGACCACCGTCCGTCCGGGGTCGTGGATCGAGGCGGCGATGGCCGCCGGCAGGCCGTAGCCCATGGAGCCGGAGGTGGGGGCGAGCTGCGTGCCCGCGCCCTTCCAGCCGTAGTAGCGGTGGAGGAAGGCCGCGTAGTTGCCCGCCCCGTTCGCCACGATGGCGTCCTCGGGCAGCGTCTCGTCGAGGTGGCGGATCACCTGCTCCAGCTTCACCGCGCCGGGCGTCTCGCGCGGCGTGCGCCAGGCGTCGTAGTCGGCGCGCGCGGGGAGCGGGTCGTGGCCCATGGGCGCGTCGTTCCGCGCGGCGAGGGCGAGGGCCGCGTCCGGCCCGCGGGCGAGGATTGGCAGCGCGGTGGGCCAGACGCGGTTCAGTTCGTCCGGGTCGGCGTGAACGTGGATCAGCGCCGCGTCGAGGGCTGCGGGGTCCAGCGTCTCGTAGCCGAAGGTCGCGCAGTCCCCGAGCCGGGTGCCGAGGGCCAGCACCACGTCCGCCGCCGCAAGCCGCGCGGCGAGCTTGGGGTTCGGGCCGACGTTGAGGTCGCCGGCGTAAGCAGTCGAGCGGTTGTCGATCGCGTCCTGCCGCCGGAAGCTGACGGCCACGGGCAGGCCGTGGCGCTCGGCCCAAGCCTGGAGCGCCGCCGAGGCCTCCGCCGTCCAGCCCGGCCCGCCCGCGACCACGACCGGGCGTTTGGCCTTCCGCAGCCGCTCGACCAGTTCCGAGAGGTCGGGGACGGCCGGCACGGGCACCGAGACGGCGGGGCGGTCGGGCACGTCGGCCTCGGCCGACAGCATGTCCTCGGGCAGCGCCAGCACCACCGGGCCGGGGCGCCCGGATCGGGCGACCGAGAAGGCGCGCGCGACGTATTCGGGGATGCGGCGGGTGTCGTCGATCTCGGCGGCCCACTTCACGAGGGGGCCGAGGAAGGCGCGATAATCGACCTCCTGGAAGGCCTCGCGGTCTCGGTGCCCGCGGGCGATCTGGCCCACGAAGAGTACGAGCGGGATCGAGTCCTGCTGCGCGATGTGCAGGCCCGCGCTCGCGTTGGTCGCGCCCGGCCCGCGCGTGACGAAGGCGACCCCGGGCCGCCCCGTGAGCCGCGCGGTGGCATCCGCCATCATCGTCGCGCCCCCCTCCTGCCGGCAGACCACGTTGGGGATGCCCACGCCGTGGAGCCCGTCGAGGGCGGCGAGGAAGCTCTCGCCCGGGACGGAGAACACCCGCTCCACGCCCTGGATGCGGAGCTGGTCCGCGAGGATTCGTCCGCCGTGGCGCATGGGGGTGCCTCCGTGTTTGCCCGGTCGAGGGATGGGGGAAGGCGTGGGGGCTGTCCAGCGGGGCGGCGACGCGCCACGCCCTGGCCCCGCGCCGGGGCCTCCGTCGGCCGCTGATGCTGCCGCTCCGGAGCGAAGCGCTCACGGCAACCCGAGGCCCCGGATCAGGTCCGGGGCGTGGCCTGCTTTCTTCGAACCGCGCGCCCGGCGTTCGCCCCGTCGAGGACGGCGGATGCCCGTGAATCCCCGCAACACCCCGGCCTCGCGCCGGGCCCCCCGCCCATCACCTGCACCACCATTGCGAAGCGGAGTGCCAATGGCACCCGAAGGCCCCGGATCGGATCCGGGGCGTGTCCAGCCCTTCCCGGGTCACCCAATCTCGACCGGGCTCCCCATCCAGGTCGCGGACCGTCGGCACGAGGTGATCGTGGGCATCGACTTTCACCCGCACCTCCTGTTGCCTCGCGGCATGGATGCCTCCGCCCCCCACGTCGTCGAGGACCGCATGGACCCCGCGCGGGCCGCCGCCATGGCCGCTACGCTCGGGCGCCCCGCGCCCGGCGCCGCCCTGCCCCGCTTCTGGCACCACGCCCACTTCTGGGAGGCGCATCCGCCCGAGGCCCTGGGCCGCGACGGCCACCCCCGCCCCGGCATCGCGCCGATCCCCGAGACGGGGTTCCCGCGCCGCATGTGGGCCGGCGGGGCCCTGCGCTGGTTTGCGCCCCTGCGGACGGGCGAGCCGGCCGAGAAGGCGACGCGGGTGCTCTCGCTGGAGCGCAAGGCGGGGCGCACGGGGCCGTTCGCGCTCCTGCGGCTGGAGCACTGGATCACCCAAGGAGGCCGTCTGTGCGTCGAGGAGCGGCAGGACCTCGTGTATCGCCCCGACCCCGCGCCGGGCGATGCCACGCCACCACCACCCGAGGCCCCCGAGGGTGAGGTGCTGGGCGCGGTCCCGACCGATCCCGTCACCTTGCTGCGCTTCTCGGCCCTCACCTTCAACGGCCACCGCATCCACTACGACGCCGCCTACGCGCGCGAGGTCGAGGGCCACGGCGGCGTGGTGGTGCACGGCCCCCTGCTGGCCGAGGCGCTGATCCATGCCGCGGGCGACGTCGCCGCTTTCCGCTACCGCGCCACGGCGCCCCTGCTCGCGGGCGAGCGGGGCGAGGTGATGCGGGACAGAGCGCGCTTCTGGATACGCGGGCCGGACGGGCGGCTGTGCATGGAGGGCGAGGCGACCTGACCCTAGTCGAGCGTTAGCGAGGCGTTACCGTAACCGTCAGAGGCTCGCCTTGACGCGGAAGCCCTCCGGGATCGCGTCGCGGCCCTCCAGCACAAGGTCGGCCAGAAGCTCGGCACACAGCGGCGCCACGCCGAAGCCGATCTTGAAGCCACCGTTGTGCACGAAGTGCCCCGCGCGGCCCGGCCAGGCCCCCAGCATCGGCGCCCGGCTGCGCGCGCGGGGGCGCACCCCGGCCCAGCGGCGCAGCACCGGGGCGTCCCGCAGCGCGGGCACCGCCGCTCTCGCTCGCGTCACTACGTCGTCGAGAGCCGCGTCCGTGGTCGCCTCGCCGTCGAACGCGCGCTCCGACGTCGATCCCACCGCCACCGTGCCGTCCGCATGGGGCACCACGTGCAGCCCGTCCGCGAAGAGCTGCGGCAGGCCCCGCCGGTCGAGCCCCAGCACCGCCGCCTGCCCCTTGATGCCCGCACCCGCCGGCCGGCCCGCCTCGTTCCGCAACGCCTCCAGCCCCCGCCAGCCGGTGGCGTGGATCACCGCGCCGCGGTCCTCGCCCTCGGGCACCACCTCGCCGCCCAGCGCGCGGATGGCATCGGCCAGCGCATGGCACGCCCGTTCGGGATGCAACCGGCCGCTGAGGGAGTCGCGGATCGCCAGCGCCGTGCCCGGCCCCCAGCCCTCCGGCGAAGTCTCGACGCGCCACGTCGCGCGCCCCTGCCAGAGCGCCTCGGCCCCGCGCGCCCGCTCCTCGGCCCGCTCGCGCGCGGCCTCGTCGGGCACGGGCTGGAGCCGTCCGTCGCGCGCATAGCCGGGGTCGCCGCCCCCGATCTCGGCGACGGCGGCCCACCAGTCCGCGGACATCAGCAGGCTCTCGAGCTGGAACGCCTTCTTCGGGTTCCAGTTCTCAGGGACATGCGGGGCCAGGGCGCCCACCACGCCGCCCGAGGCGCCCGCGCCCACGCCGCGCGGGTCGACCACGCGCACCTTTGCTCCGCGCCGGGCGCAGGCGAAGGCCGCCGACAGTCCGGCCACCCCGGCGCCGCGCACCGTCACCTCCATCGCAATCCCGCGCCCCGCGTTGCCAAGCGCCGCCCTCCGCTCCATGGCTCGCCGCGGAGGTAGCCCGATGATCGACGCGCAGGAACCCGAGATCGCGTGGCGCGACGGCGTGCCCGTCGCCACGCGCTTCGACGACCCCTACTACTCCCTGCGCGGCGGGGCCGAGGAGACGGCGCACGTGTTCCTCGGCGGCAACGACCTGCCCGCGCGCCTCCGCCCCGGCTTCCGGGTGGCCGAGCTGGGGTTCGGCACGGGGCTGAACGCGCTGGTGCTGGCCGCCGCGTGGGACGGGCCGGCGATCGCGATGACGTCGTTCGAGCTGCACCCCATGGCGCGCGCCGACATGGCCCGCGCCCTCGCCGCCTTTCACGCGCTCGATGCGGCGCCCCTGCTCGACGCATGGCCCTCGGAGCGGATCGCGCTCGGAAGCGTCGACCTCCGCCTCGTGTTCGGCGACGCGCGCGAGACCCTTCCCGCATGGGAGGGACGGGCCGACGCGTGGTTCCTCGACGGCTTCGCACCGGCCCGGAACCCGGAGCTTTGGGAGGATGCGCTGATGGCCGAGGTCGCGCGTCACACCGCTCCGGGGGGCACCTTCGCCACCTACACCGCCGCCGGCCACGTGCGCCGGGCGCTGGAGGCGGCGGGTTTCCACGTCGAGCGCCGCCCGGGATACGCGAACAAACGCCACATGACCGCGGGGCGCATGCCGTGAGCCGTCCCGCCCTCACGGCCGCGGCCTTTCAGCCCGCCGCCTCGAACGACCGCCTTGGCATCGCGCTGATGGTCGCCACCACGGCCGTGTTCGCCGCGCAGGACGGCATCTCTCGGCACTTGGCGGGCGAGTACAACGTGCTGATGGTGGTGATGATCCGATACTGGTTCTTCGCCGCCTTCGTGGTCGCGCTCGCCGCGCGCCAGCCCGGCGGGTTGCGCCGCGCCGCGCGGCCCCGGCGCCCCGTGCTCCAGGCGGTCCGGGGGCTGCTGCTGGCCGCCGAGGTCTGCGTGATGATCGCCGCCTTCACGCTGCTGGGCCTCGTCGAGAGCCACGCGGTGTTCGCGGTCTATCCGCTGCTCGTGACGGTGTTCAGCGGCCCGCTCCTCGGCGAGCGGGTGGGATGGCGCCGCTGGACGGCGGTGGCGGCGGGCTTCGCGGGCGTCCTCGTCATCCTGGCGCCCGGCGCGGGGGTGTTCTCGCCGCTGGTGCTGGTGCCGCTGGCCTCGGCGGCGCTGTTCGCGCTCTACAACCTGCTGACCCGCCTCGCCTCGCGCACCGACCCCACCGAGGTGTCGTTCTTCTGGACCGGCACCGTGGGGGCCGCGGCGATGACCGCCGCCGGCATCTGGTTCTGGGAGCCCATGAGCGGCCCGGACTGGGGCTGGATGGCGGTGCTCTGCGTGACCGGGGTCGCGGGGCACTGGCTCTTGATCCGCACCTACGCCGCCGCCGAGGCCAGCGTGGTGCAGCCCTTCGCCTACCTGCAGCTGGTCTTCGCCTCGCTGATCGGCATCACGGTGTTCGGCGAGGCGATCCGCGCCAACGTCCTGTGGGGCGCGGCCCTGGTGATCGCGGCGGGCCTCTTCACGCTGGCGCGGGCAAGCAAGAAGGCCGCCCCCTGAGGGACGGCCCTTCGCGCGGCGACCGGATGCGGCGGCCTACTCGGCCGCGGTGGCCGGGGCGGCGTCTTCGGCGGCATCGCCGCGGGTGGCCTTGATCGCGCCTGCGCGGAACTCGCCGTAGCCGTTCTTGAGCCAGTCCGTCAGGCGCACCTCGCCGGCCTCGCCGGTGAGCTGGGCGCGGTAGGGCAGCAGGCTCTCGGAGACGCGCATGATGTAGTTGCGGGTCTCGCCGAACGGCACGTCCTCGATCCAGTCCACGATGTCGACCGCCGGGTCCGAGGGATCGCCGAACTGCCCCGACCAGCGGCGCGCGCGCGACGGCCCGGCGTTGTAGGCCGCCGGCACCAGCACCGGCGAGGCGCCGAACTCGGCCTCCAGCTCGCCCAGGTAGGCGGTGCCGAGCTTGGCGTTGTAGAGCGGATCGTCGGTCAGGCGCCACTGCTCGTAGGAGACGCCCACCATGCCGGCCATCTCCTTGGCGGTGCCGGGCATCAGCTGCATCAGCCCGCGCGCGCCGGCGTGGGAGACGACGATGGGGTCGAACTCGGATTCCCGGCGGGCGATCGACAGGGCCAGCTCCGGGGCAACGGGGCTGTCCATCTGCGCGAGGGCGGTGACGGGGTAGTAGCCGCGGTGCAGCTCGTAGCCCCGGCTCGCCGCCTGCTTGGCCATCTTCAGGGCCAGGTGCGGCTCGTCCCACGAGAGGATCTCGTCGATGGCGGTGCCGATCTCCTGGCGGGGAAGGGCATCGGCGAGGTCCACCACGAAACGCTCCGCGAGGTTGCGGTAGCCGGCCTCGGCCAGGAGCTTCGCCGCCGGCAGCACGGTGCTGTCCTTCAGCGAGGTCTCGGCGACGGGCGGGAACTGCTCGGCGCCCGCGAGCAGCGGGTCGGCGGGCAGGTCCGCGCGTTCGGCGGCGAGCTGGCCGTAGAAGCTGGTCTGGTACTCGGCCCCCTTGGCGTAGGCGGCGCGGGCCTTCTCGGCGTCGCCCGCGGCCTCCCAGGCGCGGCCCTGCCAGTAGCCGGCACGGCCCTTGGAGATGGGCGAAGCGACGTTCGCGTCGAAGCGGTCGAAGTGCGCGGCGGCGACCTCGGGCTCGCCGCGGTGGCGCAGCGCCATGTAGCCGGCGAGCCACTCGATGCCGCCGACGTTGCGGTCGCCGTCGGGCAGGTGGTTGCGGGCCGCGACGCGGTAGCCCTCCTCGGCGAAGCCGTCCTGCATCAGCCCGCGTGCGAGGCGCTCGCGGTGCTTGCCCCAGGCGGCGGGGTGGCCGAGCGAGTCGGCGCTCTCGTCGAACTGGAACAGGATCTCCAGCGCGCCGCCCTCGCCCTCGCGGCGGCCCTTGCGCAGGCGCCAGGCGAAGCGCTCGTAGGCGAGGCCAGGATGATCCTGCAGCGCCTCGGGCACGGCGGCGATGGTCGCGTCCACGCCGGGGCGGTTCTCGTGAAGCGCGATGCGCGCCTCGGCGAGCTTGCGTTCGGCGGCGGGCACGAGGGAGAGCATGCGGCCGGCGCTCTGGAAGTCCTCGGACCACAGCAGCGCGTCGAGGCGCGCGGCGTGGAAGGGGGCGAGCGCCTCGCCGAACAGCGACAGGAAGCCGGAATGCGCGGCGGCGCGCATGGGCTCCGTGAGCCAGTGCTCCACGGCGAGGGCCTCGGCCTCGGGCCCGCGGCCCAGCGCGCGCAGCGCCACGGCGAGGCGCAGGACGCCCTCGGGCGAGACCGGCGGCTCGCCCTCGAAGAAGGCGACCACCTCGGCGGGCGGCAGGGCGGAGGGCATGGAGCGCTCGGTCTGGCGGCGCAGCGTGGTGCGGGCCGGCCAGTCGGGATTGCGGCGGAGGAAGTCGGTGGCCTCGTGCCAGCCGGCGGCGCGGTCGCGCACCAGGTGCCACAGGATCACGTCGCGCAGCACCGCGTCCTCGGTGCGCGACATCGCGGCGCGAGCGGCGTCCACGCGGCCCTGGCGAAGGTGCTCGAGCCCGAGCCGGAACTCACCGTCGACGGTCGCGAATGCGGGCGCCGGAGCGCCCAGGAGCGCCGCGGCGCAAACCGCGCGCAGAAGTCGGATTGCCATGTCTGTCCCTCACCTCGATGTCCCCGGCCGGACGTGTCGCCGTCCTTGCGCCATGGAACGGGGTGTAGCGCAAATGCCTCAACCCGTGAATAGATTCTCTAGAAACTCGGCGGCGTTCCGCCACGCCTCCCCCGCCCCCCGGCCCCCGCGCAGGAGCTGCGGCGCGCGGCCCGCGTCTTGCCCCGCCCCGCGCGCCGCGCGTAAGGGGGCATGGCCCGCACAGAAGGATCGCCCCCATGTTCAAAGGCTCCATGCCCGCGCTCGTCACGCCCTTCCGGGGCGGCGCCGTGGACTTCGAGGCGCTGGGCGCGCTGGTGGACTGGCAGATCGCCGAAGGCTCGCACGGACTGGTGCCCGTCGGCACCACGGGCGAGAGCCCTACGCTCACCCACGCCGAGCACGAGGCCGTGGTCGAGGCGGTGGTGGAGCGGGCCGCCGGACGGGTTCCGGTGATCGCGGGCGCGGGCTCCAACAACACCGTGGAGGCGCTGCGCTTCGTGGAGCACGCCAAGCGCGTCGGCGCCGCCGGCGCGCTGGTGGTGACGCCCTACTACAACAAGCCCACGCAAGCGGGCCTCGTCGCCCACTTCACGGCGCTGGCCGAGGTCGGGCTGCCGATCGTCATCTACAACATCCCCGGCCGGTCGGTCGTCGACATGACGCCCGAGACCATGGGGGAGCTCTCCAAGCTCCCCGCCATCGTCGGCGTGAAGGACGCGACCGGCGACCTCGCGCGCGTGAGCGCCCAGCGCACCTCCTGCGGTGCGGACTTCGTGCAACTGTCCGGCGAGGACGCCACGGCGCACGGGTTCAACGCGCAGGGCGGCGTGGGCTGCATCTCGGTCACCGCCAACGCGGCGCCGGGGCTGCTGGCGCAGATGCAGGAGGCGACGCTGCGGGGCGACTACGCGGAAGCCTTGCGGATCCAGGACCGGCTGATGCCCCTGCACCGCGCCATCTTCGCGGAGCCCGGCGTGACCGGCGCCAAGACCGCGCTCGCCCTCTTGGGCCGCTGCGAGCCGGACGTGCGCCTGCCGCTCCTCCCCGCCTCGAGTGCCACGCGCGAGCGCATCGCGGACGCCCTGCGCCACGCCGGCCTCCTGGACTGACCGGCGCGCCCGTGGACCGCGGTGCTCCCGTGGACAGCGGCCCCGCCCCCGCCTAGGTGGGGGCCATGGCCAAGACCAAGACCGCCGAAGAGCGCAACTACAAGATCGTCGCCGAGAACCGGCGCGCCCGCTACGAGTACGCCATCGAGGACGACCTCGAGGTGGGCGTGATGCTGCAGGGCTCCGAGGTGAAGTCCCTGCGCGAGGGCGGGGGCGCCAACATCGCCGAGAGCTACTGCGAGGTGAAGGACGGCGAGCTGTGGCTCGTGAACGCCCACATCGCCACCTACGCGCCCGCGGTCACCTGGGGCCACGAGGAGCGCCGCCGCCGCAAGCTGCTGGCCCGCAACCGCGAGATCGCCCGCCTGTGGAACGCCACCAAGCGCGAGGGCTACACCGTCGTGCCGCTGGTGATGTACTTCAACCACCGCGGGATCGTGAAGCTGAAGGTGGGCACCGGCAAGGGCAAGAAGGTCGCCGACAAGCGCGAGACGGCCGCCAAGCGCGACTGGCAGCGCCAGAAGGCGCGGCTGCTGAAGGAGCATAGCTGAGGGGGGATGCGCCCCTCACGTTCACCCAGCCCCGCCCCGCCCCGGCCTCGAGCCGGGGCCTCTGCCCTCCACAAGCGCACCGCTCCGCGATCTCGGCAGGTTCCCCACCCACAGGCCCCGGCGCAGGGCCGGGGCGCCGCGGGGTGGGCGGCGATGCGAAAGGCCCCCCGCCCACCGCTGGACGCGGACGCTGGGGCGTCCGCGCTCGGGGCGGGATCGGTCCACTGGACCGATCCTCCTCGCCCCTCGCCCCCCTTCGCGCTATGGCGGCCATCGAAGGAGGCCCGCCCGTGACCGACGATCCCGCCACCCTCGTCTCCACCGCGTGGCTCGCCGCGCGGCTGCCCTCGCCCGACCTGCGGGTGATCGACGCCTCGTGGTACCTCGACCCCGCCCGCGACCCGCGCGCCGAGTACGAGGCCGCCCACATCCCCGGCGCGCGCTTCGTCGCCCTCGACGACGTCAGCGACGCCCGCTCCGCCCTACCCCACATGGCGCCGCCCACCGAGAAGTTCCTGTCGCGCATGCGCCGCCTCGGCGTGGGCGACGGGCACACGATCGTGGTCTACGACGGCTGGGATGGCGGCCTCTTCTCGGCCCCGCGCCTCTGGTGGCTCCTGCGGATGTTCGGCCAGCGCGCGGCCGTGCTCGACGGCGGGCTGGCGAAGTGGCGCGCCGAGGGCCGCCCCCTCTCGTCCGAGCCGCCCGCGATCCGCGACCGCCACATGATCGCCCGCCGCGACCCCGCAGCCATGCGCGACGTCACCGAGGTCGCCCGCGCCGCCAAGCTCGGCACGGCCCAGATCGTGGACGCCCGCGCAGCCGCGCGCTTCCGCGGCGAGGCACCCGAGCCGCGGCCGGGCCTGCGCGCCGGCCACGTGCCGGGCGCCCTCAACCTGCCCTTCGCGGAGCTGTTCCGCCCCGATGGCACCATGAAGGACGAGGCCGGCCTGCGCGCCGCCTTCGCCGCCGCGGGCGTGGACCTCGCGCGCCCCGTCATCACCTCCTGCGGCTCGGGCGTGACGGCGGCGATCCTGAACCTCGCCCTCGCCCGCCTCGGCCATCCCGACCACGCGCTCTACGACGGCTCCTGGGCCGAGTGGGGCATGTACCCAGACCTCTCCGTGGAGACCGGCCCATGACCACCTTCGACGCCCTGCGCCCCGGCAAGCCCGACAGCATCCTCGCCCTGATGGCCGCGTTCCGCGAGGATCCGCGCGAGAACAAGATCGACCTCGGCGTGGGCGTCTACAAGGACGCCTCCGGCAACACGCCCGTGATGCGCGCCGTGAAGGCGGCCGAGCGGCGCATCGTCGAGGAGCAGACCACCAAGGTCTACACCGGTCTCGCGGGCGACCCGGCCTTCGGCGAGGCCCTTTCGGGCCTGGTGCTGGGCGGGCGCGCCCCCCGCGAGCGCCTGTCGATGGTCGCCACCCCCGGCGGCACCGGTGCCGTGCGTCAGGGCATGGAGCTGATGCGCCTCGCCCGCCCCGACTGCACCGTATGGCTGTCGGACCCGACCTGGCCCAACCACCCCGCCATCGTCGACCACGTCGGGCTGAAGCGCCGCAGCTACCGCTACTTCGACGCGGACACGGGTGCCGTGGACTTCGCGGGCATGATGGAGAGCCTCGGCGAGGTCGTGGCCGGCGACGCCGTGGTGCTGCACGGGTGCTGCCACAACCCCACGGGCGCGAACCTCGCGCTCGACCAGTGGCGCGCGGTGGCCGAGCTGATCGCCGAGCGCGGCGCGGTGGCCTTCGTGGACATCGCCTACCAGGGCTTCGGCGACGGGCTGGATGCGGATGCCGCCGGCCTGCGCCTCCTGGTGGACCGGGTGCCCGAGGCACTGATCGCCGTGTCGTGCTCCAAGAACTTCGGCATCTACCGCGAGCGCACCGGGCTGCTGATCGCGCTGTCCGCGAACGCCAAGGTCACGCAGGGCGCGCTCGCCTCCCTCAACCGCCTCAACTACTCGTTCCCGCCCGACCACGGGGCGCGGGTGGTGCAGACGATCCTCGGCGACGACGCGCTCCGGGCCGACTGGGCGGGCGAGCTGGAGGAGGTGCGGGGCTCCATGCTCGGCCTGCGCGAGCAGCTCGCGCGCGAGCTGCGGGACCGCATCGGCTCGGACCGCTTCGGCTTCCTGGCCGAGCACCGGGGCATGTTCTCGCTCCTGGGCGCGACCCCGGAGCAGGTGGAGACCATGCGGCGCGAGCACGGGGTGTACATGGTGGGCGACAGCCGCATGAACATCGCGGGGCTCAACGCGACCACGGTGCCGCGGCTGGCCGAAGCGATCGTGGCGGCGGGGGTCTAGACGCGCGCGGCCGGGGGGCGTAGGGGACGGCCGCCCCTCGCGGGCCATGTCTCCGACCACCATGTCAAAACGGGTGCCCCCATGCCTCTCCTCTCCGTGGCCGCGATGGCCGCCATCGTCGTCCTGTCCAACGTCGGGGTGCAGTTCCTCGTCGCAGACGGCTGGTTGACCTGGGGGGCGTTCACGTATCCCCTCGCCTTCCTCGTGACGGACGTCACCAACCGGCTCCACGGGCCCGCGGCGGCCCGCAAGGTGGTGCTGGCGGGCTTCGCGGTGGGTCTGCTGTGCTCGGCCATAGGCACGCAGATCCAAGGGGAGTTCGGGCCGCTGGTGACGTGGCGCATCGCGGTGGGCTCGGGGCTGGCGTTCCTGGCCGCTCAGAGCGTGGACCTCGCCGTGTTCCGCAGGCTGGCGGCGGCCCCGTGGTGGAAGGCGCCGCTGGTGTCCTCGCTGGTGGGCTCCGTGGTCGACACGGCGATCTTCTTCACGGTGGCCTTCGCCGGGTTCCTGGCCTTCCTCGAGCCGGGCAATGACGTCTCCTGGGCCGCGGAGCCCACGGCCGTGGGGCCGCTCTGGGTGGGCATGGCGCTGGCGGACTGGGCGGTGAAGCTGGGCATCGCGCTGCTCGCTCTGGTGCCGTTCCGCCTGCTGACGCGCAGAAAGACGCTATCCGTAGTGTGAGGGGGGTTGACCCATACCAAATCCGTGCCAACTTCGGGGCATCGAAACCATCAGAAAGGAGGTGATCCAGTGTCTAGAAAGGGATTGGAGAAGTGCGTCGGGACAGCCGTGGAGCTCCGCGTCTGAGGCAGCCCTCAGGCAACGTACACCACGGGTGAGGTCTCTCTAACCGACCCCACCTCCGGACTTTCGGAAGGCCGCTCCACGCCGTGGAGCGGCCTTCTCTCGTTCTGGATGGTCGGGTGTGGAGGAGGCCCCGCCGGGCGGGGACCGATCCGGGCGCGCCTCCCCGGAAATGGGGTGTGGCGGATGTGCCCGGAGGCGGGCGATTCGAGAGCGGCGCGGGCGGAACGGAAGGGGACCGTTCGGTGGGTTCGGGCGGAAAGCTGCCGTACACCCCCCGTACACCCGGCGTGCACCCGGCGTGCACCGGACGTATGGATGGAGAGTAGACGGACGGCGTGGACTGACTACAAGAGATTTGCCGATTTTGGCTGGCCTACGCGAACCCTGCATTAGTACGCTATAGTTGGCCGACCTAAACCAAGCGAGGGAAACGTATGAGAACTGCAATTTTCAACCATAAAGGGGGCGTTGGTAAAACTGTGTTAGCGTACCATTTAGCATGGAAGCTTACGCAGAAAGGTAAACGAGTTCTGCTAGTCGATGGGGATTCACAGGTTAACCTAACCGCGCTGAGCATGGGAACGGAAGCCTTCGAAAACCATTACGTTACCGATGAGACCAGAAGTCGGAACATCAGAGACGGTGTTGCTGACGCATTCGAGGGTCGGTCGTCAAACCTTGAAGGCTTTGACTGCCCAAATGCCCTCGGAAATGACAAGCTCTTTATTTTACCCGGTCATCCAGAGCTATCAACCTTAGAAGGTCAACTAAGCCTTGCACAGGAAACCTACGGCTCGCTTTCCGTACTGCGTAGTTTACCTGGCGCTCTTAGCGCCCTTATTGGCCGGATAGAGAGGCGACACAGAATAGACATTACCCTAGTCGACTTAAATCCTGGCTTGGGAGCGATCAATCAGAACCTGTTTTCATCATGCAAATCTTTCATAGTTCCCACCAATCCGGATCCGTTTTCCCTTATGGCTGTCGATACCCTAAGGGACGTCGTGATCCGATGGAATAATTGGAAAGAAAACAATCTAGACAAATACCTAGGAGCAGATTTTCTACTACCAAAGGGAACAATTAGATTCATCGGAAACGTTAACGCGCGGTTCAACAAACACGCATCGAAAGCCGGTGCGAAGTTTGACGAGCGCATGCGGATGATTGACAGCGAGATCTACAGTAGATTTGCGCCAGCCCTGGACTCTGCCGGGATGCTTTATTCTCGCGAAAAATATGAACGGGCCTTCGAAATAGGAAAGGAGGAACTAAGTCCCGATAGCAAAGCGCTTTATGCGCTTGCGCGGATTCCGGACTTTCAATCCTTGATTCAATATAGCTACAAGTATACTAAGCCGGTATTCTGCCTTACCGATAGCAACCTCCGAGCAGAAAGACTTGGGGGAAACTCCCTGAGAGATGCAAAGTCGAACATAGCTGAGTTCGAATTCATTTTCAATTGTATTGCCAACAAGTTTCTATTGATATCGCAAGATGACGACAGCGAAGACTAGGTTTGACGAGCATATCCGTGATGCCGAAGAGGCTGTTACGATGTATGAGTATTTATCGGGTGGCGCTTACAGCGCGGACTTTGCGTTAAGGTTTGCTTGGGTATGCATCGCGTCGTCAGTCGACTCCTACATTACTGACCTGATTTTGGAGAAGGGCGTAGAGTCCTTATTTAGCGACGCTCCGACCACCAAAAAGTTGCGAAATGAGTCAGTCTCTTTATCGGTTGCGATGGCGCTTCCTACAGCATCTCCCGCATCTCGCGTTCAGTCGATTCGCTCGGCGCTTGGAGAAATTGTCCGCTATAGAACGTTCCAAAAACCCGACGATATTGCAGATGGATTATCTTATGTTTGGGAGGAGAAGCACAAGTGGCAACGTATCGCAGGCGAGCTGAACGTGGATGCTGCCGATCTACGAAGAAAAGTTCTTGAGATAATGGCGAGGAGAGATTTAATCGTTCACTCAATGGATTATGATCTCGCTTTGGGACGCAGGCTATCGGTATCGAAGAACGATGCGCAGGCGAATATTCAACTGATAAAAAGCCTTGTAGCTACGATTGAGAAACTTGTATCTCAAACCACCACCTCCCGCTCCACCTGATCCCCCACCCCGAACACCCGCTTGTACCGCTCCACCTCCGCCTCGGGCCCCATCGCCTTGCGCGGGTTGTCCGACAGCTTCACCGTGGGCCTCCCCTCCGCCGCGACCGCCTTGCAGACCAACGAGAAGGGCGCGAGGCGGTCGTCCTCGACCAGGCCGCGGAAGTCGTTGGTCAGCAGCGTCCCCCAGCCGAAGCTGACGCGGACGCGGCCCGCGAAGCGGGCGTGGAGCTCGGCGATCTTCGCCTCGTCGAGACCGTCGGAGAAGATCACGAGCTTCGTGCGGGGGTCCTCGCCGCGCGCCTTCCACCAGGCGATGGCGGTCTCGGCGCCGGCCGCGGGATCGCCCGAGTCGATGCGGATGCCGGTCCACCCGGCCAGCCAGTCGGGGGCGCGGTCGAGGAACCCTTGCGTGCCGTAGGTGTCGGGCAGGATCACGCGCAGGTTGCCCTCGTGCTCCTCGTGCCAGTCGGCGAGCACGTCGTAGGGGGCGCGGGACAGGGCGGCGTCCCCATCGGCGAGGGCGGCGTAGACCATGGGCAGCTCGTGGGCGTTGGTGCCGATGGCCTCGAGATCGCGGCCCTTGGCGATGCGGCAGTTCGAGGTGCCGATGAAGCGGGAGCCCAGGCCCTCCTGCATGGCCTGCACGCACCAGTCCTGCCACAGGAAGCTGTGCCGGCGGCGGGTGCCGAAGTCGGCGATGCGCAAGGAGTCGAGGGCGCGCAGGCGCTCGATCTTCTCCCACACGCGGGTCATGGCGCGCGCATACAGCACCTGGATCTCGAAGCGGCCCATGTCGTGGAGCACGGCGCGGGAGCGCAGTTCCATGATCACGGCGAGGGCGGGGATCTCCCAGAGCATGACCTCGGGCCAGGCGCCCTCGAAGGCGAGCTCGTATTGGTCGCCCACGCGCTCGAGGTGGTAGGGCGGGAGGCGGAGCTGTTCGAGCCAGTCCATGAACTGGGGGCGGAAGATGGAGCGCACGCCGTAGAAGGTGTTGCCGCGCATCCAGGTGGACTCGCCGCGGGTGAGGGAGAGGGTGCGGATGTGGTCGAGCTGCTCGCGCAGCTCCCCCTCGTCGATGAGCCGGGCCAGGGGGACGTGGGTGGAGCGGTTGATCAGCGAGAAGGTGACGCGCGTGGCGGGGTGGTTGCGGTGCACCGACTGGCACATCAGCAGCTTGTAGAAGTCCGTGTCGATGAGCGAGCGGACGATCGGGTCGATCTTCCACTTGTGGTTCCAGACGCGGGTGGCGATGTCCATGGGCGGCCCTCCGGGGGGGAGTGTGGCCGGGGCGCACGGGGGTGTCCACGCGGTTTTCGGCGCCCCGCCGGCGCCGCGATCCTGCCACGGGGGCGGGCGAGACCCGGGGGAGAATCGGACGGAGACCCCCCATGCGCTATGACTTCGACATCGTGACCCGCGGCCCCCGGCGGCTGGGGCCGTCCATCGCGGTGCGGTTCCGCTCGGCCGACACGGCGCGCGCCTTCGCGGCGGCGCCCGAGGCGGTGCGGGCCTGGCTGCGGCGGGCGGGGTTCCGGGACGGGCCGTCGGGCTCGGCGCTGGCGCCGGGGCTGTTCGCGCCGGCCGACGAGTCGCACCGGGCGGCGGTGCTGGCGGAGCTGGAGGCGACGCTGGACGCGATGCCGCCCGTGGGCGCGGGGCGGTTCGACCTCGGCCGGCTGCTGGTCGAGGCCTGCCGCGCGCGGCCCGACCTGCCCGTCTTCGCCGCGCCGCGGGGGTCCGGGGCGCTGGAGGCGGCGCTCTAGCGCAGCACCACGCCGTCGCCGGCCATGGCGTCGCGCGCCGCTGCGAGGCTGCCGTCGAGGTCGATGGCGCGGCAGAGCTCCTCGCGCACCTCGACCCCGAAGCCAAGGCGCGCCGCGTCCCGCGCCGACCAGGCGACGCAGAAGTCGAGGGCGAGGCCGACCAGCGTGACGTGGGCGACGCCCAGGGTGCGCAGGTAGCCCTCGAGGCCGGTGGGGGTCTCGTGGTCGTTCTCGAAGAAGGCGGAGTAGCTGTCGAGCGCGGGGTTCATCCCCTTGCGGATCACGGCGCGGGCGCGGTCCGTGTCGAGGCCCGGGTGGAAGGCGGCGTCCGGGGTGCCCTGCACGCAGTGGTCGGGCCAGAGCACCTGGGGGCCGTAGGGCATCTCGATCACCTCGTAGGGCGCGCGGCCCGGGTGGGCCGAGGCGAACGAGGAGTGGCCGGCGGGATGCCAGTCCTGGGTAAGCACCACGTGGTCGAACCGCGCCATGAGGGCGTTGACGGGGGCGACCACCTCGTCGCCGCCGGGCACCGCGAGGTTGCCGCCGGGGCAGAAGCCGCGCTGCACGTCGATCACGATCAGGGCCTGGGTCATGGGATGCGCCTCCGGGATGCGGGTCGCCCCCGGGATTAACGCGCGGAGCGGCGGGCGCAACGCCCCCCCGGGGCGCTAGCGCCCCAGTCGCAGGAGGATCGAGTCGGAGGTGACCGCGCCGACCACGGCCCCGTCCTCCACCACCGGGATCGGCTCGGGGCGGGCGGCGGCCAGAGGCATCACCTCGCGCACCGCCATGTCGGCGGGCACCGGCTCGCCCGTGCCCCCGGCCCCGGGCTCCATCACGTCGCGGGCGCGCAGCACGCCGAGCGGGTTCATGTGAGCCACGAAGTCGGCCACGTAGGCGTCGGCGGGGGCGGTCACGATCTCGGAGGGCGTGCCGCACTGCACGATGCGGCCCCCTTCCATGATGGCGATGCGGTCGCCGAGCTTGAACGCCTCGTCGAGGTCGTGGCTGACGAAGATCACCGTCCTTTTCAGGCGCTGCTGCAGCTCGCAGACCTCGTCCTGGAGGCGGGTGCGGATCAGCGGGTCGAGCGCGGAGAACGGCTCGTCCATCAGGAGGATCGGCGCCTCGGTGGCGAAGGCGCGCGCCAGCCCGACGCGCTGCTGCATGCCGCCCGACAACTCGCCCACGAGGGCGTCGGCCCGGTCGGCGAGGCCCACAAGCTCCAGCTTCTCGTCCACGGCCTTGCGGCGCGCCTCGGCGTTCTGCCCCGCCAGCTCCAGCCCCAGGCCGACGTTGGAGCGCACGTCGCGCCAGGGCAGCAGGCCGAACTGCTGGAACACCATCGCGACGCGATGCTGGCGGATGTCGCGCAGCACCTTGGGGGCGGCATGGGTGACGGAGGTCATGGTGCCGTCCGCCTCCCGCACCCGTACCTCGCCGCGCGCCACAGGGTTGAGGCCGTTCACGGCGCGCAGCAGCGTGGACTTGCCCGAACCGGACAGGCCCATCAGGACCACGAACTCGCCCTCGGCCACGCGCAGCGAGCAGTCGTGGACGCCGAGGATCTGGTCCGTCGCCTCCTGCACCTCGGCCCGGGTCTTCCCTTCGTCCATGAGGGGGAGCGCGGCGTCGGGGCGGTCGCCGAAGACGATCGAGACGCGGTCGAACTCGACGGCGGCAGGGCGTTCGGCGGCGCGGGCGTGATCGGTCATCGCTTGCGCTCCATCCGCAGGATCCGGTCGAGCATGATGGCCACGACCACGATGATGAACCCGCTCTCGAAGCCTAAGCTCGTATTCACCTGGTTGAGGGCGCGCACCACCGGCACGCCGAGGCCGTCGGCGCCGACCAGGGCTGCGATCACCACCATCGACAGCGACAGCATGATGGTCTGGTTCAGCCCGGCCATGATCTGCGGCAGGGCGTAGGGCAACTCCACCTTCCACAGCGTCTGGCGCGGCGTGGCGCCGAAGGCGAGCGCTGCCTCGCGCAAGGCCGTGGGCGTGGACGCGATGCCGAGCTGCGTCAGGCGGATCGGCGCGGGCAGCACGAAGATCACGGTGGCGATGAGGCCCGGCACCATGCCGATGCCGAAGAACACGATGGCCGGGATCAGATAGACGAAGGTGGGCAGCGTCTGCATCAGGTCGAGTACCGGGCGCATCCACGCGTAGAGGCGCGGGCGGTGCGCGGCGGCGATGCCGATGGGCACGCCGATGGCCATGCAGACCACGCAAGCGGACAGGACCAGCGTGAGGCTCTCGGTGGTCTCCTCCCAGTAGTCCTGGTTGAGGATGAAGAGGAACCCGAGGGCGACGAAGAGCGCCACCTTCCACGAGCGCTGGAGCGCGTAGGTCAGCGCCACGAACACCGCGATGACCAGGAGGGGCGGCGGCGTCTGGAGCACCCAGAGGATGGCGTCGATCAGCCCTTCCATGAAGGCGGCGAGCGCGTCGAAGGCGAAGCCGAGGTTGGCCTGCATCCAGTCGAAGACCGCGGCGGCCCAGTCGCCGACGGGGAGCTTGTGGTCGGTGAGCCAGGTCATGGGCAGTCCTTCGCGGGGTCAGCGGAACGCCCCGGCGCGGGGCCGGGGCGTCCTTTCGTCAGCGGACGCTTACTGCAGCGCGCTCATCACCGCTTCCTTGGCGTCGCCGCCGTCGAAGGTGGTCACGCCGTTTAGCCATGCGTCGAGGACGTCTGCGTTCGCTTTGAGCCACGCCTCGGCGGCGTCGCGGGGGTCCTCGCCGTCGTCGAGGATGGCGCTCATGATCTCGTTCTCCATCTCCAAGGAGAACTCGAGGTTCTGGAGGAGCTGGCCGACGTTCGGGCACGCCTCGACGTAGCCGGCGCGGGTGTTGGTGGCCACTGTCGCCCCGCCGAGGTTCGGTCCGAACACGTCGTCGCCGCCCTCGAGGTAGCCCATGTCGAAGTTGGCGTTCATCGGGTGCGGCTCCCAGCCGAGGAACACGATCGGCTCGCCGCGCTTCGACAGGCGGTCGACCTGGGCCAGCATGCCCTGCTCAGACGATTCCTTCACCTCGAACTCCGCGAGCCCGAACATGCCCTCGTCGATCATCGACTGGATCAGGCGGTTGCCGTCGTTGCCCGGCTCGATGCCGTAGATGGTCTCGTCGAGGGCGTCGGCGTGCTCCGCGATGTCCTCGAAGCTCTCGATGCCGAGGTCCATCGCGGCCTTGTTCACGGCCAGCGTGTACTTGGCGCCCTCGAGGTTGGTGCGCACCGTGTCCACGGTGCCGGCCTCGCGGTAGGAGGCGATGTCGGCCTCCATGGTGGGCATCCAGTTGCCGAGGAACACGTCCACGTCGCCGGCGGCCATCGAGGTGTAGGTGACGGGCACCGAGAGGATCTTGATGTCGGTCTCGTAGCCCAGCGCGTCGAGGATCGCGGAGGTGGTGGCCGTGGTGGCGGTGATGTCGGTCCAGCCGACGTCCGAGAACACGACCTCCTTGCAGTCGGCGTGGGCGTCGGCATGGGCGAGGCCTGCGACGAGGGCCAGCGCGGAGGCGGCGGAGAGGATGCGGATCATGGTGGTCTCCCGGTTGCTCGCGGCTCGGGGCCGCGTTATTGATTGACGGCTCAATCAAGCGTGGACTAACCCACGCCGGAGCGTGCCCGCAACCCTACGAGGACAGTCCATGCCGCGAAAGGGCGTCGAACCCCAGCGCCGCGCCGCCCTCGTGGAGGCCGCGATCGGCGAGATCGCGGAGCGCGGCTCGGCTGGCGTGACCGTGGCCCGGATCGCCCGCCGCGCGGGCGTCTCGGGCGCGCTGGCGCACCACTACTTCGGCTCCAAGGAGCAGATCCTCTTGGCCGCCATGCGCCACATCCTCGGGGTCTTCGGCGCCGAGGCGCGCACGGCCCTGCGAGGCGCGCGTACCCCCGAGGCGCGGCTGCGCGCCATTGTCGCGGTGTGCTTCGCGCCGGCCTCGTTCTCGAACGAGGGGATCGCGGCGTGGCTGGACTTCTACGGGCAGGCCCGCACCCACGCGCCCACGCGGCGGCTTCTCCTCATCTACCAGCGGCGCCTGCGGTCCAACCTCCTCTACGCCCTGCGCCCGCTGACGGCGGACGCCGAGACCGTGGCCGAGGGCGCCGCCGCCCTGATCGACGGCGTATACCTGCGCGCCGCCCTCGGGCCGCTGCGGGAGCCGGAGCGGCTCGTGAACGACTGGATCGGGAGGAACCTGTGAACATCCTCGTGCTCATGGTGGACCAGCTCAACGGGACGCTGTTCCCGGACGGCCCCGCCGACTGGCTCCACGCGCCCAACCTCCGGCGGCTGGCAGAGCGGTCCGCGCGTTTTGCCAACGCCTACACCGCGTCGCCCCTCTGCGCCCCGGCGCGCGCGTCGTTCATGTCGGGCCTGCTGCCGTCCCGCACCCGCGTCTACGACAACGCCGCCGAGTTCGCCTCGGACATCCCCACCTACGCGCACCACCTGCGCCGCGCCGGCTGGCGCACCGCGCTGTCGGGCAAGATGCACTTCGTGGGCCCCGACCAGCTCCACGGGCTGGAGGAGCGGCTGACCACCGACATCTATCCCGCTGACTTCGGCTGGACCCCGGACTACCGCCGCCCCGGCGAGCGCATCGACTGGTGGTACCACAACATGGGGAGCGTGACCGGCGCCGGCGTGGCCGAGATCACCAACCAGCTCGAGTACGACGACGACGTGGCCCACCACGCCAAAGCCTGGCTGCGCGACGCCGCCCGCGGGGCGGACGACCGTCCGTGGTGCCTTACGGTCTCCTTCACCCACCCCCACGACCCTTACGTCGCCCGCCGCCGCTTCTGGAACCTCTACGAGGACTGCGCGCATCTGGAGCCGGAGGTCGGCGAGATGCCCTACGAGGCGCACGACCCCCACTCCCGGCGCCTGCTCGACGCCAACGACCGCGAGAACTTCACCGTCTCCGCCGAGGACGTGCGCCGCTCGCGCCGCGCCTACTTCGCCAACGTCTCCTACGTCGACGAGCGAATCGGCGAGATCCTCCGCGTCCTCGACGACACCCGGCAGGAGGCGGCCGTCCTGTTCGTGTCCGACCACGGCGACATGCTCGGCGAGCGGGGGCTGTGGTACAAGATGAGCTTCCTGGAAGGCTCCGCCCGCGTGCCGATGATGCTGGCCGCGCCGGGCGTGGCGCCGGGGCGCGTCGACGCGCCCGTCAGCACCGTCGACGTCTGCGCCACGCTCTGCGACCTGGCGGGCGTGGACCTCGCCGAGATCGAGCCGTGGACCGAAGGGCGCAGCCTCCTGCCCGTGGCCGCGGGCGCGGAGCGCGGGCCGGTGGCGATGGAGTACGCCGCCGAGGGCAGCTACGCGCCGCTGGTGGCCTTGCGCGCGGGCCGCTGGAAGTACACCCGCTGCGCCCTCGACCCCGAGCAGCTCTTCGATCTGGAGGCTGACCCGCACGAGCTGCGCGACCTCGCCGGGGCGGCGGACGGCGGGCTGCGGCTCGACCCCGAGACCGACGGCTTCGACGGGCAGGTCGCGAACGCGCAGGGCGTGATGCGCCCGCAGGACGTCGGGCTGGACGGGGTGACCTTCGCGCGCGACCCGGTTGACCTCTCCGAATTGGCCGACGCCGCCACGGCCCTCGCCGCCCTGCGCGTCGAGGCCGACCGCCGCTGGGACCTCGCCCGCTTCGACGCGGCCGTGCGCGAGAGCCAGGCCCGCCGCTGGGTGGTCTACGAGGCCCTGCGCCGGGGCGGCTACTACCCGTGGGACTACCAGCCCCTGCGCGTCGCCTCGGAGCGGTACATGCGAAACCACATGGACCTGAACGTGCTGGAGGAAGCCAAGCGCTTCCCCCGCGGCGAATGACGCGGCCGGGGGCTCTGCCCCCGGACCCCCGAGATATTTTTGGCCAGAGGAATTGGCCGGACCCGAGAACGGAGCGACCGATGACCCGCAACGCACAGCCCGCCGCCTCGCACTTCGTCGACGGCGCCTACGTCGAGGACACCGCCGGCGAGGCGATCCCGGTGATCTACCCCGCCACCGGCGAGACCGTCGCCACCGTCCATGCCGCGACCCCCGCGATCGTGGAGCGGGCGCTGGCCGCCGCCGCCCGCGCGCAAGCGGAGTGGGCCGCGACCGACCCCACCGCGCGGGGGCGCGTCCTGCGCCGGGCCGCCGACATCATGCGGACGCGCAACCGGGCGCTGTCGGAGATCGAGACGCTCGACACCGGCAAGCCGCTGCAGGAGACGCTGGTGGCCGACGCCACCTCGGGCGCCGACGCCCTGGAGTACTTCGGCGGGCTGGCCGCCGACCTGACGGGCACCACGATGCAGTTCGGCGGCGACTGGGCCTACACGGTGCGTCGCCCCCTGGGCGTCTGCGTCGGCATCGGCGCATGGAACTACCCCACGCAGATCGCCTGCTGGAAGGGCGCGCCGGCGCTCGCGACGGGCAACGCCATGGTCTTCAAGCCCTCCGAGACGACGCCCCTGTCGGCGCTGAAGGTGGCCGAGATCCTCGTGGAGGCGGGGCTTCCGGCGGGCCTCTTCAACGTGGTGCAGGGCATGGGCGCCGTGGGCGCGATGCTGACCACCGATCCGCGCGTGGCGAAGGTCTCGCTGACCGGCTCGGTGCCCACGGGGCGCAAGGTCTATGCGGCGGCGGCGGCCGAGATGAAGCACGTGACCATGGAGCTGGGCGGCAAGTCGCCCCTCCTCGTGTTCGACGACGCGGACCTCGAGGACGCGGTCTCGGGCGCGATCAACGCCAACTTCTACGCCTCGGGGCAGGTCTGCTCGAACGGCACGCGGGTGTTCCTGCAGGACGGCATCGCGGAGCGCTTCCTCGCTAGGCTTACGGAGCGGCTGGAGGGCGCCGTGATCGGCGACCCGCTGGACGAGGCGACCAGCTTCGGCCCCATGACCACCGAGGCGCAGATGCGCATCGTTCTGGACCACCTCGAGACCGCGAAGCGCGAGGGCGCCCGCGTCGTCGCCGGCGGCGAGCGCCTGGACCGCGAGGGCTTCTGGATCGCGCCCACGGTGCTGGCCGATCTCACCGACGACATGGCCTGCGTGCGCGAGGAGATCTTCGGCCCCGTGATGTCGGTGCTGACGTTCGCAGACGAGGCCGAAGCCATCCGGCGCGCCAACGACACCCCCTTCGGCCTGTCGGCGGGCGTGTTCACCCGCGACATCGCCCGCGCGCACCGGGTGGTGGGTGCGCTCCACGCCGGGAGCTGCTGGATCAACCAGTACAACCTGACCCCCGCCGGCCTGCCCTTCGGCGGCTCGCGCGCGTCCGGCATCGGGCGCGAGAACGCGCGGGCCGCGCTGGACCACTTCACCGAGGTCCAGTCGGTCTACGTCGGCATGGGACCGGTCGAGGCGGCGTACTGATGGCCGCCCTGCCCCCTCCGGGCCGCGCGCCCCTGAAGCCCGTCGACGTGGTGAAGTGGGTCGCGACGGCCGTGCAGCTGGTGGGCTACGCGCTCACCGGCATGGGCGTCACGCCCTGGAACATCTACGCCTTCGTGGTCGGCATCGCGCTGTGGTTCGCGGTGGGCGCCATGTGGCGCGACCGGGCGATCATGGTGGTGCACGTGGGCGCCTTCGTCTCCCTCGTGGCGGGATACCTGAGCGCATGACCCTGGAAGCCGACTACGTCGTCGTGGGCGCGGGCTCCGCGGGCTGCGCCATCGCCTACCGCCTCGCCGAGGCGGGCCGCTCCGTGCTCGTGATCGAGCACGGCGGCACCGACTGGGGGCCGCTGATCCAGATGCCGGGGGCCTTGAGCTTCCCCATGAACATGGCCCGCTACGACTGGGGCTACGAGAGCGAGCCCGAGCCGCACCTGGGCGGCCGCCGGTTGGCGACGCCCCGCGGCAAGGTGCTGGGAGGATCGTCCTCGATCAACGGCATGGTCTACGTGCGCGGCCATGCCCGCGACTTCGACCACTGGGACGAGAGCGGCGCGAGGGGGTGGAGCTATGCCGACGTCCTCCCCTACTTCAAGCGCATGGAGACGTGGCACGACGGCGGCCACGGGGGCGACCCGACCTGGCGCGGCACGGACGGGCCGCTGCACGTCACGCGGGGCACGCGCGCGAACCCCCTCTACCACGCCTTCGTGGAGGCGGGGCGCGAGGCGGGCTACGAGGTCACCGACGACTACAACGGCCGCCAGCAGGAGGGCTTCGGCGCCTTCGAGCAGACCGTCTGGAAGGGCCGCCGCTGGTCGGCCGCCAACGCCTACCTGCGCCCCGCCCTGAAGACCAAGCGCTGCGCCGTGGTGAACGGGCTGGCGGCGCGCGTGGTGATCGAGGAGGGCCGCGCCACGGGCGTCGCGCTCGCCGACGGGCGGGTGGTGCGGGCGCGGGCCGAGGTGGTGCTGTCGGCCTCCGCGATCAACTCGCCAAAGCTGCTGATGCTGTCGGGCATCGGCCCCGGCGCGCACCTCGCCGAGCACGGGATCGAGGTGCGCGCCGACCGCCCCGGCGTGGGCGCGAACCTTCAGGACCACCTGGAGATGTACGTGCAGATGGCCGCCTCGCAGCCCGTAACGCTGTTCCGCTACTGGAACCTGCCGGGCAAGGCGTGGGTGGGCGCGCGCTGGCTCCTCACCCGCACCGGGCCGGGGGCGACCAACAACTTCGAGAGCTGCGCCTTCGTGCGCTCCGAGGCCGGCGTCGAGTATCCCGACATCCAGTACCACTTCCTGCCCCTCGCCGTTCGCTACGACGGCAAGGTCGCCGCCGAGGGCCACGGGTTCCAGGCGCATGTCGGCCCGATGCGCTCGCCCTCGCGCGGGTCGGTCACGCTGCGGTCGGGGGAAGCGGATGCCAAGCCGGTGATCCGGTTCAACTACATGAGCACCGAGCAGGACTGGCGGGACTTCCGGCGCTGCATCCGCCTCACCCGCGAGATCTTCGCGCAGGAGGCCTTCGCCCCCTTCCGCCGCCACGAGATCCAGCCCGGCGCCGCGGTCCACACGGACGCCGAGCTGGACGAGGCCATCCGCGAGCACGCCGAGAGCGCCTACCATCCCTGCGGCACCTGCCGCATGGGCGCCGCCGACGATCCCGGTGCGGTGGTGGACCCCGAGGCCCGCGTGATCGGCGTGGATTCCTTGCGCGTGGCCGACAGCTCCATCTTCCCGCGCATCACCAATGGCAACCTCAACGGCCCCTCGATCATGGTGGGCGAGAAGGTCTCGGACCACCTGCTGGGACGCACGCTTCCCCGCAGCAACGCCGAGCCGTGGATCCATCCCGGCTGGCGGGTCGCGCAGCGGTAGCCGTCTCCCTCGGTCTTCGTTTCACAAGTACCTTGGGGGTCCGCGGGCAATCCGGGATCGGTCCGGTGGACCGATCCGCCCGCGGACGGGCGAAGCCCCGGAAGCCCGCCAGGGCATGGGGGCAAAGCCCCCCCTTTCTCCGCCTCCCCGCCCACTTGCATACGTATGCAAACAAGCGCACCCTCCGCCCGGAATCACCGGGGGAGGACGTCGTGAAGGGCTTTCAGGAACGCTGGGCGGACTTTCCCGACTACATCATCGGCATCACCCGCGAGATCTGGGAGGGGCGCGGCCTCAACACGCTCCACGAGTGCTACGCAGAGAACCTGCCCATGCGCTTCCCCTCCGGGATCGTCTACGGACGGCAGGCCGTGATCGACGGCTCGCGCGCCACGCTGGTGGAGTTCCCGGACCGCGAGCTTCTGGCCGAGGACGTGATCTGGTGCGGCGACGACGAGGGGGGCCGCCTGTCCTCGCACCGCATCCTGACCCACGGCACGCACCTCGGGCACGGGCTGTTCGGCCCGCCCACCGGCAAGCGCTTCGAGATCCGCACGATCGCGGACTGCGCCGCGCGCGACAACTTCATCGAGGACGAGTGGCTGTGCCGCGACAACGGCGGCATCGTCGTGCAGCTCGGCATGGAGCCGAAATCCTTCACCCGCGACCTGATCGCCCGCGAGGGCGGCCCCGAGCGGGCGCCCCGCCCCTTCCACCCCCGCGACGACGTCGAGGGCCCCTACCGGGGGCGCGGCAACGACCATCCCGTGGGGCAGGACTACGCCGACATCCTGCATCGGATCATGAACGGCGACGAGCTGTCGGTGATCCAGCGCCGCTACGACCGCGCCTGCCGCACGGAAGTCCCTTGCGCCCGCGCCGGCTGGGGCTGGAGCTTCGCGGAGCGGCACTGGATCGGCCTGCGCGCGGCCTTCCCCTCGGCGAAGTTCACGATCGACCACTGCATCGGCCGGCTCGACCCCCAGCGCCCGCCCCGCGCCGCGATCCGCTGGTCGCTGACGGGCACCCACGACGGGCGCGGCTCCTACGGCGAGCCCTCGGGCGCCGAGGTGCACGTGATGGGCTTCAGCCACGCGGAGTTCGGCCCCTGGGGCCTGCGCCGCGAGTTCACGGTCTACGACGAGATCAGCATCTGGAAGCAGATCCTGCTGCATTCCGGGGCGGTGGACGGGTGAGCGAGCCGCTCGTCCTCCTGCCCGGAATGATGTGCGACGCCCGCCTCTGGGCGCCGCAGGTGGCGGCGCTGGAGGGGCCGGCGCAGGTGCTCCCCATCGACGGGCACGACACGATCCCCGCGCTGGCCCGCGCGGTGCTGGAGGCGGCGCCGGAGCGCTTCGCGCTGGCGGGACTGTCGATGGGCGGCATCGTGGCGATGGAGATGGTCGCGCAGGCCCCGGAGCGGATCGCGCGGCTGGCCCTGCTGGATACGTTCTGCGGCGCCGAGCACCCCAAGATGGCCGCGCGGCGCGAGCGGCAGATCGAGCGGGTGCGGGCGGGCGCGCTAGAGGCGGTGATGCGCGAGGAGCTGATGCCGCTTTACGTCGCGCCCGGCCCCGGCGCCGAGGCGGTGCTGGAGACGTGCCGGGAGATGGCGCTGGCCCTCGGCGGGGCGGTGTTCGAGCGCCAGGCCCGCGCGCTCCAGCGGCGCGAGGATCGGCGCGAGGTGCTGCGCGGCGTGCGCTGCCCCGCGCTGGTGCTCTGCGGCGAGGCGGACGCCATGTGCCCGCCCGACCGGCACCGCGAGATGACCGCGCTGATCCCCGGAGCCGTGCTGGAACTGGTCGAGGGCGCCGGCCACCTGCCGACGCTGGAGCGGCCCAAGGCTGTCACCGAGGCGATGCGGCGCTGGCTGGCGGCCTGAGGCTGGGCTAGCGTCGCGTCATGGTCCAGCACGCCCTCGTCATGCTCCTGGCCGGCATCGGGATCCCCGTGCTCGCCGCCCTGAACGCCCGCCTCGGCGCCAACATCGGCGGCCCGGCGGCGGCGGCCGTCGTGCTGTTCGCGGTGGCGGCGGCGGCGGCGGTGGCGACGATGCTGCTGACTTCGCCCGAGGCGCTCCTGCGCGTGCCGGGCCAGCCGCCGCACCTCTTCGCGGCCGGGCTCCTGGTGGCGTTCTACGTGCTGTCGATCACCTGGATCGCGCCGCGCTTCGGGGTCGGGAACGCGGTGTTCTTCGTGCTGCTGGGGCAACTGGTGTCGGCGTCCGCCATCGACTTCCTCGGCCTGCTGGGGGCGCGGCCCGTTCCGGTGTCGGGGCTGCGGGTGGCGGGGCTTGTGCTGATGGCGGCGGGGCTGGCGTTGACGCAGTTGGCCCCGCGGGGCTGAAGGCCCCGCGGGGCCACCCCGGACCCGATCCGGGGTCTCGTGGGGTCGGGACGACGGAGGTGCTGCACGGGGGTGCCCTGCCCTGGAGCGAAGCGCGAACCGAACCCGGAGGCCCCGGCGCGAGGCCGGGGCGCGCCTAGTCGTCGCCCCCGTCCCCCTCCCACCGGATCAGCAGGCTCCACGCCATCCACCCTGCCGCCGCCGCGAACACCGCGGCCCAGACCGGCGCGCCGCGGAGCAGCTCCACCGCGGCCCATCCACCGACGACCGCCACCGCCAGCACCCGCGCCCAGAGGGGGCGGAACATCGGGTGGCGCAGGTCGAGGAAGCGTCTCACGTGTGCGGGTCGGGGCGCTCGGGCGCCCAGGGGCCGTGGACGTCGGTGCGCCCGTCCTCGTGCACGAAACCGTGCAGCCCGAAGAAGTCGCGCTGGGCCTGCACGAGGTTCGCGGTGCCCCGCGCGGTGCGCATGGCGTCGAAGTACGCGACCCCGGAAGCCAGCGCCGGGACCGGGTGCCCGGCCTCCACCGCGCGGGCGACGACGGTGCGCAGCGCGCCGTGGTGGCGCCCGAGGAGGTCCGCGAAGAAGGGCGTGCGCATGAGGTTCTCGCCCGGATGCGCGGAGAGGGCCGCGGCCATGTCGTCCAGCATCGCCGAGCGGATGATGCAGCCCTCGCGCCAGATGCGCGCCACCTCGGGCAGGTCCACGTCCCAGCCCATGGCCTCGCCCGTGGCGGCGATCATGGTGAATCCTTGGGCGTAGCACAGCACCTTGCCGGCGATCAGCGCGCCCTCCAGCGTGGCGTGGTCGATCGCCACCGCCTGCGGCCCGCGCCCGAACAGCGCCTCGCCCGCCGCCCGCTCCGCGCGGCGCGCGGAGACGTTGCGCGCCATCACGGCGGCCTCGATGGCCGGCACGGGGGTGAGGAGGTGCTGGCTCTCGATCGCGGTCCAGCGGCCCGTGCCCTTCTGCCCGGCGGCATCGACGATCACGTCGAGGAGGGGTCGGTCCGTGGACACGTCCCGGGCGCGGGCCACGGTGGCGGTGATCTCGATCAAATAGGAGGCGAGCGGCCCCTCGTTCCACTCGGCGAACACGCTTCCGATGGCGTCCGGCCCTAGCCCCTCGCCGTCGCGCAGGAGGCCGTAGATCTCGGCGATCATCTGCATGTCGGCATACTCGATGCCGTTGTGCACCATCTTCACGAAGTGCCCCGCCCCGCCGGGGCCGAGGAGCGCGGCGCAGGGCTCGCCCTCGTGCTTGGCGGAGATGGCGGTCATCACGTCCTCGACCCGCGCCCAGTGCTCGGGGGCGCCGCCGCCCATGATCGAGGGGCCGTGGCGCGCGCCCTGCTCGCCGCCCGACACGCCGACGCCGAGGAACGGGCCGCCCGAGTCCTCCATGCGCCGCACGGTATCGTGGAAGTTGGCGTTGCCGCAGTCCACGAGGATGTCGCCCTCGTCCAGCAGGGGGCGAAGGGCGGCGATCTGCCCATCCACGGGCGCGCCCGCGGGCACCATGAGGATGATGGCGCGGGGCCGCTCGATGCGCGCGACCAGCGCCTCGAGGGTGTCGCAGGGGACGACGCGGTCGCGCCAGCCTTCGTCGGCGCGGTCGCCGAATTCGTGGGTGACGGAGGTGGTGCGGTTCCAGACCGCGATCGGGAAGCCGCGCTCCGCGATGTTGAGCGCGAGCGCGGCGCCCATGGTGCCCAGTCCCACCAGCCCGATCCGTGCCTCGGCCATGCGCGCGCCTCCCCTGCCATGCGGGGGCGAGGCTACGGCGCGGGCGGCGCGGGGGAAAGGGCGGTCAGTCCAGCAGGCGGGCGAGCACCGCCGCCAGCTCCGCCTCGGTGAAGGGCTTGCCGAGAACGGGCGCGCCGGGGTGCTCGCGCAGCACCTGCCCGTCGTCGGCGTAGCCGGTGGTGAAGGCGTACGGCACGCCCGCGTCACGCAGGCGCTCGGCCACGGGGAGCGAGGTCTCGCCGCGCCCGAGGTTCACGTCGAGCAGGGCCGCGACGGGCATCTCGGCGTCCACGTGCGCCAGCGCCTCGGACACGGAGGCGGCGGAGCGCACGTCGCCGCAGCCCAGCCCCGCGAGCATGTCGGCGGCGTCGAGCGCGATGATCATGTTGTCCTCGACCAGCAGCACCGGGCCCGCGGGCGCAAGGGGGGCGGCGACGCGGGTCGGCGCGTCGTCGGGCTCGGGCGCCTTCGCCTCCGCGGGGGCCTCCGCCTCCGCGGCGTCGCCCGGCAGGGGCTCGTCGAGCGCGAGGTGGCCGTTGGGCAGCACGAAGTCGGCCTCCAGGCCGCCGGCGGCGTAGCGGACCTGCACCGACCCGCCAAGCTCGTGGGGGATCGCGCGCTCCACGATGGTGGAGCCGAAGCCGCGGCGGGTGGGCTCGGCCACGGGCGGGCCGCCCTGCTCGCGCCATTCCACGCGCAGGGCCTCGGGGCCGTGGCGCAGCGTCACCGCGATGCGGCCCTCGGGGCGCGACAGAGCGCCGTGCTTCATGCTGTTGGTGACCATCTCGTGCATCACGAGGGCCAGCGTCGAGAAGGTCTCGCCGGGCAGCATCACGTCGCGCCCCTCGATCACGAGACGCCCGGCCTCGCCGCCATAGGCCTGCATCTCCAACGCGAGGAGCTGCACGAGCGAGGCACCCTCGCCCTCGCGTCCGGCGATGAGCTGGTCGTGGGCGCGCGACAGGGCCACGAGGCGGCCGTCGAACTCGCGCGCGTATTCCTCGAGTGAGGCCGCCGCGCCGCGGGTCTGCTGCGCGAGGCTGCGGATCAGGTTGAGGATGTTGCGCATCCGGTGGTTCAGCTCGCCGATCAGCATGCCCTGCTTCTCCTGGAAGCGGACGCGCTCGCGGGCGGCCTCGTCGGCCATGCGCAGCACGACCTCCAGGAGCGTGGCGCGCAGGGCCTCGGCGGCGGCGCGCTCGCTCTCGGACCAGGGCACGGACTGGCCGGTCACGGTCTGGTGCCACGCCGCGAAGGAATTGCGCGGGCTCAGCCGCAGGCCGTCCGAGGTGGGGCGCACCGGCTTGTTGGGGTTGCCGGCCCAGACCACGGTGCGGGCTACCTCTCCGCGCAGCAGCAGGATGTAGTTGCCCGGATCGAGGCTGATCGGCAGCGCCATCACGCCGGCCACCGGCTCGCTCAGGTGCGCGGCCTCGGGCATGGCGTCCTGCAGGGTGGCGGTATGGAACACCTTGCCGGGCGAGGCGGCCCCGGCCACGTGGGCGGCGATCGCGCGGCAGGCCTCCTCGTCCGGGGCGACGCCGATCGTGGCGACGGCGTCGTCCGACACCACGGCGATGCCGTCGAAGCCGATCACGGGGCGGATCTCGTCGGCCACCACGTCGATCGCCGAGGCGATGTCGCCGCCGCGGCTGACGCGGGCCACGAGCGCGTCGTGGAGGCGCCGGGCGTCGCCGTCGTGGGCGCGCTCGACCTGCATGGACTTCACGCTGATCTCGTAGGCGAAGAGCTGGGCGAACAGCTCCACCGCGGCGCGGCGCCCGAGGCTGAGGGCGTGCGGCTTGTGGCTGTGGCAGGCGAACAGCCCCCACAGCGCGCCGTCGCGCAGGATCGACACCGACATCGAGGCCACCACGCCCATGTTGCGCAGGTACTCCAGGTGCACGGGCGAGACCGCGCGCGTGGTGCACAGCGACATGTCGAGGCGCCCGTCGGGGCGCGCGGGCTCGGGCACGAGGCGGTGGGTCGGGCCGTCCACGTCGGCGATCTGGCGCAGGGCGTTGCGGCGGTAGAGCGCGCGGGCCTGGGCCGGGATGTCGGTGGCCGGGAAGCGTAGGTGCAGGTAGCTCTCGACCTCGGGCGCTGCGTCCTCGGCGACCACCGTGCCGCTGCCGTCCTCGCCGAAGCGGTAGCACATCACCCGATCGTGCCCGGTGAGGCGGCGCACGGTGCGGGTGGCCTCCTCGGCGGCGGCCTGGATCGTGGGCTGGCGGCGCACGGCGTTCATCAGCGTCTGCACCAGCGTGACGTCGTCGGCCTCGGCGGTGGGGCCGGCGGGCTCCAGCTCGATCACGGTCTCGGGGCCGACGCGGTGGATCGCGGCGTCGAAGGCGCCGGCCGGGAAGCCGAGCCCCGAGGCGCGGACCTGCTCGAGGTCGGGGCCGATCAATGCGGCGCGGTCCGTCAGCGCGGCGGCCTGCGCGGCGCCCAGCGCGTCTGCGAGCGCCGTTCCGGGCGCGGGCACGGCCTCGAGGCCCAGCATCTCGGCGAGGTTCGCGGAGTGGCGGCGCACCCGCCCCCCGGCGTCCACGGTGACGAGGGCGCCGTAGCCCTGCACCCGCTCCACGAGGTGGATCTCCTCGCGGTCGCAGTTGCTCAGGTCGACGGCTTGTTCCGCCTCGGAGTCACGCATGGCGGCGCTCCGGCGCGGCGGCGTCGGTCTCGCGCAGGGCGGCGGCCTCGAACAGCGCGAACCACGCCCGGGTGGCGGCGACGACGCGGTCGGCCTCGGGGCCCACGGCGGGGTGGGCGCCCGCGTCGGCGAGGAAGCGACGCCACGGCGCGGGGTCGGCGGCGGCGCCCATGTAGCTGCCCGCGGCGCGGACCGCCGGGTCGGCGCTGGCCGCCCAGCTCCGCGCGAGCACCCGCGCGCCGAGGCGCGAGCCGAGCCAGAGGTAGCGCCGCGCGGTGGCGTGGTCGGGGCCGGCGAAGGGAATGGCGGGCGGCAGGCGCCCGCCGAGCGCCGCGAGGTCGGCGGCGATGGCGCCCAGCGCACGGTCGAGATCGTCCGCCACGTCGCCGGCGCCTTCCGCCCCGCGCAGCGCGGCGAGGCCCGCCCCTTGGGCCTGCAGGAAGGCCCGCAGCCCCGGGGCCGTGCCCAGCGCGAACGCGCCGAAGGCCGCATCCACGCGGTCGTGGTCGGCGCGTGTGTCGCGGCGGAGCCGCTCGCGCAGACTCACGATGGGATGGGGTTCGGTCAGGGCGCTGGTCCGTGGGTGCAGGGTTCCGGTCCGGTCTCGCATATCCCGCCGAGCGACGGAACTCCAAACTTTTCAATCCGTGCCGACACTTGCCCACGGGGAACCGCGCACCGCCCCGCGCCGTTGCGGCCCCGGACCCGAAGGAGACACCCCATGACCGACGCCCCCGAGATCCCCGCCCAGTCCCAGGACCGCATGCCCGGCCGCGAGCACGAGATGGACCCGGCCCCCGACTACGCCCCCCGCCACCCCGGCGTAGGCAAGCTGCGGGGCGAGGTCGCGGTCGTCACGGGCGGCGACAGCGGCATCGGCCGCGCTGTCTGCGCCCTGTTCGCCCGCGAGGGTGCGAAGGTAGTGGTGAGCTACCTCGAGGAGGACCGCGACGCCGAGGAGACGCGCCGCATCGTCGAGGAGGACGAGGGCGGCGAGTGCCTGCTCGTGCGCGGCGACCTCGGGCTGCGCGAGACCTGTGACCGGGTGGTCCGCGAGACGCTGGAGCGCTTCGGCCGGATCGACGTGCTGGTGAACAACGCGGCCCAGCAGTGGATCGACGAGGACTTCGCCGCCCTGGGCGAGGACACGCTGCGCCAGATGCTCGGCTCCAACGTGATGGGCCCGATGCTGATGACCCAGGCCGCCCTGCCCCACCTGAAGGAGGGCGCCAGGATCGTGAACACGACCTCGGTGAACGCGTTCAAGGGCAACGACTCCCTCATCACCTACTCCACCACGCGCGGCGCCACGCTGGCCTTCACGCGCTCCATGGCCTCGAACCTCCTGGATCGGAAGATCCGCGTGAACGCGGTGGCGCCCGGCCCGATCTGGACCCCGTTCATCCCCGGCTCCATGCCGCCCGAAATGGTCGAGGACTTCGGCTCGGGCGCCCCCATGGGCCGCGCGGGCCAGCCCTGGGAGGTGGCGACCGCGTTCCTGTTCCTCGCCTCCTCGGACGGCAGCTACTTCACGGGCCAGACGCTGCACCCCAACGGGGGGATGATCGTGGGGGCGTAGGGCCGGTCCGGCGTCAGCCGGATCGATCGGTCCGGTGGACCGATCCGAGGCCCGAACGCGGCGGCGCGAGCCGCCGCGGCCGCAACGCTCCAGCGGTGCGCCCCCTCCCGCGTGACTTCCGCCCGCCGCGCCATACCTCCCCGCGGAGCACCCGGAGTCCGTCTTGCCCCCCATCACCCACCGCGTCTGGCCCAAGGCCCCCGTTATCTACCAGATCTACCCCCGCAGCTTCCGCGACTCGACGGGCTCGGGCACGGGCGACCTCAAGGGCATCTGCCTGCATCTGGAACACGTCGCCAACCTCGGCGCCGACGCGATCTGGATCTCGCCGTTCTACCCCTCGCCCTTCACGGACGGCGGCTACGACATCGCCGACCACATCGACGTGCACCCGGCGCTCGGCACGCTCGACGACTTCGACCGGCTGGTGGAGGTGGCCCATGGGCTGGGGCTGAAGGTGCTGATCGACCAGGTGTTCAACCACACCTCCACGGTCGCGCCCTGGTTCCAGCGCTCGCTCATGCGCGACCCCGATTACGAGGACTTCTACGTCTGGCGCGACCCCAAGCCCGACGGCACCGCGCCCAACAACTGGCTGTCGCAGTTCGGCCCGCCCGCCTGGACCTGGAACCACCGGCGGCGGCAGTACTACCACCACAACTTCACGAAGCATCAGCCCTCGCTCAACCTGCGCTGCGAGCGGGTGCAGGAGCAGATGCGCCGGATCATGCGGTTCTGGCTCGACCGGGGCGTGGACGGCTTCCGGCTGGATGCCGTGACCTCGTTCCTGTTCGACCCCGAGGAGCGCGACAACCCGCCCGCAACGCCGGAGGTGCAGCGGGCCGTCTCGGGCGAGACCTTCGTGCCCTACACCTACCAGGACCATGTCTACGACATCCTGCCCGGCGACGGGCTGCCCTTCATGGAGCGGCTGCGCAACTGGGCCGGCGAGGACGTGTTCCTGCTCGGCGAGGTCACATCGGGCAACAAGTCGGTCGAGCTGGCCTGCGGGCTGTCCGCGCCGGGGCGGCTCTCGGCGGCCTACACGACCGATTTCCCCGAGAACGACGCCTCGGCCGAGGCCTATGCGGCGATCCTGAAGCGCGCCTGCGACCCCCAGCGCCTCGGCTGGTGGCTCTCGTCCCACGACCAGCCGCGCCACGCGGCCAAGGCAGGCGACGGCTCGGAGCGCGACGTGCGCTTCCTAGCCCTCGTGCTCGCCACCGCGCCCGGCCCGGTGCTGCTCTATCAGGGCGAGGAGCTGGGCCTCCGGCAGCCCGACCTGCCCTTCGAGGCCGTGACCGACCCGCTCGATCTGCTCTACTGGCCCGACGGGCCGGGGCGCGAGGGGCCGCGCGTGCCGATGCCCTGGGCCGAAGGCACCGGGCGGGGCTTCACGATCGGCACGCCATGGCTGCCGATGGACTGGCCGCAGGGGCAGTCCGTGGCGGTGCAGGAGATCTCGGAGCGGAGCAACCTCGGCTTCTACCGCCGGGCCTTCGCGTTCCGCCGCGAGCACGACATGGGCAACATGGCCCTGCGCGACTGGAGCCGCGACGGCGAGGTCATGCGGCTCTCCTACGAGACGCCGGGCAGCGTGGGCACCAAGACCGCCGAGGTGGTGCTGAACTTCGGCGAGGGATCCGCGCGGTGCCGCAAGGCCCCGGACCTCGCCTCGACGCCGTTCGACGGCACCCACATGCCGGGCCGCACCGGCGCGGTCTGGCTGGGCGAGGCGGAGTAGGGGCCGGGCGGCGGCGCGCGCCGCCCGGACCCGGGCCTCAGAGGCGGTCCGCGGCGTCGGGCGCCTCCAGCCCCGCGGGCGGATGGTCGTAGCCCCACGGGCGGTCGTGGTCCTGCGCGGCCACCTCCGGCGCACGGCGGCGGCTGGGCGCGAAGGCCCGGCCCGCCAGTGCGCCGAGGCCCACGAGGAGCGCCGCGCCGCCGAAGGCCAGCGCCTTGCGCGCCGCGTCCGCGTCGACGGCCACGCCGCGCGCCTCGGCCCGGTCGTCGAACGAGCCGTGGGCGCGGCTCGGCATCGCCACGGGGCCGTCGAGGTTGTCCTCGCGCCCCCAGTCCCGCTGCTCGGAGCGCTGCATCTCCACGCCCTTCTTCGCGAGGAACTGGTCGAGGAGATCGGGGAAGATCATGTTCGCGAACACGAGCTGCATCGTGGACCGGCCCACCAGCACCTCGCGGCAGCCGTCGTCGATGGCCTTCATCACGCCCTCGGCGGCCACCTCGGGCTGGAAGATCGGCGGCGCGGGCTGGGGCTTCACGTCGAGGCGGTTGCGCGCCCAGTCGAACTGCGGCGTGTTGATCGCGGGCAGCTCCACCATGCCCACGGTGATCGGGCGCCCCTCGCGGATCAGCTCCGAGCGCACCGCCTGCATGAAGCCGATCACCGCGGCCTTGGCGCCGCAGTAGGCGGCCTGGAACGGGATCGAGCGGTAGCCCAGCCCCGAGCCCACAGCCACGATGTTGCCCCGCTCCATGACCCGCAGCGCGTGGCGCGTGCCGTTCACCTGGCCGAGATAGGTGGTGTCGGTGATGGCGCGGAACTCGGCATCATCCACCTCCTCGAAGGGCGAGACGGAGGTGAGCATGGCGCAGTTGACCCACACGTCGGGCGCGCCCCAGCGGGCCACCACGGCGTCGGCGGCGGCAGCCACCTCGGCGTCCTTCGAGACGTCGCAGGCGCGGCCCATGACCTGATCGCCGTAGAGCGCCTCGATCTCGTCCAGCCGCTCCTGCCCGCGCGCGAGCACGGCCACGCGCCAGCCGCGCGCGCACATCATGTCCACCACGGCCCGGCCCACGCCGGCCGATCCACCCGCCACCACGGCGATCCTGCTGCTCATGTCGATCTCCTGTCGGTTGTCCTAGGGAAACGAGAAGGGGCGCCGCCTCGGACAAGGCGGCGCCCCCTGCGGCCCGCGCGGGGCCCCGGGATCAGGCGGCGAGGTCCTTGCGGGTCTCGAGCTGCTGGATCGCCGACTTCAGCGAGGCGTGCTGCTCGACCAGGAACTGGTACTCGGGCGAGGTGCCGCCGGCCTCCTCGATCGCGGTCTCGTAAGCTTCCAGCAGCGTCTTCTCGCCGCGCACGACCTCGCCGAGGGTGGCCGCGTCCTCGGAGCCCGTCACCTTGTCCTTCAGGTCCATGAAGGTGCGGTGGGCGGCGGCCAGGATCGAGCCGTCCTCGTCGAGCGTGTGGCCCTCGCGCACGAGGTACTGGCGCAGCTCGCTGGCGTCGCGGTCGCGGCGCTGCATGAACTCGGTGAAGATGCCCTTGATGGTGGCGCTCTCCACGTGGTCCACGGCGTCGCGGTAGCCCTCGCGGCTGTCGATCAGGCGCGTGAACAGGGTCTTCAGGGCGTCGATACGGTCGGTCATCGGGGAATTTCCTTTCGGGGTGGCGGGTTGTCTGGCCGGTCAACGCCGTCCCCGGGGGCGCGGGTTCCGTGCCGATTCGCGGAAAAGATCGGGCGGAACGGCGGGCCGGGACGCCGCGTTGCGCCGGGGAACGAACCACACACGGGAGAGAGACATGGACAGCCTCAAGGACCTCTACATCGACCAGCTGAAAGACCTCTACTCGGCCTGCAAGCAGTCGCGCGACGTGACCGTCGAGCTGGAGAAGGCGGCCACGAACAAGGACCTCAAGGAGGGCCTGCACAAGGGCCACAACGGCATCTCGGCGGGCATGGACGTGATGGCCGGCCTCGTGCGCGAGCACGGCCACGACCCCGACGGCGAGCACTGCAAGGGCATGGAAGGCCTGGTGACCGAAGCGCGCGAGCACGCGCTCGAGGAGAGCTTCTCGGACGACGACGTGCGCGACGCCATGATCATCACCCAGTACCAGCGCATGGCCCACTACGCGATCGCCGGCTACGGCTGCGTGAAGGCCTTCGCCGAGCGCCTGGGCTTCGAGCAGGACGCCGAACTCCTCGATAAGCACCTGTCGAACACCTACGACGGCGACGAGAAGATGACCGACCTCGCCAAGGGCGGGATCAACGCCGCCGCCGCCTGACGGCACCGGCACGGCACGACGGAAGGGGCGGCCCGCGGGGGCCGCCCCTCTTCGATTGTGCAGCATCGCATGTACGGACTGCTTGAGGAGCGGGAGCGGCGCCAACTCCTTCACCGTGAGAGCGCGGCTTGCGCCGAGGGCGACCCCGCGGGCTGGAGCACCGCTTTTCCTTGACGGCCCGGGCAGCGCGGACGCAATCTGACCGCGTCTGAAACAGGTTAGGTCGGGAAGGTTGGCCCGGCCCCCGCATCCGCGGGTCCTTCCGTCAAGACCGTGGCGGCCCGAGACTATGCAGTCCCATGCGCAGTGTGTGGGACGATAGGAAGGGCATGGCCATGTGGAAGCAGACACCCGCGACTCCCGAACGTTCCGGATCCCGGTGTAGGATCGTTCTCGTCGAGATTCAGGCGACGGCCGAAAGGGTCTACGATTTCGCCTCGGACCCTCGGAACCTCCGCTTCTGGGCGCCGAACTTCGCCAAGTCGGTGTCGGTCGACGAAGGCGGATGTATCGTCGAGACCGAGGACGGCCCGGCTGCAATCGAGTTCGCCGCACGCAATGGCTTGGGCGTTCTCGACCATTGGGGCCTCCTTCCCGATGGAGCGAAGTTCTTCAACCCAATGCGGGTCGTTCCCGACGGTGACGCATGCATCTTGAGCTTCACCCTCTTCCGGCAGGTCGGATGGGACGACGACCGGCTCGAAAATGACGCCGCGTTGGTCCAGGCGGACTTGGAACGGTTGAAGGCGCACTTGGGCACATAGCGGGATACGAACCCGTACAGTCGCGACGAACTGCGGCGTTGTCCGCATTCCATCAGCGCCGGCTCGAAGGAATACACCGAGGTTCAACTCTACCCCGCTAAACCCCCCGTTAACCGCTCCCCCGGACAACCGCTCTCGTTCGAACGACGCGGAAGACGGCTGGTCATTGTCCGACCTGCCGGCACCAGGGGCGCTACGCGCGCCCCGAGGACATGCGGAGCGCGGGGCCCACACCCCCGCTCCGGGATCAGCCCGCCTGGCAAGCGCGGCGCCGGTCTCTCCACCCGTCAGGGCCACACGCGGCCCTCCCGAGATCCCACGCACCGACGCAGGAAGCCTGACGGCCCCGCGGCGGATCGCCCTGCGCGCACGCGAAAGGGGCGCGGCCCTCGCAGGCCGCGCCCCTCTTTGCCGTCCGGTCCGGGTCAGCCCTGCTTGGGCTTGCTCGGGTCGACCTTGTCGGCCTCGGCCTTGGCGGTGCCACCGAGGTTCTGGCGCTCGGCCTCCTCGCGGGCGGCATCGGCCACGCGCTGGGCCACCGACTTCGCCTCGTTCTCGGCCTTCCGCACCGCCTCGTCGCCCGACGGGGTCTGGTCCTTGGCGCCCTTCAGCGCGGAGCGCACGCCCTCGGCCTTCTCGTCGGCCACGTCGCGGGCCTCGTCGAGGGCGGCATCGGCCACGGCCCGGAGCTTGTGGGCCTCCTCGTTGAAGACGCGCTCGGCCTCGTCCATCGCGCGGTCGCGGTAGACGCCGATGTGCTCGTCCTCGAACTCCGTGCGGGGCAGCGCCGCGCCGACCATGGCGCCGACCGCGAAGGCGATCAGCCCGCCCACGAGGGGCTGGTCGTCGTACATGCGGCGGCCCTGGCGCGAGGCCTCGCGCAGGCGGGCCTCGGCGGCGGCCTGGGCGTCCACCGCGGCGGCGCGGGCGCGGATCACCCGCTCGCGGGCGGCGGCGCTCATGTGCTCGGTGCCCTCGCCGATGCGCGCGCGCATCTCGCTGGAGTGGACGCGGAAGCGCCCCTGGGCGTCACGGGTTCTGTTGCGGATATCGGTCATCGCGGCTCTCGTTCCTCCTTGCCATTGCTGCCAGCGGTCGGAGGTCGCGGCGGTCGCGGCCCCCCAGCGGTCGGCCGCCTGGCCTTGCATGTCGGACCAGCTGTTGCCGGCCTCGTCGATTCCGTGCCGGGCGCGGTCCCCGGCGGTGTGGTAGGCGTCCGATACGCCGGTCGCGGCGCCGTCGTAGGCCCCCGACACGCCGCTGCGCGCGGTGCCCCAGACGTCGGACGCGCCGTGACGGGTCGCGTCGTAGGCGCCGTGGGCGCGGTCCGAGGCGCCGCGTCCGGCCGAGCGGGCCGAGCCGGCCACGGAGCCCAGCGCGTCGCGTGCTCCCTCGGCCAGGTCGCCCGCCTTGTCCTTGGCGCGCTCCCACAGCGAGGGGCCGTCGTCGTGGTCCCCCGAGGCCCGTGCGAGGCGGTCGTCGTAGCCCGCCGGATAGGGCGAGCGCGACAGGCGGCCCGGCGCCGACGGGTAGTCGCGGTCGTCGTAGGCCAGCGAGGGACGCGCGGCCGAGGGGCCGCCGTCGTCGTTCGGCCCGCCCACGTAGCGCAGGTCGTGGGTCGAGGCGTTGCGGTCGTACACGGGCGGCACCCGACGCGGCTGCGGGGGCCGGTTCGAGGTGGCCAGCAGCCAGGCGATGCCCACGCCCGCCATGGTGGCGGCGATGGGGTTGTTCTTCACCTGCACCACGAGGCGGTCGGCGAACTCCGAGCCGTTCTCGCGGACGTAGCCGGTGGCCTGGTCGAGGATGCGCTCCGGCGAGAAGCGGTCCTGGAGGTCCTCGAGCGATCGGGCGAGCGCGTGGCGCTCCTCCTCGATCTCGCGCTCGATCTCCTCGGGCGTGCGATCGTCGCTCATTGGATGCTCTCCTTCACGGTCTCGGCGTCGCGCTGGACGTTCTTGGCGGTGCGGGTCGGCGCGATGCTCGAGAGCTTCAGGTCCTTCACGCCCTTCGACGCCATCAGGAACGCGGCGAGCGCGAGCAGGCCGCCCACGATCAGCGCGGCCCAGCCGGTGTCGATGCCCAGCTCGGCCAGCGCCGCCACCAGGGCGGCGGCCAGCACGTTGAGCGCCACCAGCGCGGCGACGAGCGCGCCGGCCAGCAGACCCACGGCGGTGCCGGCGCGGGAGAGGTTCTGGCTCACCTCGGTCTTGGCGAGGTCGAACTCCTTGCGGACGAGGTTGCTGACATGGGCCAGCACCTCGCTCACGAGGCCCGAGGCGCTGCGGTCGCGCTCCGGCTCATGGATGCGGGGATCGGCCATCAGATGCGCCCCCCGCCCGAGGTGCCGCCCGTGGAGCCCGCGGCGGGGCCGGTGGTGCGCACGGTGCCGGTGGACGCCGTGGAGCCGGCCGCGGTGGTGCCGCCCACGGTGGAGGAGGCCGAGCCCACGCCGCCGGGGCGCGCGGTGCCCGCATCATAGGGCGTGTGCGCGGTGCCGGGCACCGGGCGCGCCATGCGGGGGTCGTCGTCGTAGGCGCCGCCGTAGCCGGTGCCGCCCGCGTAGTCGGTGCGGCGCGAGCGCTCGGACGCCTTGATCGCGCGCGCGGCGGCGAAGCCGAGCGCGGCGGCGGCGCCAAGGAAGATCGCCGGATTGCGGCGGGCGAAGTCCTCGACGTCGTGCATCATGGTGCCGATGTCGCGGTCGCGGATCGCCGACGAGACGTCGCCGAGCGAGGAGGCCACGTAGTCGGCGGCCTGGGCGGCGTAGCTGTCATCGCCGAACTCGGCGCCGGCCTTGCGGATGTGCTCGGCTGTCTCGCTGAGTTCCGAGGCGGCGCGGCCCTTGGCCTCGTCGGCCTTGGCGTAGGCGGCGTCGCGGGCCTTGCCGCCCATCGCGGCGGCCTCGCGGCGGGCATTCTCGGCGACCTCGGCGGCACGCGACTTCGCGGCCTCGGCGGTCTCGCGGGCCATCTCCTGCGCGGACTTCTCGCCGCCCGAGCTTCCGGCCATCGCGGCGCTGTTGCGCGAGACGTCGGCGCTGGAGCCCTGCGTGGCGGCCGTGGAGCCGACGGGCTTGGTCTGGCCGGTCTGCGGGGCGGCGGTGCCGCCGGGCTTGTTGGTGTCGTCGGACATCGGGTGTCCTCCTTCGTTCGGACTATGCGGGATGGGGGTCGGCGCGTGCGGTGCGCGCGCCCCGGCGGAGCGCGGTGGTGCGGTGGCGGTCAGGCGACGAAGCTGATGACGGCCAGCACGACGACCACGACGCCGATGATGTAGAAGATGCTATTCATGGGTCTCTCCGGGGCCGGTGTTCGCGTGTCGGAGGCGGGGCGATCTCCCCTCTCCGCTGCGCACCCAACGCGCCTCGCGCATTCGTGTTCCACAGCCCCCGGAATCGCCCCCGCCCCGGACGAGGGCGCTCTTTTCCCCCGATATTCCGTGCCCGCGCCGTTGCCTCGCGCGCGCGGGAACATATATCGAACGCATGGCAAAGATGACGATTCAGGAGAAGCTCGCGATCCTCTCGGACGCGGCGAAGTACGACGCCAGCTGCGCGTCGTCGGGCGGCTCGAAGCGCGACTCGCGCAAGGGCGACGGGCTGGGCTCGACCACGGGGTCGGGCATCTGCCACGCCTATGCCCCGGACGGGCGGTGCATCTCGCTGCTCAAGATCCTGATGACCAATTTCTGCGAGTTCGACTGCGCCTACTGCATCAACCGGCGCTCCTCGAACGTGCGCCGCGCGCGCTTCACCGTGGACGAGGTGATCTGGCTCACCGAGGAGTTCTACCGCCGCAACTACATCGAGGGGCTGTTCCTCTCGTCGGGCATCATCCGCTCGCCCGACTACACGATGGAGGAGATGGTCCGCATCGTGGAAGGCCTGCGCGCGCGCGGCTTCCGCGGCTACGTGCACCTCAAGACCATCCCCGACGCCTCGCCGGACCTGATCGAGCGCGCCGGGCTCTGCGCCGACCGCCTGTCCATCAACATCGAGCTGCCCCGGGACGCCTCGATCAAGGCGCTGGCGCCCGAGAAGGACGCCGGCGAGATCCGCAAGGCCATGGGCCGCGTGCGCCTCCAGAAGGAGGACTTCGACGAGCCGTCCCACACGGGCCGTCGCCGGGGCAAGTTCGCGCCCGCCGGCCAATCCACCCAGATGATCGTGGGGGCCGATGACGCCACCGACGCCGACGTGCTCGGCTCGGCCAACCGCATGTACGGCGCCTACGGGCTCAAGCGCGTCTACTACTCGGCCTTCTCGCCGATCCCCGACGCCTCCGAGGTGCTGCCCCTGAAGGACCCGCCGCTCCTGCGCGAGCACCGGCTCTACCAGGCCGACTGGCTCCTGCGGTACTACGACTTCGGCCTCGACGAGATCGTGAACCGCGACGGCAAGGGCATGCTCGACCTCGACATCGACCCCAAGCTGTCTTGGGCACTGCAGAACCGCGGCACATTCCCGGTCGACGTGAACCGCGCCCCGCGCGAGACGCTGCTGCGGGTGCCCGGCTTCGGCACCAAGATCGTGGACCGCATCCTCAAGGCCCGCCGCGCCGGGGCGCTCGGGCTCGAGGACATCCGCCGCATGGGCGGGCGCGTGAAGGCGGCGCGGCCCTTCGTGACCACGAAGGACCATCACCCCGCGGGGCTCCTGGACGAGGCCGCGCTGCGCGCCCGTTTCGTGAAGCCCGAGCAGATGGAGCTGTTCTAGCCGTGCACGCGCCGCGCCTGCCCCGCATCGGCACGCTTGCCGCCTGGCGCGACACGGCGCGGCGGCTCGCGGCCGCCCATGCCGACCCCGCGAACGTGGACTGGGGGCTGGAGACCGACGGCGCGCCCGCCCTCTTCGACGAGGACCTGCCCGCCCCGTCGCGATCCTTGCGCGTGCCGAAGGCCTTCGCCGAACTGGTCCGCACCCTCGTCCCCGAGCGCACCGGCGAGGGCATGGCGCTGGCCTACGCCCTTCTGGTGCGCCTGCAGGAGACGCCGGGCCTCCTAGGCAACCGCGCCGACCCGCAGGTGGCGCGTGCGGAGGCGATCGCCAAGGAGATCCGGCGCGACCTGCACAAGATGCACGCCTTCGTCCGCTTCCGCGAGGTGCCCGCGCCCGAAGGCGCCGCGGAGGGCGCCCGCCGCCGCTTCGCCGCGTGGTTCGAGCCCGACCACCGCATCGAGGAGGAGTGCGCGCCCTTCTTCGCCGCGCGCTTCGGCGACATGGACTGGCGCATCGCCACGCCCGAGGTGCTCACGATCTTCGAGGGGGGCGAGCTCCGCCTCGTGCCGCATGTGGGCCTGCGCCCCGACGCCGAGGACCCGCTGGAGCAGCTCTGGACCACCTACTACGGCTCGATCTTCAACCCCGCGCGGCTGAAGCCCGATGCGATGCGCGCCGAGATGCCGCGCAAGTACTGGCGGAACCTTCCCGAGGCGCGCGCGATTCCCGACCTGATCGCCGGTGCCCGCGCCCGCGTGGCCGCCATGAAGGACGCCGCGCCGACGCCCGCCCGGCCCCGGCCCCGGCCCGCGAAGGAGGCGCCCCCCATGCCCGATCCCCACGACGACCTGTTCGCCGCCGCCGGCGGCGCCCCCGGCGGCTCCCGGTCGCTCGCCGAGCTGGCCGAGGCCGCCCACGACTGCACCCGCTGCCCGCTCCACGCGGACGCCACGCAGGTGGTGTTCGGCGAGGGCCCCGCGGAGGCCCGCGTGATGTTCGTGGGCGAGCAGCCGGGCGACCGCGAGGACATCGCCGGCCGCCCCTTCGTCGGCCCTGCCGGCAAGCTCTTCACCGAGCAGGCGGAGGCCGCAGGCCTCGACCGCTCCGACTACTACGTCACGAACGCGGTGAAGCACTTCAAGTTCGTGCAGCGCGGCAAGCGGCGCATCCACCAGAAGCCCGCCGCCTCCGAGGTCTCGGCCTGCAACTGGTGGCTCCGGCAGGAGCTGGCGCAGGTCGACCCGCAGCTCTGCGTGGCGATGGGCGCCACCGCGCTCCATGCGCTCACGGGATCGGGCGCGGGCATCCTCAAGCGCCGCGGTGCGGTGGAGCAGACCAAGGACGGCCGCCCCGTGCTCGTGACGGTGCACCCCTCCTACCTCCTGCGCCTGCCGGATGCGGACCTGCGCGAGGCCGAGACCGCGAAGTTCCGCGCCGACCTCGCCCGCGTGCGCGAGCTGCTGGAAGAACGGGCAGCCTGAAGCGGAAACACGCAAGCCGTTGTGTCAAGGAAATAATTTCGCCCCGCACCGGCCCATTTTGCGCTAACGGTAAGGAACTCCGGCCACGTGGTTCCGGTTGGTGCGGGGAATGGCGCCCACTGTCGGGCGCGGCGCGACGGGGGATAGACGAATGAGCGGACTCGACACGGTGATCTTTCCGGTGGCTGGCATGGGGACGCGCATGCTTCCCGCCACGAAGGTGACTCCCAAGGAGCTCCTGCCCGTCTACGACACCCCGCTGCTGCAGTTCGCCGTGGACGAGGCGATCGCCGCCGGCGCCCGGCGGCTCGTGATGGTCTCGCACCCGCTCAAGCCTGCCATCGAGGAGTACTTCCGCCCCGCCGACGCGCTTGAGGCGTCGCTGGAGGCGAAGGGCAAGGATGACCTGCTGGAGGCCGTGCGCGCCTCGCGCCTGCCCGAGGGCGTGGAACTGCGGATCGCGATGCAGCCCGAGCCCTTGGGCCTCGGCCACGCGGTGCTGTGCGGGCGCGAGCACATCCTCGGCGACGGCCCCGTGGGAGTGATCCTCCCCGACGACCTGATCCTCGGCACGCCCGCGCTGGCCGAGATGGCCGCGGCCTTCGACCCTGCCACCATGCGCAGCCTCGTGGCCGCGCAGGAGGTCCCGCGCGAGCGGGTGTCGAGCTACGGCATCTTCCGCTGCGACCCCGAGCGCGACGGCCGCGGCGCGCTGGTCCCGGCGAGCGGATTCGTCGAGAAGCCGACGCCCGACGCGGCGCCGTCGCGCCTCGCCGCGGTGGGACGCTACGTGCTGTCGCAGGACGTGTTCGCGGCGCTGGAATCCACGGGCCGCGGCGCCGGGGGCGAAATTCAACTGACAGACGCGATCGACATGGTAAGTTCCGTCTGGGCCTTCCGCTTCTCGGGCACCCGCTACGACTGCGGGTCGAAGGACGGCATGGTCGAGGCGACGCTCGCCGTGCAGTCCGCCCGCGCCTCGAGCCATCTGGCCGTGGCGGCGGAATGACCGCGGGCGCGCACCATATGAACGACGGGGCGCCCGCGCAGGCGGGGCGGCCCACCGCGATCCTGGGGGCGATGCGATGATGTACTACGAGATGACCGGCTTCATGCCGAAACACCCAGACGGCCAGGAGCGACCGGACATCCGATTCCCCGACCATTCGAACGCATGGCTGCTGCTCGACTTCGACGGCTCGCTTGTGGAGATCGCCGACCGCCCCGACGGCGTGGACGTGCCGGACCGCGTGCAGGCCCTGCTCGACCGCGCCCAGGAGCGGCTCGACGGCCGCGTCGCCCTCGTGTCGGGCCGCAGCGTGGAGTCGCTCGAGCATTTCCTGCCAGGATTCCGCGGCTCGATCGTGGGCACCCACGGCGCGGAGCTGCGCATCGACGGCACCCGCTCCCGCGCCGTGGAGTGGGACGAGGCGACCGTCTCGCGCCTCCAGCGCGTGGTGGCCGACTTCGCCGCGCTGCGCCCCGAGTTCCTGGTCGAGCCCAAGCCCTCGGGCGTGGTGCTGCACTACCGCCAGGCCGAGGAGCTGGGCGCGCTGGCGCTGCACTTCATGGAGGCCTTGAGCCAGGCCGCCGAGGGCTTCCGCCTCCAGCCCGCGCTGATGGCCTACGAGATCAAGCCCGAGGGCGTGGGCAAGGACGCCGGCATCAAGCGCCTGCTCGGCGACGACCGCCACGTGCCCATCTACGCCGGCGACGACCTGACGGACGAGCCGGCCCTCGGCCTCGTGCGCGAGCGCGGCGGCGTGTCGATCAAGATCGGCCAGTGCGAGACCGTGGCCGAGCACCGGCTCGCGGGCCCCTCGCAGCTGCTCGACCACTTGGAGCGGTGGCTTGGCTGACGGAGGTTCGAGCGAACGCGAGGAGGACTCGCCCCGCGGCCGCCTGATCGTCGTGTCGAACCGCATCCCCAAGGGCAACGACGTGCCGGCGGGCGGGCTCGTCCACGCCATCGACGACGCCCTGCGCCGCACCGGGGGCCTGTGGATCGGCGCCGGCGAGCCGACCGACGAGGCCGGCTCCGAGCTCACCAAGATCGGCGACGGCGCCTACGAGCGCCACACCTTCGCGATCACCCACGAGGAGCACGACCGCTACTACCTCGGCTACTCGAACGCCGTGCTCTGGCCGCTCTTCCACCACCGCTCCGACCTCCTGCGCATCTACGAGCGCGACTTCGAGGCCTACGTGCAGGTGAACCGCCGGGTGGCCCGCGCGATCGCCCGGATCGCCGAGCCCGACGACCTGATCTGGATCCAGGACTACCACTTCCTGATGGTCGCCCACGAGCTGCGCGCGCTGGGCGTCGCCAACCGCGTCGGCCTGTTCCTCCACATCCCCTTCCCCACCGCCTCCGAGGTGATGGCCCTGCCGCAGGTGGCGATGCTGCCCGCCTGGGTCGCCGCCCACGACGTGTTCGGCGTGCAGACCCGCCGCGACGTGGGCTCCGTGCGCGAGGTGCTGCGCGAGGATCCCAAGTGCCAGATCCTCAACGACGGCACCTGGGTGCGCGAGGGCCGCGTCTTCTCGGTGCTGGCGTTCCCGATCGGCATCGACGCCGAGAGCTTCGCGCGCGACGCCCAGAACGCCTCGCTGCCGCGCCTGACGCTGCAGGGCAACGCGCCGCTGCTGCTCGGCGTGGACCGGCTCGACTACTCCAAGGGCCTCGTGGACCGCTTCGAGGCCTTCGGGCAGTACCTCGAGCACCGCGACCCGGACTCGCCAAAGCCCACCTTCCTGCAGATCGCGCCCACCTCGCGCGGCGACGTCGACGCCTACCGCGACATCCGCGAGAAGCTCGACCAGACCGCGGGGGCCATCAACGGCCGCCACTCGGAGCTGGACTGGACGCCGCTGCGCTACGTGAACCGCCACGTGGACCGCACCGTGATCGCCGGACTCTACCGGCGCGCCGACGTGTGCCTGGTGACGCCGCTCGCCGACGGCATGAACCTCGTGGCCAAGGAGTTCGTGGCCGCGCAGGACCACGAGGACCCGGGCGTGCTGGTGCTGTCGCACTTCGCGGGCGCCGCCGAGCAGTTCCAGCAGGCGCTGATGGTGAACCCGTTCGACCACCACGCCTTCGCTCTGGCGATCGACCGCGCCCTCAGGATGCCGCTGGAGGAGCGCCGCGAGCGCCATGCCGCGCTGCGCGAGAACGTGTTCACCGAGACCATCGGCTGGTGGACCGACGCCTTCCTCGCCCGCCTCGCCCGCGCGCCGCGCGCGCTCGATCAGATCATGCGCTCGATCTGACGCCGCGTCGCGGCGCCGCAACGCCGCGCTTGCAGAAATATCCGGAACCATCGCCGCGCCCGCGCGTCCAAGGGCACGGCGCGGGCCGCCGGCCCCGGCGCGCTAGGCCTCTCTGCGTCCCCTTCAAGCGAAAAGATTCACCTGCCCTTCCGGAACCGGGGGGGGAGGGGGGGGTTTTTCCTGCGACACGAACGGGAACGATCCTCCATGAATATCATGCACATGGCACTCGGCGGGTGCCTGAAGGCCCCCCCTGTCGCCTATGGCGTGACCGAGGACACCGGGGGGCACATCGCCTACCTGCTGGGCGCCGCCGCGGCGCAGGCCGCCCGCGCGGACGTCGACCGCATCACCCTCGTGACCCGCCTGTTCGCGGAGCCCGCGCTCGACCCCGCCCACGCCCGCCCGCGGGAGCGCGTGGACCGCAAGACCACGGTGCTGCGCCTCGCCACCGCGAACCGCGGCTACCTCGCCAAGGAGGCGCTGGAGGCCGAGCTGCCCGCCCTGGAGGCCGCCTTCCTGGCGCTGCTGGAGCGCGAGGGCCGCCCCGATGTGATCCACGCCCACTTCGCGGACGCCGCCGCGCTGGCCCTGGCCGCTCGCGCGCGCTGGGGGGTGCCGGTCGTCTACACCCCCCACAGCCTCGGGCTCGACAAGCGCGGCTGCCTCGGCGCCGATGCGGGCCTCATGCGCCGCATCCGGCGCGAGCGCGCGGCCATCGAGCGGGCCGACGCCATCGTGGTCTCCTCGCGCGACGAGGCCGAGGGACAGATCGAGGCCTACGGCATGAACGCGGCGGGCCGCACCCACCGGCTCGACCCGGGCGTGCACCTGCCGGGCGACCGCCGCGGGCTCGACCGCGCCGCGGCCCTCTTGGCCCCGCACCTCCGCGACCCCTCGCGCCCCCTGCTGCTCGCCATCGCGCGGCCCGTGGCCAAGAAGAACCTCCACACCCTCCTGCGCGCCTTCGCCGAGACCCCCGGGCTCGCGGACCGCGCCAACCTCGCGATCCTCGCCGGGCAGGCCTCGGACCGCTCCGGCGAGCCGGTACGCGCCGAACTGCGCGCGCTGGTCGCCCGGCACGGACTGGAGGGCCGCGTCGCCCTGCCCCCCTCCCACGACGGCACCGAGGTCGCGCAGCTCTACCGCCTCGCCGCGCGCTCCGGCGGCGCCTTCGTGAACCCCGCCCTGCACGAGCCCTTCGGCCTGACCCTGATCGAGGCCGCGCAGGCCGGCCTGCCGGTGGTCGCCACCCGCCACGGCGGCCCGCGCGACATCCTCGCCACGATCGGCCACGGCATCGCCGTGGAGCCCACGGATGCGGCCGCCATCGGCGCCGCCTGCCTGCGCCTCGTCACCGACCCCGCCGAGCGCCGCCGCCGCGCCGAGGCCGCGCGCCGGAACCGGGGCCGCTACACCTGGACCGCCTACGCGGAGCGCTCGGTCGCGCTCTACGACCGCCTCGCCCGAGGCATGGACGCCCCCGCCCTGCGCCTCCAGCGCGGCGCGCGCGCCCTCGTGGTCTGCGACATCGACGGCACGCTGACCGGCGACCGGGACGCGGCGCTGCGCTTCGCGGACTGGGTGCGCGCGGGCCACGCGCCCTTCGCGATCGCCACGGGCCGCTCCGTCACCGAGGCGCGGCGCGTGCTGGCCGAGTGGGCGCTGCCCGAGCCCCACGCCATGATCACCTCCGTGGGCTCCGAGATCTGGTACGCCGACGCCGCCGGCCGCGCCGAGGCCGACAGCGCCTTCGCCGCCTCGATCGCGCCGGGCTGGGACGCCGAGGCTGTCTCCGCCGCGCTGGATGCCGCGGGCGCCCGTCCCCAGGCCGCCGTGGAGCAGCGCGAGTTCAAGCGCTCCTTCCTCGGCGACGCCGCGGAGGCGGAGCGTCTGCGCAGCGTGCTCCTCGCCGCCGGCCTCCGGGTCCGCCTGGTCCACTCCCACGGGCGCCTGATCGACGTGCTGCCCGCGCGCGCCGGCAAGGCCGCCGCGATGCGCCACGTGGCCGGACTGATGGGCCTCGGGGCTGAGGCCTGCGTGGCCGCCGGCGACAGCGGCAACGACCTCGACATGCTGCGCGCCGCGGGCGCCGCGATCCTGCCCAGCAACGCGCTGCCCGAGCTGGGCGGCCTCCTGCGCGAGTCCACCGCGATCCGCGCCCGCGCGGCCCACGCCGCCGGCGTGCTGGAGGGGCTGGCCCGTCTCGGCCTCGCTCCCACCCGGACGCGCGCGCCCGTCCGCACGGAGGCGCGCGCCCGATGAACGTCCGCTTCGAACCCGCGCAGCCCCCGCAGCGCCCCATCGGCTACTTCGTCCACCACCAGGGCCGGGGCCACGCCGAGCGCTGCGCCGCGATCGCGCGCGCCTTGCCCGCCTCGCGCCCCTTGCGCATCTTCTGCGCCCGGCCCGACCACTTCCGGGGCCTGCCGGCTCATGCCGTGGTGCAGCCGATCCCCTCGCTCTTCGAGGCGCGCGGCGACGAGGCCGCCCTCGACCACCTGCCCCACCCCGAGACCGCCCACTGCGCCCCCGTGGGCTGGCCCGCGATCACCGAGGCCATGACGGCCATGGCCGACTGGTGGCGCGACGCGCGGCCTGCGTTGATGGTGGTCGACGTCTCCGCCGAGGTCGCCCAGGCGGCGCGCCTCTTCTCGGTGCCCCACGTCCACGTCCTGCAGCACGGCACCCGCGGCGACGCGGGCCACCGGGCCGCCTACGACGGTGCCGCCGGATTGCTCGCGCCCTGCGCCGAGGCCATGGCCCAGCCCGAGTGGGACGCCTACGCGGACCGGATCCACTACGCCGGCGGCCTCGGCCTCGATGGCGCCATGCCGGACCGCGCCGCGGCCCGCGCCCGCCTCGGCGTCGCGGAGGGCGAGGAGCTGGTGCTCGTCGTCTCCGGCGGCGGTGGCGACGGCTTCGCGGCCGCGCCCCTCGGCGTCGGTGCCCGCGCCACGCCGCAGGCCCGCTGGGTTACCATCGGACAGGTGCGCCGCGACTGGCACGCCACCGAGCCGGCCAACCTCCAGCACCTCGGCTGGGTCGAGAACGCCGCCGACTGGATCGCCGCGGCCGACCTCGTGGTCGCCTCCACCGGCAACACCACCGTGCAGCAGGTGATGGCCGCGGGCGTGCCCTACCTCGCGGTCCCCGAGTGGCGCTACTTCGACGAGCAGGTCCGCAAGGCCGAGGCGCTGGATGCGGCCGGCCTCGCCCATGCCCTGCCCGGCCTGCCCGCCTCCGCGGACTGCTGGCGCCGCGCCGCCGCCGAGGCGCGCCGACGCCACGACCCCGGACGACAGCGCGCCTGCGTCGACCCCGACGCCGCCCGCGGCGCCGCCCGCTGGCTCCACCGCCTCGCCACACGACTCGAAGAATCCACTCCCATGACCCTCGCCGGAGACCCCTCATGACCCACCCCGCCACCTCCGTGCTGACCCTGGCCTCGGGCCGCGCCGAGCACCTCGCCAACGTCGTCCGCGGCCTTCGCAACCAGACCGAGGCCCCCTTGGAACTGGTCGTCGGCGTGATGCAGGACGACCTCTACGACCTGCCCGAGACCGACTTCCCCATCCGCCAGATCCGCGTGGGCGGCGACCATGCCCTGCCGCTCGCCGCCGCCCGCAACGCCGTGGCGCGCGAGGCCCGGGGCGAGGTGCTGGCCTTCGTGGACGTGGACTGCATCCCCGCCCCCACGCTCGTGGCCGACTACGCCCGCCAGGCGCGCGCCGGCGCGGGCTGCTTCATGGGCGAGGTCATGTACCTGCCCGGCGGCGCCAACGCCCCCGGCTGGACCTACCGCGGCTTCGACGCCGTGGCCGAGAAGCACTCGGACCGCGCCGGCCCGCCCGAGGGCGAGACCGCGCCCTGCACCGACTACCGCTGCTTCTGGTCGCTGAACTTCGCCATTCACCGCGAAGACTTCGCCCGCTCCGGCGGCTTCGACGAGCGCTACCAGGGCTACGGCGGCGAGGACACGGACTTCGGCAAGACGCTGGACCACGTCGGCCTGCCGATCTCCTGGGTGCGCGGCGCCAAGGTGTACCACCAGTACCACCCCCACGCGATGCCGCCCGTCCACCACATGGACAGCGTGATCGCCAACGCCGAGCGGTTCCGCGACAAGTGGGGCTACCGGACCATGGAGCACTGGCTCTACGCCTTCGAGCTGATGGGCCTGATCGAGAAGCGCGGCCACTGGCCCACCGAGGACGTGATCGTGCTGCGCCGCCCCAATGCCGCCGACGAGGCCCTGTGCCGCCAGCAGAGCCACATGCCCTACGCCAACACCACGCGGGTGATCCGCCAGCTCCAGGAGCGGCGCGCGGGCCGCAGGCTGGCCGACGCCGAGGCGGTGGGCGCGATGCGCCAGGCCCAGCGGGCCTTCCTGGGCCAGGCCCCGGTGGCGGCGGAATGAGCATGCGCATCGCCGTCGTCTCCCACGTCCGCCACCCCGTCGCCGAGCCCTTCATGGGCGGCCTCGAGGCCCATTCCTTCCACCTGTGCCGCGCGCTGGAGGCGCGCGGCCATGAGGTCACGCTGTTCGCCAGCGGCGACAGCGACCCGCGCTTCCGCATCGAGCCGGTGCTGCCCGTGCACTACGACCGCGACTTCCCGTGGCATCACCACCACGGCACCGAGGCGCTGAACCGCCACGTGGACGCGGGCTTCTCGCGCGCCATGCGCACCGTGCTCGATGGCGACTTCGACGTGGTGCACAACAACTCCGTGCACCGCTACCCGCCGAGGCTCGCGCGCCAGCACCGCGTCCCCATGCTCACCTCGCTGCACGTGCCGCCCTTCGACGCGCTGCGCCGCGCCGTGCACTCGGCCGACGCGCCTTGGTCGCGCTTCGCGGTGACCTCCGAGAAGCAGCTCGGCTCGTGGTGGCCCGAGGGCGCGCCCGAGGCGGCCCACGTTGCCCACAACGGCATCGACCTGGATGCCTGGGAGTTCCGCCCCGAGGGCGACGGCCGCGCGGTCTGGGCCGGGCGCATCCTGCCCAACAAGGGCCTGCACTTCGCGGTGACGGCCGCCCAGTTCGCGAACATGCCGCTCGACATCTTCGGCGTGGTCGAGGACGAGCAGTACTTCAACGCGCTGATCCGCCCCTACCTGTCGAAGACGATCCGCTACCACGGCCACGTCGACGCCAAGACCCTCGCGCGCGCCGTGGGCGGGGCCTCGGTCTTCGTGTTCACGCCGCTCTGGGACGAGCCGTTCGGCCTGGCGGCCGTGGAGGCCATGGCCTGCGGCGTGCCCGTGGCGGCCATCGACAACGGCGCGGTGCGCGAGATCGTTGGCGCGGACGCGGGCCGCTTCGCGCGGCCCAACGAGCCGGCGGCCCTCGGCATCGCCATGAAGAAGGCCGCGCGCATCGACCGCGCGGTGCCGCGGGCGCGCGTCGAGGCGTGCTACTCGCTGGACCGGATGGTGGACCGCTACGAGGCGCTCTACGCCGAGTGCATCGCCGGGCTGGAGCGCGAGGCGCCCGAGGTCGACTTCCCGCGGATCGAGCTGAACGTCGCCCCGGCCGTGGTGCCGATCGCCGCGGAGTGACGGGAGGGGGCGGCGCGGCCGCCCCTTCCGCCCGCCGCCCGCCGGGCCGGGGCGCTTGCGGGGAATGACGCCCCCGTGGGACGATCGGGGATGGAGAGCGATCTCTACCAGGCCCTGATCGAGCATCTCGACTTCCTGCGCCTGCAGTTCGAGTTCCGGCTGCGCGGCCTGTTCCTGCCGGGCCGGCGCATCCAGTGGGCCTACCTCGCGGCGGGCGCGGTGCTGGCCCTCCTCGTCCGCCGCTGGGCGGCGCCGCGCATCGACCGGCGGATGGAGGCCCTCGGCCCCGCGAGCCGCTGGCGGCGCACCGCGCTCGCCATCCTGCGGGGCCGCACGGGCCTTGCGTTCTTCGTCGCCTACGCCTTCGCCCTCGCCGAGGTCCTCAAGCTCCTCTCGGGGTCGAGCCTCGGCGCCGTGGTGGTGGAGCGGGTGGCCGCCATCGCGGCGGCGATGCTCCTGGTCAGCATCGCCTCGCGCCTCGTCGGCAACCGCATCCTGCGCGGGCTCGTGAAGTGGGCGCTCTGGATCTACGTGATCCTCTACTTCCTCCGCCTCGTGAACCCGGTGCGCGTGTTCCTCCTGCGGTTGGCGGTCGACCTCGGGGACACGCGGCTGAACGCGCTGGCGGTGGTGCAGGCGCTGGTGGTGATCGCGGTCTACATCGCCTTCGCCCGCCTCGTGATCGGCCTCGCGCGGGCGCGGGTGCGGGGCAGCGCGGACATCAGCCCGTCGATGCAGGTGCTGTCGATCAAGGTGCTGCAGGTGCTGCTCTACGGCGCAGCGTTCCTGGTGGGCCTCCACCTCACCGGCTTCGACCTCACGGGGCTGGCCGTGCTGACCGGCGCGATCGGCATCGGCGTGGGCTTCGGGCTGCAGAAGGTGGTCTCGAACCTCGTCTCGGGGATCATCATCCTGCTCGACAAGTCGATCAAGCCCGGCGACGTGATCAGCCTCGGCGACACCTTCGGCTGGGTCGAGTCCCTCACCGCGCGCTACGTCGCCATCACCACGCGCACGGGCAAGGAGTACCTGATCCCCAACGAGGACCTCATCACCGGGCAGGTGGTGAACTGGTCGCATTCCGACCACTTCGTGCGCATCGAGATCGAGTTCGGCACCGCCTACGGCGACGACGCCGAGCGGGTGCGCGAGGTGGCGGTCGCCGCCGCCTTGAGCTGCGATCGGGTGCTCGCCGACCACCCGCCCGTCTGCCACATCGTGGCCTTCGGCGAGGTGGCCATCGAGTACGTGCTGCGGTTCTGGATCAGCGACCCGAACCGGGGCCTGACCAACGTGCGGGGCACCGTGTTCCTGGCGCTGCTCAAGGCGTTCCGGGCCGAGGGCATCACCATCCCGCTGCCGCAGCGCGAGGTGCGGATCCTCGGGTGCGGTCGGCCGGGCTGCGGATGGGGAACGGGAGGGATGGTGGCGCCGGGTGGACTTGAACCACCGACCTCTCGATTATGAGTCGAGCGCTCTAACCAGCTGAGCTACGGCGCCATCGGGCGGGCAGTTACGGCGGGGGGCGGGGGCCGTCAAGCCCGGCCACGCCGCTTTCCTCGGCCCCCGCGGCGTGGCACCACTCGCCCATGACCGATCCCCTCGACGACCTGCGCGCCCTTCTCGGCGCCGCCCACGTCCTCACCGGCACCGACGTGGCGCGCTTCGCCCGCGACTGGACCGGCAAGTGGCGCGCCGCGCCCCTCGCCGTGGTGCGCCCCGCCTCCACCGCCGAGGTCGCGGACTGCGTGCGCCTCGCCGCGCGCCACGGGCTCGCCGTGGTGCCCGTGGGCGGCAACACCGGGCTGGTGGGCGGCACCGCCAACGAAGGCGCGCTGATGGTGTCCCTCGAGCGCATGAACCGCGTCCGCGAGATCCGCGCGGACTCCCGCGTGGCCGTGGTCGAGGCGGGCGTGGTGCTTTCGGACCTCCACGACGCCGCCGAGGCGGAACGCCTGATCTTCCCGCTGACCTTCGGCGCCCGCGGCTCGGCGCGGGTGGGCGGGTTCCTCGCCACCAACGCGGGCGGCTCGAACGTGGTGCGCTACGGCTCCACGCGCGGGCTGTGCCTGGGGTTGGAGGTGGTGATGGCCGACGGGCGCGTGCTCGACCTGATGAGCGAGTTGCACAAGGACAACTCGGGGCTGGACCTGCGCGACCTGTTCATCGGGGCGGAAGGAACGCTGGGGCTGATCACCGCGGCGGTGCTGAAGCTGGCGCCCCTGCCCCGCCACCGCGCGACGGCGCTCGCTAACGTGTCGGGCCTCGACGCCGCGCTCGGCCTCCTCCACAGGCTCCAGGCGGCGTCGGACGGGGCCGTAGAGGCGTTCGAGTACATGCCCCGCTCCTACCGCCGCGCGCTCGCCGCGCACCGCCCCGACCTGGAGCCCCCCCTGGAGGCGGCCGACCACGCGGTGATGATCGAGCTGGGCGGCCTGTCGCGTCCCCTCGGCGACGCGCTGGAGGCGGCGTTGGGCGAGGCCCTGGAGGCGGGCGAGGTGCTCGACGCCGTGGTCGCCCAGTCCGAGGCCCAGCGCCGGCGCATCTGGGAGATGCGCGAGGCCGCCGCAGAGATCACCTTCACGCGGCTGCCCATCGTGGACAGCGACGTGGCCCTGCCGCTCGACCGCGTGGGCGCGTTCCTCGGGGAGATGCGCGCGCGGCTGGACCAGATGGACCCCGGCGCCGAGGACCTCGTGGTGGCGCATCTGGGCGACGGCAACGTGCACCTGACGCTGTATCCCACGCGGGACGACGAGGCGCATCTGGATGGCCTGCGCGAGATGGTCGAGGACGAGGTGGTGCGCCTCGGCGGCTCGATCTCGGCGGAGCACGGGGTGGGGCTGGCGAAGCTCTCGACCATGCGGCGGCGCAAGGACCCGGTGGCGCTCGACGTGATGCGTGCGGTGAAGCGGGCGCTGGACCCGGAGGGGCGGATGAACCCGGGCAAGGTCATTCCGGAGGAATGACCTTGCCCGCCCCGGACCCGATCCGGGGCCCGGTGGGGTTTGGCGCGACGCACCCCGGACTTGGTCCGGGGCCTCCGGCTGCCGTAGGCGCTAACGCATCGGAGCGAAGCGCAGGTGGATGACCGAGGCCCCGGCGCGAGGCCGGGGCGTGGCGGAGCGCACCGCCCCCTCAGTCCGCGAAGAACGTCCCCACCGCGCCCAGCGCGCCGTCGACCGCCTCGCCCACCACGCCGCCCACCGCATCCGCCGTGTCGAGCCCCTCGACGAACCGCCCCGTCTCCAGGAACGCCAGCACCTGCGCGATCACCACCGGGGCGTTCATCATGAACGTGTGGGTCACGGGCAGCACCACGTGGTCGGCCATGCCCGCGACGCGCGTGGACTTCACCGTGACCTTGCCGTCATCGGGCCCCGGCAGCAGCGCCGAGTAAAGTGCCGAGAGCGAGCGGTCGCCGGCGACGACGCCCACGCCGTCCCACACGGGGCCGAGCTTGGTGGTCACGCCGTCCGTGCCCAGCTCCGCGCCGGCGGGGCCGTTCATCCAGTCGAAGGGCGGCAGCGTGGCGAGGCGGTCCACCAGCTCCGAGCCGTGGTTCGGGGGGGCCAGCATCACCGTGCGGCCCGGCGGCATCGGGTTGTTGCGGGCATGGACGCGCAGGAGGATGCCGCCCATGGAGTGGGTCACGAAGTCGATGCGCTCCGCCTCGCCGCAGGCGGCGATGGCCTCGGGCACGGCGCGGCGGGCCAGCTTCTCGACGCCCGCCGAGGCGCTGTCGTAGCCCGAGTTCACCACCCGGCGGCCGTCCATCTCCAGGGCCTCCTGCAGCACCAGCAGCGAGGCGTCGGAGCGGGCGAGGCCGTGGAGCAGCACGGTGCACGGCTTCTCCTGCGCCCCGGCCGGGGCGGCGAGACCGATGAGGAGGGCGAGGAGCGCGCGCATCCCCTGCATCTAGTCACCGCCGCCCCGTGCGGCTAGTCGGCGGCGATGATCCGCCTCGCCGTCCGCGCGGTGCTCGTGCACCAGAGCCGTCTGCTGATGGTCAACGCCTACGGGCCTGCGCACGGCTCCGACCTGTGGTGCCTGCCCGGCGGCGGGGCCGAGCCGCACGAGGGGCTGCCCGGCTCGCTCCGGCGCGAGGTGCTGGAGGAGACGGGGCTGGAGGTGCGCGTGGACGCGCCCTGCCTCGTGAACGAGTTCCACGACCCCGCGCGGGGCTTCCATCAGGTGGAGGTGTTCTTCCGCTGCCGGCTGCGGCGCGGGGCGCTGAATGAGGCGTGGCGCGACCCCGAGGGGATCGTGACCCGCCGCCGCTGGGTCGCGCGCGAGGAGTTGGCGGGGGTGCGCCACAAGCCGGACGCGCTGGCCGCCGTGGCGTGGGACGACGCCGCGCCGCTGCGCTACGACCCCCTGGAGCGGATCGTGCCCTGACCCGTCGCCAGCGCGATCCCCGCGAGCACGAGCGCGCCGGCGAGGAGGCTGCGCGCGGACGGCACCTCGGCCAGCAGGAGCGCCCCGAGGACCATGGCGATCACCGGCACCGAGAGCTGCGCCACGCCCGCCGCCGCCAGCCCGAGCCCCGGCAGCACCCGGTAGAGCACCGCGTAGCCGACGCCGGACGTGACCGCGCCGGAGACCAGCGCGAGGGCGAGGCCGGTGGGCGTGACCGCCGCCCCCCACCAGAGCGGCGCGAGGAGCGCGAAGAGCGCGGCGGCGGCGGCGAAGTTGCCGGCGTTGCCGAGGAGCGGGCGCGGCTCGAACTTGCCGGCGACGCTGTAGGCCGCCCAGCCGAGGCCGGCGAGCACCATCAGCGCCGCGTCGGGGGCGGCGAAGCGGGGCGCGGCCGAGGGCCAGAGCAGCCAGCCGAGGCCCCCGAGGGCGAGCGCCATGCCCGCGAGGCGCCGGGGCGAGACGGCCTCGGCCCGTGCGAGGCCCGCCGCGAGGAGCGCGAGCTGGACGGTGGCGAAGAGGATCAGCGCGCCGAGGCCGGCGTCGAGGCTGCGGTAGGCGAGGGAGAAGCCCAGGAGGTAGACCGCGAGCGCGAGGGCCGCGCCCCACCGCTTCGCGCCGCCCAGCGGCACCCGCCCGCGCGCCAGCACCGCGAGGGTAGCCGCGCCGGCGGCCACGCGGATTGCGGCGAAGGCGACCGGGTCGGTGCCGGCAAGCACCCCGGCGCGGGTCAGCAGCGAGTTGCCGGCCATGAAGGTCATGGCGAGGGCGGCGAGGGCGAGGGTTCTCATGGGGGTCTGTTGGGCGTGGCGGCGGCGGGGCGCAAGCTGGACCGTTGTTTGCAAGGGGCCAGCCACTCGCGCTCCCGGAGGTATTTAGGAAACGAAGACGAGGATCCCCCCTTCCTCTGGCCCTAAATATCTCGGGGGAGGCCCGAAGGGCCGGGGGCAGAGCCCCCCTCCCCCATCGCCACGGCCGCGCCCTCGGGGGTCAGCGCGTAGACCCCCACCTCCACCCGCACGAACCACCCATAATGATTGTCCCGCATCATCGCCGTGGCCTTCGCGACCCCGGTCGCCTTCGCCACCGCCGCCCCCTTCGCGGGGCCGGCGGCGAGGTGGCGGGCCAGGGCCTCGCAGTCCTGCCGGTAGGCCGTGACCAGCCCCGCCCGCGTGGCGCCGCCTTCGGAAGGATCGCCCCGCCGGGCCGCGAACTCGCGCAGGAGCCGCTCGCGCGGGCGCCGGAGAAGGCGGGGGCGGAACGGGCCGGGGTCGCAATGGACGGTGACCAGCCCGTTCGAGGCGCGCACCGTCAGCACCCCCAGCCCCAGCCGCCGCGCGAGGCGCAGGTTGGCCTTGAGCGCGGCGTATCCGCGCCGGCCCTCGGGCGCGGGGACGGCGAGGTAGACGTGGGGCGTCGCGTCTTGCCGGGCCACGCCCTGCTGGATCAGCGAGAGCGACCAGCCCGTCTTCAGCTCCACGATCACGGGCGGCTCGTCCCCGCGCACCGCCACCACGTCGGCGGGGCCGATCTCGCCCTTCACGGCGTAGCCCTGCGCCTCCAGGAACGCCTTGACGGGGGGGTAGAGCGCGGTCTCGGGCGGGCGTGACATCCGGTCGGCAGGGGACTAGGGGAGCGGAAATTTGCCCTGCCACGGAGTCGCCCCCCATGACCACCCTCGTATTCGGCCACCGCGCCCCCGACACCGATTCCACCGGCGCGCCGATCGCCTGGGCCTGGTACCTCGGGACCCAAGGCGAGGAGGCCGAGGCGGTGCTCTTGGGCGAGCCGAACACCGAGGCGGCCTTCGTGCTGGAGCGCTGGAAGCTGGACCGCCCGCGCATCATCGACGACGTGGAGGCGGACCAGCGCGTCGTGATCGTGGACACGAACAACCCCGCCGAGCTGCCCAAGTCGCTGGGCGAGGCCGACGTCTGCGCCATCATCGACCACCACAAGCTGGCGGGCGGCATCGAGACCAAGCGCCCCATCGACATCACCATCAAGCCGCTGGCCTGCACCGCCACGGTGATGGCCGGGCTGATGGGCGACGAAGCGGTCGACGGCGCCCCGGAGCACATCCGCGGCGCGATGCTGTCGTGCATCCTGTCGGACACCCTCGAGTTCCGCTCGCCCACCACCACCGACACCGACCGCGCGCTGGCCGAGCGGCTGGCCGACGGCCTCGGGGTCTCGATCCCCGACCTCGCCGCCGAAATGTTCAAGGCGAAGTCCGACGTGAGCCGCTTCTCGGAGGCGGAGCTCCTGCGGATGGACTCCAAGGAGTATGCGGTCGAGGGCACCAAGTTCCGCGTCTCGGTGCTGGAGACCACCGCGCCCGAGGTGGTGCTCGACCGCAAGCAGGCCATCATGGACGCCATGCCCAAGGTGGCCGAGGAGGACGGCGTGACCGGCGTGCTCCTGTTCGTGGTCGACATCCTGCGCGAGGAGGCCACCCTCCTCGTGCCCGACACGCTGACGAAGGCCGTGGCCGAGGCCTCGTTCGGCGCCACCGTGGACGGCGACAGCGTGGTGCTGCCCGGCGTCATGAGCCGCAAGAAGCAGATCATCCCGGCGCTCAAGCTGTGAGGATCGTCGGCAGTTTGGCGGAGATCTCGGCCCCCTACGACGCGATGTTCGTGGACCTGTGGGGCTGCGTCCACGACGGGCTGCGCCCCCTGCCCGGCGCCGTCGAGGCGCTGCAGGCGTATCGCGCGGGGGGCGGCCGGGTGATCCTGGTCACCAACGCGCCCCGGCCCCGCGACTCCGTGGCCGAGCAGCTGGGCCGCATCGGCGTCGCCCGCGACGCCTGGGACGACATCGCCACGTCGGGCGACTCCGCGCGGCTGGCGCTGTTCCGGGGCGCGGTGGGCACGAAGGTCTGGCACCTCGGCCCACCCCATGACGCGCCGTTCTTCGAGCCGCCGCGCATCCTGGACGATCCCGCGCCGATCGAGCTGGTCTCGCTGAACGCCGCCGAGGGCATCGCCTGCACCGGCCCGTTCGACCCCCTCGCCGACCTCGCCGTGCTGCGGCCGCAGCTCTTGGCGGCGAAGACGCGGGGGCTGAAGCTGCTCTGCGCCAACCCCGACATCGTGGTGGACCGGGGCGAGGTGCGCGAGTGGTGTGCGGGCGCCGTGGCCCAGCTCTATGCCGAGATGGGGGGCGAGTCGCTCTACTTCGGCAAGCCGCACCCGCCGATCTACGACCTCGCCCGGCGGCGCCTCGCGCAGATCGCGGACGTGAGCGACGACGCGATCCTGTGCGTGGGCGACGGCGTGCTGACGGACGCGCGCGGCGCCATGGGCGAGGGTCTCGACATGCTGTTCCTGTCGGGCGGGCTGGCCGCCGAGGAAACCGGGACCGTGCCGGGGGGCGACCCGGACCCCGAGCGGCTGGCCGCGCTGGTGGCACGCGAGCAGGTGGAGCCGCGCTTCGCGATGGGCACGCTTCGGTAACGAAGCTGCCTTTGCGGGCTCTCCGCCGCATGAATGTTGCGCGAGCCCTTGCCGCGTCGCGGCGCGCGCGCTAGCATGTCCGGGTGACACCGGAGGCCCCCATGCTCGACAACGCGCCGCGCGGAACGATCTGCATCGAGGACATCGAGATCGGGATGACCCGCTCGCTCACGAAGATCGTGACCGACCGGGACATCGAGCTGTTCGCCGAGGTCTCCACCGACCACAACCCGGTGCATTTGGACGACGCATATGCCCGCGACACCATCTTCGAGGGCCGCATCGCCCACGGGATGCTGACCGCCGGCCTGATCTCGGCGGTGATCGGCGAGCAGCTCCCGGGCCACGGCACGGTGTACCTCGGCCAGACGCTGAAGTTCCTGGCCCCCGTGCGCCCCGGCGACATGGTGGAGGCGGTGGTGCGCGTGACGGACATGGACCTGCGCAAGCGGCGCGTCACGATGGAGACGTGGTGCGAGATCGGCGGCAAGCGGGTGCTGGCCGGCGAGGCGGTGGTGCTGGCGCCGTCGCGGAAGTTCGACTGAAGGGGCGGGGCGGGCATCCGGGCCCACCACTTGCGCCGCTTCAACACCGACGATCTTTACTCTCCCAACGTCGCCCCGGCCTTGAGCCGGGACCTCGGGGTGCCGCGGCGCTGCCTTACGGATAGCGCGCGGGCCCCAGCCTTCCCTCTCCTTCCGCCGGAGGCCCCGGCGCAGGGCCGGGGCGGGGTCGTCATCGCCTCCCGCCTCCCGTTGAACCCGCCCCGCGCCCCCGCTAGACGGGCCGCGATCTGCTGGAGGCCCGCCCCATGTCCATCGACGAGGAAACCGCGCGCAAGGTCGCGAAGCTCGCGCGCATCGCGGTGCCCGAGGACCGGCTGCCGGCGCTCGCCGGCGAGTTCAATGCCATCCTCGGCTTCATCGAGCAGCTCGGCGAGGTCGACGTGGACGGCGTGGAGCCGATGACCTCGGTGACGCCCATGCGCCTGCGCCGCCGCGAGGACGTCGTGACCGACGGGTCGAAGCAGGAGGCCGTGCTGCGCAACGCCCCGGACGCCCGCGAGGGCTTCTTCGCCGTGCCGAAGGTGGTGGAATGACCCTGACCGACCTGACCCTCGCCGGCGCGCGCGACGCGCTGCGCAGCGGCGAGACCACCGCGCAGGCGCTCGCGGAGGCGCACATCGAGGCCGCCGAGGCCTCCGCGCCCCTCAACGCCTTCGTGCATCACACCCCGGACCTCGCCCGCCGGCAGGCCGAGGCCGCCGACGCGCGCCTGCGCCGCGGCGACGCGCCCGCCATGTGCGGCATACCGATCGGCGTAAAGGACCTGTTCTGCACCGAGGGCGTGGCCAGCCAGGCCGGCTCGCGCATCCTCGAGGGGTTCGAGCCGCCCTACGAGTCCACCGTGACGGACCACCTCCAGCGCGCCGGCGCCGTCACCCTGGGCAAGCTGAACATGGACGAGTTCGCCATGGGCTCGTCGAACGAGACCTCCGTCTACGGCCCCGTGGTGAACCCGTGGCGGGCGGACGGATCCGACGCCCCCCTCACGCCCGGCGGCTCGTCGGGCGGCTCGGCGGCGGCCGTCGCGGCACGCACCTGCATCGCCGCGCTCGGCACCGACACCGGCGGCTCGATCCGCCAGCCTGCGGCGTTCACCGGGATCGTGGGCCTCAAGCCCACCTACGGGCGCGTGAGCCGCTGGGGCATCGTCGCATTCGCCTCCTCGCTTGACCAGGCGGGGCCAATGACGCGCACGGTGCGGGATGCGGCGATCATGCTGGGAGCCATGGCCGGGCACGACCCGAAGGACTCCACCTCCGCGGACCGCGCGGTGCCGGACTTCGAGGCGATGCTCTCGGGCGACGTGCGGGGCCAGGTCATCGGCATTCCGCGCGAGTACCGCATGGACGGCATGCCGGGCGAGATCGAGGCGCTGTGGACCCGCGGCATCGAGATGCTGCGCGACGCGGGCGCCGAGACCCGCGACATCTCTCTGCCCCACACCAGGTACGCCCTGCCCGCCTACTACGTGATCGCGCCCGCGGAGGCATCCAGTAACCTCGCGCGCTACGACGGCGTGCGCTACGGCCGCCGTGCGGCGCTCGCCCAGGGCGACGGCATCACCGAGATGTACGAGAAGACGCGGGCCGAGGGCTTCGGCGACGAGGTGCAGCGGCGGGTGATGGTGGGAACCTACGTGCTCTCGGCCGGGTTCTACGACGCCTACTACAACCGGGCCCGCAAGGTCCGCACGCTGATCCGACGCGACTTCGAGGAGGCCTTCGCGGACGGCGTCGACGCGATCCTGACCCCGGCCACGCCCTCGGCGGCGTTCCCGCTGGGCACCATGGAGGACGCCGACCCGATCGCGATGTACCTCAACGACGTGTTCACGGTGACGGTGAACCTCGCCGGGCTGCCGGGCATCTCGGTGCCGGCGGGGCTGGACGGCTCCGGGCTGCCGCTCGGGCTGCAGGTGATCGGACGGCCCTGGGAAGAGGGCGCGTTGATGAATGTGGCACAGGCGCTGGAGGATCGCGCCGGATTCGTGGCGCGGCCGGAACGGTGGTGGTAGGCTCGGGGCAATAAAGAGCCAGAGGCCGAGCTGATGAGACTGCTGATGTGTTGCGCCGCCGCGCTCGTGGCCGGCGCCTGCGCCCCCGCGATTCCCGACAGCGGCGCGTCCGCGCGCCGGGCCGCGCCCCCCGAGACCGTCACCGCGGTGCCGCCGCCCGCCTCGGGGCCGATCGCCCGCGCCGTGGCCGAGGAGGACGCCGAGGCCGCGCGCCTCGCCGCCGACACCCGCGCCGCCCTCGGCGCCCCGGAGCGCGACGTGGCGTCCGCGGCCCCCGTGGCCGCCCCCGCACCGCTGCCCGTGCCGTCCGCCGCGCCCGCGAGCGGTGCGACCGGCGCCGCCGGCATCTCGCGCGAGCAGGACTTCGGCGCCGTGGCCGGCGCCCGCTCCATCGAGGAGGACGCCGCCCGCCTGGCCGCCTTGCGCGCCCGCCGCGCCGAGATGGAGGTCTCGGCGGCCGACGTCGACCTGACCCGCCCCGAGACGACCGCGCCCAACGTCGCCGCCTACGCCCTGCGGGGCGCGCGCCCCGTGGGCAACCAGGGCTGGAGCCGCGGCCCCTTCGCGAGCGCCAACGCCGCCGCGCGCCGCTGCGCGCGCTACGTGAACGGCGACGCGGCGCAGGCCGCCTTCCTCGGCGCCGGCGGCCCCGAGCGCGACCGCCTCGGGCTCGACCCGGACGGCGACGGCAACGCCTGCGGCTGGGACCCGGCCGGCTACCGCGCCATCGTGCGCGGGGGCTGACGTGGAGCACATCCCCTCGCCCAACCACGGGCCGCGCACCTTCGGCGGCACGCCCCGGCTGGTGGTGGTGCACTACACGGCGATGCAGGGCATAGACCCGGTGTTGCGCCACTTCGAGCGCCCCGAGACCCAGCTGTCGGCCCACTACGTCGTGGGCGAGGACGGGCGCACCGTGCAGATGGTCGACGAGGACCGCCGCGCCTGGCACGCCGGGATCGGCTGCTGGGGCGAGTTCGCGGACGTGAACAGCTTCTCGATCGGCATCGAGCTGTGCAACGCGGGCACGCACCCCTTCGCGGCCCGGCAGATGGACGCGCTGGAGCGGCTGCTGGAGGACGTGATGGCGCGCCACGCGATCCCGCCCGAGGCCGTGATCGGCCACTCCGACAGCGCGCCGGGGCGCAAGCAGGACCCGGGCCCCCGCTTCGACTGGCGCCGCCTCGCGGTGCGGGGCCTGGCCGTCTGGCCCGAGGGCCGCGCGTGGCGGGCGCCGAACTGGCCGGCCTTCCGCGCCGCGCTGCGCCGCTTCGGCTATACAGCGGAGGTGGACGACGCGGTGCTCCTCGAGACGTTCCGCCTGCGCTGGCGGCCCTGCGGCCTCGGCCCCCTGGACGCCGAGGACATGGCGGTGGCGGGCGAGCTGGCCTCGCGCTGGCCCGTGGAGACCGCGGCGCCCGTTGACCTGCGGGTGGTGGCGGGCTAGCGCCGCGGCGTGCGGGGGGCCGGGCGGCCGCGGGGCGCGAGCCCCGAGGAAAGTCCGGACTCCACGAAGCGACGGTGCCGGGTAACGCCCGGGCGGCGACCGGTTCTCCGGGAAGCCGACGGAAAGCGCCACAGAGAACAGACCGCCGGGGGTCCGCCCCCGGCAAGGGTGAAACGGTGGGGCAAGAGCCCACCGGGAGGGCGGCAACGTCCTCCGCACGGCAAGCCCCACCGGGAGCAATGCCAAATAGGGACCGCGATGGGGGCTTCGCCCGGCGGTCCGGGTTGGCAGCTCGAGGGCCGCGGCGACGCGCGCTCCAGAGGAATGGTCGCCACCGGGGCCTCGGCTCCGGCACAGAATCCGGCTTACAGGCCCCCCGCACGCCTCCCCCGCACCCGCGCGAACCCGCGATACGCCCTTGCGGGGAGGGTGGCCTGTTGCGCATTTGCACGAATCGCGCACCTATGGGTCGAGGGCGCCCCGTGGGACGGGGGGGCAGCCCGAGAGGAGATCGGATGACCCACACCGTGGAGCGGACCCGTGTGCTGCCGGGCTGGCGGGTGGTGCTGCCGGATCCGGCGCGCCGCGCCGCCGCCGAGGCGGACGAGCCGCGGGCGCTGGTGCGCGGCGACGGCATGATCGGCCTGCTCAACCCCGCCTTCCTGGAGCAGCTCGGCTTCGACCCGGAGGACGACCTGCGCGGTCTCCACTTCGCGGCCTTCTGGTCGCACGAGCTGCGCGCAGACGTCAGCCGCGCCCTGCGCGACGCGGGGGGCGGGGCGGAGCGGGAGCTGGCGCTCGACCTCGCTTACGTCACCGGGACCGCGCGGCAGTGCCGCATAGTGCTGCGCCCGCTCGGCACGGGGCTGGTGGAGGCGCGGCTGAGCGTGACGTGACGCGCGGCGGGGGGCGTTGACAGTGCCCGCGCCTCTGCTACACGGCGGGCCTTGAATTTCCCAAGGGGCGCCGCCCCCCATCCGCGAGGCACTTCCCATGGCGAAGCCCACCACCATCAAGATCCGCCTGAACTCGAGCGCCGGCACCGGCCACTTCTACGTGACCAAGAAGAACGCGCGCACGATGACCGAGAAGATGGTCACCCGGAAGTACGACCCCGTCGCGCGCAAGCACGTCGAGTACAAGGAAGGCAAGATCAAGTAAGGCACCCGCCTTCCCGATCCCGTCCGAAGGCCGCGCACCCGCGCGGCCTTTCGCATTCGCGCGCCGGGCTTGTGCGCGCGGAGCGGTGGCGGCCGGCCTCCCCCGCCCCGATGTGGGTGGGCAAAGGAGACACGCCATGACCCGAGCCATCGCCGGCCTGCACCACGTCACCGCCATCAGCGGCCCGCCCCAGCCGCACGTCGACTTCTACGCCGGCGCGCTGGGCCAGCGGCTGGTGAAGCGTACCGTGAACTTCGACGACCCCGGCACCTACCACCTTTACTACGGCAACCGCGCCGCCGAGCCCGGCTCGATCTTCACGGTGTTCCCCTTCGCGGGCGCGGCGCCGGGGCGCGCGGGTCCGGGCATGGCCTCGGCCTTCGCCTACGCGGTGGGGGACGCGGTGATGGACGACGTGGTGGAGGGCCTGCGGGGATGCGGCGCGGCCGTGTCGGAGCCCGAGGAGCGCTTCGGCGCCCGCGTGGCGACCGTCACCGACCCCGACGGCGCGCCGGTGGAGCTGGCCACTGTCCCCGGCGCGGGCGGCGTGGGCGAGGACGGCTTCCACTCCGTGACCCTCCTCCTGCGCGACCCGGAGCCGACGCGCCGCCTCCTCGTGGACGTGATGGGCTACGAGGATGCCGGTCACGCGCGCGAGGCCGGGGGCGAGCGCCTGCGCCTGCGCACGCCCGGCGGGGCGCGGGGGGCCGTGGTGGACCTCCTGCGCCGCGACGGCGCCGGAGCGGGGCGGCAGGGGCGCGGCTCGATCCACCACGTGGCCTTCCGCGCCGCCGACGGGGCCGAGCAGGCCGAGTGGCGCGAGCGGCTGCTGGCGGCGGGCATGGACGTGACGCCGGTGATCGACCGGCAGTACTTCGACGCCATCTACTTCCGCGAGCCGGGCGGCGTGCTGTTCGAGATCGCCACCGACCCGCCGGGCTTCGCCGTGGACGAGCCCATGGACCACCTGGGCGAGCGTCTGATGCTGCCCGAGCGGTACGAGCCGATCCGGAGCCGCATCGAGGCCGTGTTGCCGGAGATCCGCACGTGAGGGGGCTGGTGCTGCTCCACGGGCGCGGCGGCTCGGCGGCCGACATGCGCGGGCTGGTGCCCCTGCTCGGCGCCGAGGGCATGGCGGTGGCCGCGCCCGAGGCGGACGGGCATTCGTGGTGGCCGACCTCGTTCCTGGCGCCCTCGGCGGAGATGGAGCCGTGGGTGGAACGCGGGATCGCGGCGGTCGAGGACGCGGTGGACTCCCTCGGCCTCCCCCGCGAGGAGGTCGCCGTGCTGGGCTTCAGCCAGGGCGCCTGCCTCGCGCTGGAGTACATGGCGCGCCGGGGCGCGGGCGGCGTGGTGGCCTTCTCGGGCGGGCTGGTGGGCACCGGGGATGCGGGCGGGCCGGACGCGGCGCTCGGGGGATACGGGGGCAAGGCGTTCGACTACCGCACCGACCTCGTGGGCGCCCCGGCGCTGGTGACATGCCACGAGCGCGACCCGCACATCCCGCTCGCGCGGGCGCGGGAGAGCGCCGCGGTGCTGGAGCGGCTGGGGGCGGCGGTGCGCCTCGTCGCGCATCCCGGGGCCGGGCACCAGCCGATGCCGGACGGTCTGGCTGCGGCGCGGGCGTTGCTGGCCGAGTAGGCCTCCCGAGCGCCCCGCGCCCCGGCCTTGCGCCGGGGCCTCCGGCCGCCACCTGTGCCAACGCTGCAGAGCGAAGCGCAAGCGGGGGGTCGAGGCCCCGGCGCAGGGCCGGGGCGTTCTCCGCTCCCGTGAAACGAAAAAGGGCCGCCCCGAGGGGCGGCCCGATCACTCATGTCCGGTCGGCTACTCCCGGTTCCCCATGAACTGGAGCAGGAACATGAACATGTTGATGAAGTCGAGGTAGAGCGCGAGGGCGCCCATGATGGCGGCCTTGCCGAGCCACTCGGCATCGCCGTGGGCGGCGTGGGCCACGTACTCGGTCTTGATGCGCTGGGTGTCGTAGGCCGTCAGGCCCGCGAAGATCAGCACGCCGATGGTCGAGATCGCGAAGGCCAGCGCCGAGGAGGCGAGGAAGATGTTCACGATCGAGGCCACGATCAGGCCGATCACGCCCATGATCAGGAAGGTACCCATCGCCGACAGGTCCTTTTTGGTCGTGTAGCCGTAGAGCGACAGGCCGGCGAAGGCGATCGCGGTGACCAGGAAGGTCTGGGCGATCGAGGTGCCGGTGAAGACCAGGAAGATCGACGAGAGCGACACGCCCATCACCGCGGCGAAGGTGTAGAACACGATCTGCGCGGTGGCCGCCGACATGCGGCCCAAGCCGGCCGAGAAGCCGAACACGAACAGCAACGGCGCGAACATCACCAGCCATTTCAGCGGCGAGGTGTAGAGCGCGACGCCGAGCGACGTCAGGTAGCTGTCGGGGCCGATCTGGCCGGCCGCCAGCGACGGGTCGGAGGTCACGGCGAGCCCCGAGATCGCCCAGGCCGCCGCAAAGGTGATCAGCATGCCCACGGACATCGTGCCGTAGACCTTGTTCATGTGGGCCCGCAGGCCCTGGTCGATCTCGGCGGCGCGGGCGCCCGAGACGCCGGACCGGAGAGCGTCGAATTGAGCCATGGAACTCCTCCAGGGTAGGGATGGGTGGGGCGGTGCCCCGTTGCACCGAATATCGGGAACGGGGCCGTGATTTTCAAGGTCCGAAGGCCGGGCCCGCCCCCCTTTCGCACGGGCGTTTCCCCCCGCGCGACGATCGCGCCCTCAGGGCGTGATCACGACCTTGCCCGTGGAACGCCGCTCGCGCAGGAGCGCCAGCCCCTCGTCCGCGCGCTCCAGGGGCAGCACGTGGGAGACGTGGGGGCTGAGCGCGCCCTCCTCCCACATGGCGAAGAGCGCTTTGATGCTGCGGGTGACGACCTGCGGGTGCGAGCGCAGGAGGCCGCCCCAGTAGAGGCCGAGCACGTCCACGTTCTTCACCAGCAGGTGGTTGAGCTTCACGCTCGGCACGTCGCCGGACGCGAAGCCGATCGCCAGGAGGCGCCCGCCGGGATTCATGGCGCGAAACGCGGCGCGGTGCGCCTCGCCCCCCACCGCGTCGTAGACCACGTCGGCGCCGCCGAGGGCGCGGATGCGCTCGCGCAGGTCGGGCGCCTCGGCGTCGATCGCGTGGTGCGCGCCGGCCTCGCGCGCCACCGCGAGCTTCGCCTCGCCGCGCGCGACCGCGACCACCTCGGCGCCCATGCGCGCGCCCAGCTCCACCGCCGTGAGGCCGACGCCGCCCGCCGCGCCGAGGACGACGAGCCGCTCGCCGGGTTGCAGCCGGGCCTTCCACTCCAGCGCGACGTGGGAGGTGGAGTAGGCGACCGTGAAGCCGGCGGCGATCTCGGAGGGCATCGCCTCGGGGACGGCCACGCAGGCCGCGGCCGGGAAGGTGCCGCGCTCGGCCAGCCCCCCCTGCCCCGCGAAGCACGCGACGCGGGTGCCGACGGCGGGGGCGTCCACGCCCTCGCCCAGCGCCTCGACGGTGCCGCAGACCTCGAGACCGGGCACGAAGGGCGGCTCGGGGGTGTCCTGGTAATTGCCGGCGATCATCAGGGTGTCGGCGAAGTTCAGGCCGCAGGCCTCGATCCGCAGCAGAACCTCGCCCCGTCCCGGGCGGGGATCGGGCGATTCGCGCAGCACGGGGGGGCGCCCCAGTTCGACGACGGCGTATTCGCGCATGGGGAGCGATCCTCCGGTTTCCGGCCTTGCGGCCCGGAATGCAGACCCGGCGCATTCTTGTCCATCGCGCGGGGCGAACGGCTCGCCGTTTCTTGACACGCCTTCCGCGAGAGGGGAAAACCGCGTGGCGGCGCGACTTCGGGCCTGCGCGCGCCCGCGCGGCGCCCTTTGCGCGAAGGCACGTTTGCGCCCGCCGGCCGCCGCTGTGCTTGCTCCGGCCGCCTCGCCGCCTCTACGCTCCGGCTGTCGGATCGTTCCCGCTATGGGTGAACGATGCGCGCCCCGCGGCGTTCTTTCCCCTTGGAGCGGCGCAACCGCTCGAAAGGAGCGTCGGACATGAAGCATCCCGTGGACATTCACGTCGGCAAGCGCATCCGCCATCGCAGGTGGATGGTGGGCATGACGCAGCAGCAGCTCGCCGAGAAGGTCGGCATCAAGTTCCAGCAGATCCAGAAGTACGAGACCGGCATGAACCGGGTCTCCTCGTCCCGCCTTTGGGAGATCGCCCAGACGCTGGAGGTGCCGATCGGGCACTTCTTCGAGGGCATCGACGGCGAGCGGGCCGAGACGCCCGACCAGGACTTCCTGTCGGACAAGGAGGCGATGGAGCTGATCCGCGCCTACTACGCGATGCCCGAGAACCAGCGCCGCCGTCTCTACGACCTCGCGCGCGCCCTCTCCGAGAGCGCCGCCTGACGGCCTGATCCCGCCATGGCCCGGCACATGCCCGGCCGCGGCGCGGTCCGCCCGGCCGCCCGCCGCGGTCCGTTGACCGCCATCGCCCCGCGTGCCACGCCGGACGCGATGGAACCCCGCCCCGACATCGAGACCCTGCGCGCCGTGGCCCACGAGGCCGCCGACGCCGCGCGCGCGGCCACCCTGCGCCACTTCCGCCGCCCCATGGCCGTGGAGAGCAAGCGCGCGGACTTCGACCCCGTGACGATCGCCGACCGCGAGGCCGAGGCCGCGATGCGCGCGGTGCTGTCCCGCCGCCGGCCCGAGGACGCCGTGCTGGGCGAGGAGGAGGCCGCGACCAAGGGCACGTCCGGATTGACCTGGGTGCTCGACCCGATCGACGGTACCCGCGGCTTCGTGTCGGGCACGCCCACCTGGGGCGTCCTGGTGGGGTTGCGCGACGCGGACGCCATGCTCTTGGGGCTGATCGACCAGCCTTGGACCGGCGAGCGCTTCGAGGGCGGGGGCGGCGTCGCGCGCATGGTGCGGGCCGGGGCCGAGACGCCGCTGCGGGCGAGCGGCACCGAGCGGCTCGAGGACGCCACGATCCTCACCACCTTCCCCGAGGTCGGCACCGCTGCCGAGGGCGCGGCCTTCCGGCGCGTGGCCGAACGCTGCCGCCTCGTGCGCTACGGGCTGGACTGCTACGCCTACGCGCTGCTCGCGGCGGGGCACGTGGACCTCGTGGTCGAGGCGGGGCTGCAACCCTACGACATCGCCGCGCCCATCGCCGTGGTCGAGGCGGCGGGCGGCATCGTGACGAGTTGGAGCGGCGGCCCGGCGCTGGACGGCGGCACGGCGGTGGCCGCCGCCACCCCGGCCCTGCACCGCGCCGCCCTCGAGCTGCTTCGTGGCTGACCTGCTGATCCGGGGCGGCACGGTGCTCGCCCCGGACGGCGCGCGGCGGGCGGACGTGCTGGTGCGGGGCGGCGCGATTGCCGCCGTCGGGGACGGGCTGCAGGCGCCGGAGGTGCTGGAGGCGGCGGGCTGCCTCGTGACGCCGGGCCTCGTGAACACGCACCACCACCTCTACCAGACGCTGACGCGCGCCGTGCCCGAGGGACAGGACGCAACGCTGTTCGGGTGGCTGAACGCGCTCTACCCCGTCTGGGCGCGGATGCGGCCCGAGCACGTGGCCTGCGCCGTGCGGATCGGGCTGGCCGAGTTGGCGCTGTCGGGCTGCACCACGTCGTCGGACCACCACTACGTCTACCCGGACGGCGTGACGCTGGACGACACGATCCATGCCGCCGCCGAGGTGGGCCTGCGCTTCCACCCGACGCGGGGCGCCATGTCGATCGGGCGCTCGGCGGGGGGGCTGCCGCCCGACAGTCTCGTGGAGGACGAGGGGGCGATCCTCGAGGACTGCATCCGCGTGGTGGACCGGTTCCACGACCCCGCGGAGGGGTCCATGTGCCGGGTCGGCATCGCGCCCTGCTCGCCCTTCTCGGTCTCGCGTGGGCTGATGCGCGACGCGGCGCTGCTGGCGCGCGACAAGGGGGTGCGGCTGCACACCCACCTCGCCGAGAACGACGAGGACGTCGCCTTCTCGCTGGGGCGGTTCGGGTGCCGTCCGGGGCAGTACGCCGAAGATCTCGGCTGGACCGGCGCCGACGTGTGGCACGCGCATTGCGTGAAGCTCGACGCAGCCGAGATCGCGCTCTTCGCGCGGACCGGGACCGGGGTGGCACATTGTCCCTGCTCGAACTGCCGGCTCGGCTCGGGCGTGGCGCCCCTGCGGGCGATGCTTGACGCGGGCGTGCCGGTGGGGCTGGGGGTGGACGGGTCGGCCTCGAACGACGCGGCCTCGCTGGTGGGCGAGGCGCGGCAGGCGATGCTGCTCCAGCGGGTCGTGCGGGGGGCGGACGCGATGGGCGTGCGCGAGGCGTTGGACGTGGCGACCCGCGGCGGCGCGCGGGTGCTGGGGCGGAGCGACATCGGCGTGCTCGCGCCGGGCTACCGCGCCGACGTGGCGATCTGGGACATGAGGGGCGTCGAAGCGGCCGGCTCGTGGGACCACGCCGCGCTCCTCCTCGCCGGCCCCCGCCGCGTGCGCGACCTCCTCGTGGAGGGCCGCCGCGTGGTCGAGGACGGGCGGATCACTACGTTCGACCTCGAAGCGGAAATCTGCAGAGCGGAAGGCTTCGTCCGCGACCTCATGGCCTGACGCCCCCTTCCTCTGGCCATAAATATCTCGGGGGTTCGCAGGCTTCCCGGGATCGGTCCAGTGGACCGATCCGCCTGCGGACGGGCAGAGCCCCCGGCGCTCTCCACTAGACCGGCGGCTCGGCCGGCACCCGGTCCCCGATCCGCTCGCGGAAGTGGCGCCGGCAGAGCGACACGTAGCGGTCGTTGCCCCCGACCTCGACCTGCGCGCCCTCGCGCAGCGCGCGCCCTTCGGCGTCCACCCGCACCACCATGGTGGCCTTGCGCCCGCAGTGGCAGATGGTGCGGACCTCGCGCATCTCGTCGGCCAGGGCCAGGAGGGCGGCGGAGCCGGGGAACAGCTCGCCCCGGAAGTCCACGCGCAGGCCGTAGCACATCACCGGCACGCCGAGGTCGTCCACGGCGCGGGCGAGCTGCCAGACCTGCTCGCGGCTCAGCCACTGGGCCTCATCCACGAACACGCAAGCGCAGGGCTCGGCAAGCCGGGCCTCGATCCGGGCGAAGAGGTCGGTCGCGGGCCCGTAGGTGTCGGCGGGGGCCTCGATGCCGATTCGGCTGGCGATGCGCCCCTCGCCGGAGCGGCCGTCGAAGTCGGCCGTCAGCAGGTAGGTCCGCATCCCCCGCTCCACGTAGTTGTAGCTGGCCTGCAGGAGCAGCGTGCTCTTGCCGGCGTTCATGGTGGAGTAGTTGAAGTGCAGCTTGGCCATGGGCGCGGTGATGGCCGAGGGCGGGGCCCGCGCGCAAGGGCGGCCCGGACCCGCACGGGCCGGTTCGCGCGCTGCGTAACATTAGGGCACTCTACCCGGTTCCCCCGGAGGCTTACGTAGGGTAACATGCACGTCGGGAGGTGCTCCATGCCCCGAGACGTCCGCCCCCTTCTCAAGCGCCGCACCGAGCTTCTGGTGAAGTCCGTCGGCGTCGAAGCCGCCTGCGCGGCGATCGGCAAGTCCAAGGCCACGCTCGGCCGCTACTACTCCGTGCACGACGAGCATCGGGACCGGTTCATCCCGGTCGACTCGCTCGCCCTGTTGGAGGAGGCGGCGCGCCGTCCCATCGTGACGCTGACCTTGTGCGAGCTGGCGGGCGTGGACACGTCGGACGCCGAGGCCGAGAGCGCCCCGCCCCGGCGGCTGCGCCGGGCGCTGGCCGAGCACTCCCGCATCCTCGCGGACGGCGGCGACGCGCTGGAGCGGCGCGCGCTGCTCGCGGAGCTGCGGAACCTCGAGCACATGCTCCACGACCTGCGCGTGGACCTCGGCATGGACGCCGAAGCCGCCGAGTAGCGCTCAGGCCGCGGCCGCGCGCCGCGTGACCAGCACCGAGCCCACCGAGTAGCCCGCCCCGAACGAGCAGATCAGTCCCCGGTCGCCGGGCGCGAGGCCGTCCGAGTGCTTCGAGAAGGCGATGATCGAGCCGGCCGACGAGGTGTTCGCGTAATCCTGCAGGATGTTGGGCTGCTCGCCCGGCTCGGGCTCGCGCCCCAGCACCTTGCGGCCGATGTAGTCGTTCATCGCCTTGTTGGCCTGGTGCAGCCAGAGGCGGCGCAGCTCCGAGGCGGCGACGCCCTCCTCCGCGAGGTGGCCCGCGATGTGGCGCGACACGAGGGGCAGCACCTCCTTGAACACCTTGCGGCCCTCCTGGACGAACTGCATGTCGCGCCGGTCCTCCATCGCGTCGCGGGTGCGGCGCAGGAAGCCGTCGTTGTTGCGGATGTTGTTCGAGAACTGCGTGGCGCAGCGGGTGGACTCGACGGTCCAGCGGTCCTTGGCCGCCGCGTCCGCCTCGCGCTCCAGCACCACGGCGGTGGCCACGTCGCCGAAGATGAAATGGCAGTCGCGGTCGCGCCATTCGAGGTGGGCCGAGCAGATCTCGGGCGAGACCACGAGGGCGCGGCGCACGGAGCCCGCGCGGATCATGTCGGCGGCGGTCTGGATCCCGAAGGTGGCCGACGAGCAGGCGACGTTCATGTCGAAGGCGAAGCCGCCCGCCCCGAGAAGCTGCTGGATCTCGATCGCCACGGCCGGGTAGGCGCGCTCGTGGTTCGAGGCGGCGCAGATGACGCAGTCGATGTCGGCGGCGTCCACGCCCGCCTCGGCGAGCGCCTTGCGCGCCGCGTCCAGTGCCATCTCGGCCATGAGCGAGGGTTCGTCGTCGGCGCGCTCGGGCAGGCGCGGGAACATGCGGGCGGGGTCGAGCACGCCCTCCTTGTCCATCACGTAGCGGCTCTCGATCCCGGAGGCGGAGCGGACGAAGTCGGCGGAGCTGTGGGGCACCGGCGGGTCGGCGCCCTCGGCGTTGCGGCGGTCGGCGTAGGCGTTGAAGGCCTCGACCAGCTCGTCGTTCGAGATGGCGTGGGGGGGCGTGAAGACGCCGGTGCCGGTGATGGCGGCGGTATGCATGGGTCTCTCCCGTATCCGAGACGGGATGGACCCCGGCCGGGGCCGGGGTCAAGGGCGCGGGGCGCCACGCGGCTTGGAGGAAGGACTGGCGTCAGGCGGCCCGGACGTGGCGGGCCGGGACGGCCTCGCCCTGCGGGTCCGGCGCATCGAAGGCCAGCACGTCGGCGTCCTCGGCGCCGAGCGCGGCGAGCAGCGCGGCGGCGTCGGGCAGGGCGCGGTCCCCGGGGGCCGCGTCCGCGGTGACGGGCGAGATCGGCGTCACGTCGTTGGCGGCGGGCGCCCCGGCCTCGGTGGGCTGGCCCATGGCGGCGCAGAGCAGGTCGCGCAGCTCGGTCCAGTCGGCGTCGGCGGGCACGGTGGCGAGCGGCAGGCCGGCGGCGGCGAAGGCGCGGGCGCGGACGTGGTCGCGGAAGCCGGGCGCGGCGCCCTCGCCCCGGGCGGGGGCGATCTCCACGCCGCACAGGGGCGTGCCCGAGGCGGTCGAGAGCACTACGTCCACGCGGCGTCCGGCGAGCACGGCATCGGCGGCCGCCGCGGCGGCGGAGGCGGACCCCTCCTCGGGGGCGAACAGCGCGCCGAGCGACACCTGCGTGCCCAGGAGGAGGTTCTCGGAATTGGCGATGCGCTGGAACTTGGCCAGCACCGGCTCGGCCTCGGGGCGCACGAGGGAGCGGACGCGCAGTCCGGTGCGCGACAGCGAGCGGAGCGCGGAGACGCGCGTCCCCTCCTCCCGGCCCCGGTCCAGCGGGTCGGGGGCGACGGCGGCGGTGGTCCGGCCCCCGTCGGCGGCCCGGGCCTTGGCCCGCGAGAGGCAGCGGCGGATCACCATCCCGGAGGCGCCGATGGAGAGGAGCGAGAGCATGATGGGGTCCATTGTCGAATTCCGTCCGATGAGTGGTATGCCCTCACTCTCCCGTGCCGGTCGGGCGCCTTCGCGGCGCCGAAATGGTTTATCCTGTGGCGTCTCGCGGCACGATCCGGAAACGACGACCCCTGCCGGCGGGGGACCGTCGCCGTTCCCGCAGCGATCCCGCCGTTGCAGGAACCCGAAATGGGGCGCCTGTGCGGCGCCGCCTCGCGCGGGACGGCACGCGGGGCGGGGGGCCTCGCGCCATGGGGGAATCGGAGGAAGGGCCGCCGCCGCGCGGGCGAGCCCGGCGGCGGCCCTACTGGAGGGGCCGCACCTCGAGGTCGCCCTCGGCGCGGGCCTGCATGGCGCGGGCCGCGGCGTGGCTGCCGGCGAGCGTGGTGTAGTAGGGAATGCGGTCCGACAGGGCGACCGCGCGCATGGAGCGCGAGTCCTCGACGGCCTGCGCGCCCTCGGTGGTGTTCATCACCAGGGCCACCTCGCCGTCCTTCATCACGTCGACCACGGTGCGCCCGCCCTCGTAGGCCTTGGCCACGAGGTCGCTGGCGATGCCGTGCCCGGCCAAGAAGGCGCGGGTGCCCTCGGTGGCGAGGATGCGGAAGCCCATGTCGCGCAGCAGCGTCGCGGTCTCGACCAGTTGCGCGGTCTTGTCGTCGTCCTTGATCGACAGGAACACGGTGCCCTCCTCGGGCAAGACGGTGCCGGCTCCGAGCTGCGCCTTGAGGAAGGCGCGCGCGAACGAGCGGTCCCAGCCCATGACCTCGCCGGTGGAGCGCATCTCGGGCCCGAGCAGGGTGTCCACGCCGGGGAAGCGCGCGAAGGGCAGCACCGCCTCCTTGACCGAGAACCACGGGGTATGGGCGTGGGCGAGCTGCATGGCGTCGCCGATCGGCACGTGGTCGACGGTGCCCTCGGGATAAGGCTCGCGGAGGGGAAAGTTCGAGAGGGGCTCGCCCGCCATGAGGCGCGCGGCGATGGACGCGATGGCCGAGTCGACGGCCTTGGCCACGAACGGCACGGTACGCGAGGCGCGGGGGTTCACCTCGATCAGGAACACCTCGTCCTCGCCCGCCTCGTTGGGCTTCACGGCGAACTGGACGTTCATGAGGCCCACCACGTGGAGCGCCTTGGCCAGCGCCTCGGTCTGGCGGCGGATCTCGGCGACGGTCTCGTCCGAGAGCGTGTGGGGCGGCAGGCAGCAGGCGGAGTCGCCGGAATGGACCCCCGCCTCCTCGATGTGCTGCATGATGCCGGCCACGTGGACGTCCGTCCCGTCCGAGAGCGCGTCCACGTCCACCTCGATGGCGCCCGAGAGGTAGCTGTCGAGCAGCACGGGGCTGTCGCCCGACACCACCACGGCCTCGCGGATGTAGCGCTCCAGGTGGGCCGTGTCGCGCACGATCTCCATGGCCCGGCCGCCGAGCACGTAGGAGGGGCGGATGACCAGCGGGTAGCCGAGCTTCTCGGCCTCCTCGCGGGCTTGCGCGTCCGTGGTGGCGATGGCGTTGCGGGGCTGCTTGAGACCCAGATCACGCACGAGCGCGGCGAAGCGCTCGCGGTCCTCGGCCAGATCGATGGCGTCGGGCGTGGTGCCGAGGATGGGGATGCCCGCCTCGTGGAGCGCGTCGGCCAGCTTCAGCGGCGTCTGCCCGCCGAACTGCACGATCACGCCGTGGAGCGTGCCGCGGTCCTGCTCGACGCGCAGGATCTCCATCACGTGCTCGAAGGTCAGCGGCTCGAAGTAGAGGCGGTCCGAGGTATCGTAGTCGGTGGAGACGGTCTCGGGATTGCAGTTGACCATGATGGTCTCGTAGCCCGCATCGCTGAGCGCGAAGCAGGCGTGGCAGCAGCAGTAGTCGAACTCGATGCCCTGCCCGATCCGGTTCGGCCCGCCGCCGAGGATCACGACCTTCTTGGCGTCGGTGGGGCGCGACTCGCACTCCGCGTCGCCCATCACTGGCGTCTCGTAGGTGGAGTACATGTAGGGGGTCTGCGCCTCGAACTCGGCGGCGCAGGTGTCGATGCGCTTGAACTGGGCGTGGACGCCGAGGTTCCGGCGGGCGCGGCGCACCTGCCCTTCGTCGCGGCCCGTCAGCGTGGCGAGGCGGGCGTCGGTGAAGCCGAACTGCTTGAGCCGGCGCAGGCCCTCGGCCTCGAGCGGCAGGCCGCCCGTCCGCACCTCGGCCTCGAGGTCGACGATCTCGCGGATGCGGGCCAGGAACCACGGGTCGAAGTGGGTCACGGCGTTGATGTCGTCGTCCGAGAGGCCCTGGCGCATGGCCTGCGCCACGACGCGCAGGCGGTCCGGGGTCTGGCGGGCCAGCTCGGCGCGGATGCCGGCGGGATCTGAGGGCAGCGCGATCTCGTCGAAGCCGGTGAGGCCGGTCTCCATGGAGGCCAACGCCTTCTGCAGGGATTCGTGGATCGTGCGGCCGATGGCCATCGCCTCGCCCACCGACTTCATGGCCGTCGTCAGCAGCGGCTCGGCGCCCGGGAACTTCTCGAAGGCGAAGCGCGGGATCTTGGTGACCACGTAGTCGATCGAGGGCTCGAACGAGGCCGGAGTGACGCCGGTGATGTCGTTGTCGAGCTCGTCGAGCGTGTAGCCCACGGCGAGCTTCGCGGCGATCTTGGCGATCGGGAAGCCGGTGGCCTTGGAGGCGAGCGCCGAGGAGCGCGACACGCGGGGGTTCATCTCGATCACGACCATGCGGCCGTCGGCGGGGTTCACGGCCCACTGGACGTTGGAGCCGCCCGTCTCCACGCCGATCTCGCGCAGCACCTCGATGCTGTGGGTCCGCATGCGCTGGTACTCGCGGTCGGTCAGCGTCAGCGCGGGGGCCACGGTGATGGAGTCGCCGGTGTGCACGCCCATGGGGTCCACGTTCTCGATGGCGCACACGATGATGGCGTTGTCGGCGCGGTCGCGCACGACCTCCATCTCGTACTCCTTCCAGCCGAGCAGGGACTCGTCGACCAGGATCTGCGCCATCGGCGAGGCCTCCAGCCCCGTGCGGCAGATGCGCTCGTAGTCGGCGCGGTTGTAGGCCACGCCGCCGCCGGTGCCGCCCAGGGTGAAGGCGGGGCGGATGATGGCAGGCAGGCCGACGTGCTCCAGCGCCTCCAGGGCGCGGGCGAGGCCCTCGCGGATGTCGAACTTGCCGTCCGCGCGCTTGGGGGCCGAGACGATGGTGGCCTTGGGGTTCTCGATGCCGAGGCGGTCCATGGCCTCGCGGAACAGCTTGCGGTCCTCGGCCATCTCGATCGCGGCGCGCTTGGCGCCGATCAGCTCCACGCCGAACTTCTCCAGCACGCCCATGTCGTCGAGGCTGAGGGCGGTGTTCAGCGCGGTCTGCCCGCCCATGGTGGGCAGCAGCGCGTCGGGCCGCTCGCGCTCGATGATCGAGGCCACCACGCCGGGCGTGATCGGCTCGATGTAGGTGGCGTCGGCGAGCCCCGGGTCGGTCATGATCGTGGCGGGGTTGGAGTTGACGAGGATGACGCGGTAGCCTTCCTCGCGCAGGGCCTTGCAGGCCTGGGCGCCGCTGTAGTCGAACTCGCAGGCCTGGCCGATCACGATGGGGCCGGCGCCGATGATCATGATGGACCGGATGTCCGTCCGCTTCGGCATTGGCTCGTCCCCCGTTTGCGCAAACGAGTTGGCGTGTATGCGGCGCGCTAGGGGGGTGCAAGGCGCGGCGGAGCCGCCGCGGGGCCGCGGGCGCACGCGATCCTGCGGCGCGGACACGAAACGTGATTTCCGCGGCCGCGGCCGGGTTGATATTCCCGCTCAACCGGCGGGCGTCCCGCCCCTTCCCGCAAGGACTCGCGACATGAAATCCAAGCTCACCTTCGCCGCCGCGGCGGGCCTCGTCCTCGCCCTGACCGGCTGCGGCGTCGCGCGCGGCGTCGGCGACGTCGCCTCGGGCACCGGCCGCGTGGCCATGGGCACGGGCAAGGTCGTCGTGGGAACCGGCAAGGCCGTGGGCCGCGGCACGGGCGCCGTCGTGCGCGGAACCGGGCGCGTCATGGGCATGGGCGACGACGGCGAATGACCGGCGCGCGCCCTGCCGTCCGCCTGATGCTGGCCGCCGCGCTCTGCGCGGGGCTGGCGGGATGCGCCGCGGGGCGCGTCGCCACGGGCACGGCCGGCGTGGCCATCGGGGCCGCCTCGGTCGCCGTGCAGGCCGGGGGCGTCGCGCTGGACGCGACCCGGCTGGTCGTGCCCGGCATCTAGCCCCCCGGCGGGACCGCCGCGTCCCTACCGGTAGAGGTAGTCCCGCGTCTCGGGCACGGTGGCGCGGCGCTTGGCGAGCTGGATCTGGTAAACCACGTGGTGCAGGTCGTCGAAGCCGACCTCGGCGCCGGTCAGGTAGTAGCGCCACATCTGCACGAAGCGCTCGTCGTACATGGCGCGCACCTCGTCCACGTTCCGCTCGAAGCGCGCCCGCCAGCGGCGCAGGGTCTCGGCGTAGTGGCCGCGCCAGACCTCGACGTCGGCCTGCCAGAGCCCCGTGCGCTCGAACGCCGCCGCCAGCTCCGAGAGCGAGGGGTTGTAGCCGCCCGGGAAGATGTACTTGGCCAGCCACGACGAGGTGGTGGTCGGCGGCCCGCAGCGGCCGATGGTGTGGATCAGCGCCACGCCGTCCTCGTCCATCAGATCGGCCACCTTGGCGAAGTAGGTGCCGTAGTTGGGCGCGCCCACGTGCTCCAGCATGCCCACCGAGACGACGCGGTCGAAGCACTCGTGGAGGTCGCGGTAGTCGGTGAGGCGGATGTCGATGCGGTCCGCGAGCCCGGCCGCCTCGGCGCGGGCGCGGGCGGCGGCGGCCTGGTTCTCGCTCAGGGTGATGCCGGTGACGTGGACCCCGTGCTCGCGCGCGAGCGTCAGCGCCATGCCGCCCCAGCCGCAGCCGATGTCGAGCACCCGCATCCCCGGGCGCAGCACCAGCTTGGCGGCGATATGGGCCTTCTTGGCCTCCTGCGCCTCCTCCAGGGTCATGCCCTCGCGCGGGAAGTAGGCGCACGAATACTGGTGGTCCTCGTCGAGCCAGAGGGCGTAGAAGTCGTCGCCGAGGTCGTAGTGGTGGGCCACGTTCGCGCGCGCGCGCCCCACCCCGTTGGCCTGCGCCCAGCGGCGCACCGCGTAGCGCAGCTTGTAGCCCGCGCCCACCAGCGGGCCGGCGTTGTGGCGCCCGCCGTTGCGCGCGAGCAGGGTGAAGAAGTCGTGCAGCGTGCCCCGGTTTAGCGTCAGCGTGCCGTCCATCCACGCCTCGCCCAGCGCCAGCTCCGGGTCGAGCAGGATGGCGCGCACGGCGCGGTCCGTGTGCAGGCGCGCGGCCACGTGGGGCGCCCCCTCGCCCGAGCCGTAGCCCTCGACCAGCCCGTCGGGATAGGCGACCTCCAGCCGGCCGAGGCGCACGACGCGCCGCAAGAGCCTCCGCACCATGCCCTGCGCCGTGCCCATCTGCCCCTCCCCCGTCGATCCGCAGCGACCCAAAGCCCAGCCGTCCGCCGTCCGCAACCCTCGCGGAGAACGGGCGGAGACGGAATGTCCTTGACGGGGAATGCCCCGCGCCACACCTTCAGGTTGTATCCGGCGACCCCGTTCCCACGCCCGCCCTCCCGACTGGAGCACGATCCGATGGCCATCGGCGCCCTGATCTTCGGCTCCATCGGCGCGCTCGCCGAGACCGACGCCCTGGAGCGGAGGGCCTTCGCCGAGGCCGGCGGCGGAGCCCCCGGCGCCGCGCGGTTCGGCGCCCTGGTCGCCGCCGAGGGCCTGCGCCCCCGTCCCGGCATCGTGGAGACCATCGGCGCGGCGCGCCGCCGCGGCCTGCCCGTCGCGCTGTGCTCCACGGCGCCGGCGCCGGTGGTGGCGGCGGTGGTCGGAGCGCTGGCCCCGGTGGTGCTGCGCGCGGACTTCGCCTGGGTCGGCGACGCGACCCGCGCCGCGCGCCCCCGGCCCGCGCCCGACGCCCTGTGCCTCGCGCTCGCGGTGCTCGACGTGCCGCCCGCCACGGCGGTGGCGGTGGAGGACAGCGCGCCCTGCGCCGAGGCGGCGCTCGCCGCGGGCTGCCGGGTGCTGGGCTTTCCGGGCGGCGGCGCGGCGGCGGCGGACTTCCCGCCCGGCCTCCTGGTGGTGGACCGCCTCCAGCCCCGGCTTCTTGACCTCCTCGCCGGGTTCTCAACCGCCGCCGAGTGACGCGCGCCCCGCGGTTGACACCCCCGTGCGCCCCGTGCCCATAGGCGCGGCGCCATCCGAGGGGGTTCCCATGCACCAGTTCCGCACCCACACCTGCGCCGGGCTCGACACCGGCGACGTGGGCGAGACCGTCCGCCTGGCCGGCTGGGTCCACCGCATCCGCGACCACGGGGGCGTGCTGTTCGTGGACCTGCGCGACCACTACGGCATGACGCAGCTCCTGTGCGACCCCGACAGCCCGGTGTTCGCGGAGATGGAGAAGGTGCGGTCCGAATGGTGCATCCGCATCGACGGCACCGTGAAGGCGCGCGACGCGGCGCTCGTGAACCCCAAGATCCCGACCGGCGAGATCGAGGTCTTCGTGAGGGACCTCGAAGTTCTGGGCAAGTCCGACGAGCTGCCGCTGATGGTGTTCGGCGATCAGGAGTATCCCGAGGAGACGCGCCTGCGCTACCGCTTCCTCGACCTGCGCCGCGAGGCGATGCAGGCGAACATGAAGCTGCGCTCCGACGTGGTGCGCGACCTGCGCGAGCGGATGTGGGACCGCGACTTCCGCGAGTACCAGACCCCGATCATCACCGCCTCCAGCCCCGAGGGTGCGCGCGACTTCATCGTCCCCTCGCGCCTCCATCCCGGCAAGGTCTACGCGCTGCCGCAGGCGCCGCAGCAGTTCAAGCAGCTGCTGATGGTGGCGGGCTTCGACAAGTACTTCCAGATCGCGCCTTGCTTCCGCGACGAGGACCCCCGCGCCGACCGCTCGCCCACGGACTTCTACCAGCTCGACATGGAGATGAGCTTCGTCACCCAGGACGACGTGTTCGCCACGATCGCCCCCGTGGTCGCGGGCTGCTTCGAGCGCTTCGGCGGCGGCAAGACGGTGGACGCGCCCGAGACGTGGCCGCGCATCCCCTACGCGGAGGCGCTCCAGAAGTACGGCACCGACAAGCCCGACCTTCGCAACCCGATCGAGATGCAGGACGTGTCCGAGCACTTCCGCGGCTCGGGCTTCGCGATCTTCGCCTCGCTGCTGGAGAAGGACGGCACGGAGGTGCGCGCCATCCCCGCGCCGACGGGCGGGTCGCGCAAGTTCTGCGACCGGATGAACAAGTTCGCGCAAGGCGAGGGCCTGCCGGGGATGGGGTACATTTTTTGGCGGAAGCGGGAAGATAAGACCTTCGAAGACGATCTGGAGCAGGTCGGAGCACTACGTCACCTCTTTCTCTCCAAAGTCTCCGGAAAAGAACCGTCGGTCGAACTGTTGCGCGAACGTGCGAACGCGATGACAAGAGCCGAGAACGCCACAGCCGCGAACAAGATCGCGGACGCCGTAAGTGCAGGAGACGCGGAGCGAGTTCGCTTTCTCACCGAGGCGTATTTCGGCACGCATGAAGCCGCCGGCCCCCTCGCCAAGAACATCGGCCCCGAGCGCACCGAGGCGATCCGCCGGCAGCTCGGCCTCGGCGTGGGCGACGCGGCCTTCTTCCTCGGCGGCCGGGCCTCGGACTTCGAGGCCGTGGCGGGCCGGGCGCGCACCGTGATCGGCACCGAGCTGGGACTGGTGGACCAGAACCGCTTCGCCTTCGCCTGGATCGTCGACTTCCCGATGTACGAGCGCGACGACGAGGGCCGCATCGACTTCAGCCACAACCCGTTCTCGATGCCCCAGGGCGGGCTCGCGGCGCTCGACGGCGACCCCGAGGCGGTGCTCGGCTGGCAGTACGACCTGGCCTGCAACGGCTACGAGCTGATCTCGGGCGCCATCCGCAACCACGAGCCCGAGATCATGTTCCGCGCCTTCGAGATCGCCGGCTACGGCGAGGACGAGGTGCGCAAGCGCTTCGGCGGCATGGTGCGCGCGTTCCAGTACGGCGCGCCCCCCCACGGCGGCTGCGCGGCCGGCATCGACCGCATGGTGATGCTGCTCGCCGAGGAGGCGAACATCCGCGAGGTCATGCTGTTCCCGATGAACCAGCGCGCCGAGGACCTGATGATGGGCGCCCCCTCCGAGCCCCTCCCCGGCCAGCTCGCCGAGCTGGGCCTGCGCCGGATGCCCACGGAGTAGGTCGCGGCCGGGTTGAACCCCCGGACGTGCCTGCGCGTTGCGGGGGCATCATCACAGGAGACCCCCATGCGCCGCATCCTCAAGCTCTTCGCGCTCTACAAGCTGTTCCAGCGGTTCCGTCGCCGGTAGGGGCGCGGGGGACGCGCACCGCGCCCCGGTGACGGCCCGCCCCCGGGGCGGGGGGCACGGCGAAGTGTCGCCGCCGGCCTCCGGAGGGCCTCCCGCTGGAGCGGCGAAACGACTATCTCCGCCCCATGGACCTGCGACCCACCCTCGCCGCCGTGCGCTTCGGCACCGGACTCTCGCCGCGCTTGCCCGCGCCGCGCGATGCGGGCGCGATCCTTGCGCGCCTCGCGGGGCCGGACCTCGCCATGGCCTCCTACCCGCACGCGCCGTGGCACGTGGTCGCCGCCGAGGCTATGGAGTTCGTGGCCGTGCGCCGGAAGCGCAACGACAGCGCGGCCGCCGACCAGGCGTTCCGGGACATGCGCGACGCCATGACCGAGCGCTGGTGGGGCGACATGGCCCGCGTCGTGCAGCGCGCCGTGACCACCACCGACGGCTTCCGCGAGCGGCTCGACTGGTTCTGGTCCGACCACTTCACCGTCTCCGGCATGTCGGGCTACCTGCGGCGTACCATCCCCGCCTACCGCTCCGACATCCGGCGCCACGTCGCGGGGCGCTTCGCGGACCTGCTGTATGCGGCCGTCACCCATCCCGCGATGCTGGACTACCTCGACCAGCGGCGCTCGGCGGGGCCGAACTCGCCGCGGGGGCGGCGCGGGGGCGGCCTCAACGAGAACCTCGCGCGCGAGCTGCTGGAGCTGCACACCCTCGGCGCGGACGGGGGCTACGGCCAGGCCGACGTCACCGAGCTGGCCAAGCTGATGACGGGCTTCACCGTCACGAAGGAGGGCCTGCCGCAGTTCCAGCCCAACATGGCCGAGCCGGGCGCCGAGACCGTGCTCGGGCGCTCCTACGGCGGCGGCGATCCGTCGCCCGAGCACTTCCGCGCCGCCGTCGAGGACCTCGCCGTGCACCCCGCCACCGCACGGCACCTCGCGCGCAAGCTCGCCGTCCACTTCGTGGCCGACGATCCCGAGCCCGCGCTGGTGGAGGCGCTGGAGCGGACGTGGCTGCACACGGGCGGCGACCTGATGGCCGTTTACGCCGCGCTGCTGGACCACCCCGCCGCCTGGGCGCCGGAGCTGCGCAAGGTGCGCCGGCCCCTGGAGGTGATCGTCGCCGGGATGCGCGCGCTGGACCCCGACGCGGACCTGACGCAGCGGGGCCGCAACGACCTGCGCGTGGCGATCTGGAAGCCCATGCAGCTCATGGGCCAGCAGATCCACGAGACCCCCGGCCCCGACGGCTGGCCCGAGGCGGCCGAGGCCTGGATCACGCCCCAGGGGCTGGCCGCGCGCATCGAGTGGGCCATGACCGTGCCCGTGCGGCTTGCGGATCTGCCCGAGCCGCGGGGGTTCGTGGACACCGCCCTGGGGCCGCTAGCCACCGGGCGCACCCGCTTCGCCGCCGGCGCCGCCGAGACCCGCGAGGCGGGCATCGGCCTCGTGCTCGCCTCGCCCGAGTTCCAACGGAGATGAGCATGGACCGCCGTTCCTTCCTGCTTGGCTGCTCGCTCGCCGCCTCGCCCCTCGTCACGCCGATCTCGCTCGCCGCCGTGCCGGGGGACCGCCGGCTGGTGGTGGTGATCCTGCGCGGCGCCATGGACGGGCTCGACGCGCTCCAGCCCTTCGGCGACCCGGCGCTCCGGCTCCTGCGCCCCGACTTCGCGATCGGCCCCGGCGCGGGCGCCGTGGCGCTGACCGACTTCCACGCCATGCACGAGACCATGGCGCCGCTGCTGCCGTGGTGGCGCGAGGGGTCCCTGGGCTTCGTGCAGGCCGTCTCCACGCCCTACCGCGACGGGCGCAGCCACTTCGACGGGCAGGACATCCTGGAGGCCGGCACGCCGGGCATGCCGCCGGCCGCGCGCCGCGACGGCTGGCTGAACCGCCTCGTGGGCGTCCTTCCCGGCGCCCACGGGCGCACCGCCTTCGCGGTGGGGCGCGACCACATGGACATCCTCGCCGGCCCCGCCCCCCACGCCCGCTGGGCACCCGACGCCCAGCTGGAGGTCACCGACCCCACCGCCGACCTCCTGCGCCACGTCTACCACGACGACGCCCTGTTCCGCGCCTCGGCCACCGAGGCGCTGGCGCTCTCGGGCGATCCCTCCGATCCGCGCGACCGCGAGGCGACGTTCCGCTTCGCCGCCGAGCAGCTGCGCGGCGACACCCGCATCGCCACCATGTCGCTCGGCGGCTGGGACACGCACCAGAGCCAGATCGGCGGCAGCGGCCGCTTCGCCCAGACCATGCGCAAGCTGGTGGCCGGGCTGGCGGTTCTGCGCGAGACGCTGGGCCCCGACTGGGGGAACACGGCCGTGCTCGCCGTCACCGAGTTCGGCCGCACCGTGGCCCAGAACGGCACCCGCGGCACCGACCACGGGACCGGCGGCGCGGCGATCCTCGTGGGCGGCGCGCTGCGCGGCGGGCGGGTCTGGGGCGACTGGCCGGGGCTGGACGGGGGCGACCTCGTGGACGGGCGCGACCTGCGCCCCACGCGCGACGTGCGCGCCTACGCGGCGTGGCTGCTCGCGGGGCAGTTCGGGCTGGACCGCGCGACGCTGGAGGGCACGATCTTTCCGGGGCTGGAGATGGGCCCCGACCCGCGCCTGCTGGCCTAGGCGGGCCGCCCCCGCAGGCGGTTCGCGTGGCCCATCTTGCGGCCCGCGCGGACCTCGGCCTTGCCGTAGAGGTGGAGCTGCACCCCGCCCTCGCGCAGGAGCTGCGGCACGCGGTCCATGTCGGAGCCGATCAGGTTCTCCATCGTCACGTCCGCGTGGCGCGCGCCGTCGCCGAGGGGCAGGCCCGCCACCGCGCGCACGTGCTGCTCGAACTGGTCCACGGCGCAGCCGAGCTGCGTCCAGTGGCCGGAGTTGTGGACCCGCGGCGCGATCTCGTTGACCACGAGGCCCGCGTCGGTCTCGAACAGCTCCACCCCCATCACGCCCACGTAGTCGAGCGCGGCGGCGATGCGGCTGGCGATCAGCACGGCGTCGGTGCGGCGCGCGGGGCTGAGGGTGGCCGGCACGGTGGTGGTGCGCAGGATGCCGCCCTCGTGGACGTTCTCGCCCGGGTCGAAGGCGGCGGTCTCGCCGTCCTGCCCCCGCGCCACGATCACCGAGACCTCGCGGCGGAACGCCACGAACCCCTCCAGGATGGCCGGCGCGTCCGCCAGCGAGGCGAAGGCCGCTGCCGTTTCGCCGGCCTCGCGGATCACGGCCTGCCCCTTGCCGTCGTAGCCCATGCGCCGGGTCTTCAGGATCGCGGGGGTGCCGAACGCCTCCAGTGCGGCCTCCACCGCCGCCAGATCGGGCACGTCGCGGTAGGGCGCCGTGGCGAGGCCGAGGCCGGCGAGGAAGTCCTTCTCGGCCAGCCGGTCCTGCGCCGTCTCCAGCGCGCGGCGGCCGGGTCGCACGGGGGCGTGGGCCTCCACGGCGTCGAGGGCGCGGGCGGGCACGTTCTCCCACTCCAGGGTCACCGCGTCGCAAGTCCGCGCGAAGGCGGCCAGCGCATCGGCGTCGTCGTAGCCCGCCCGGGTGTGCGCGTGGGCCACGTCGGCGGCGGGGGCGTCGCCCGGCTCGAAGACGTGGGTGCGGTAGCCGAGGCGGGACGCGGCCACCGAGAGCATCCGGCCGAGCTGACCGCCGCCGAGAATGCCCAGCGTGGCGCCGGGGGGCAGCGGCGTCATTCGGGGCGCTCGGGGATCGACGCGGCGAGGGCCGCGCGCCAGTCGCACAGGCGCCGCGACAGCGCCTCGTCGGACAGGGCCAGGATCGCGGCGGCCATCAATCCTGCGTTCACCGCCCCCGCCGCGCCGATCGCCATGGTGGCGACAGGAAAGCCGCGCGGCATCTGGACGATCGAGTAGAGGCTGTCGAGGCCGCCCAGCGCCTCGGTTCGGATCGGCACGCCGATCACCGGCAGGTGCGTCTTGGAGGCCATCATGCCCGGCAGGTGCGCCGCGCCCCCGGCCCCCGCGATCACCACGCGGATGCCGCGGTCCGCGGCCGCGCGCCCGTAGTCCCACAGGCGGTCCGGCGTGCGGTGGGCCGAGACGATGCGCGCCTCGTGGGCGACGCCGAGCTCGCCCAGCACGTCGGCGGCGCCCCGCATGGCCGGCCAGTCCGAGGTGGAGCCCATGACGATCCCGACGGGAGCGGCGCTCATGCGATGATGTCCGGCAGCAGCTCGTCCTCGATGCGGGCGATCTGGTCCTTGAGGGCCAGCTTCTGGCGCTTGAGGCGGCCCACCTGCAAGAGGTCCGGCGCGGCCCGCTCCATCAGCGCCCCGATCGCGTCGTCGAGGTCGCGGTGCCGCTGGCGCAGGACGACGAGCTCTGCGCGCAGCACGTCCTCGTGGTCCATTCTCCGGGGGGGTGCGGTCAAGGGCCTTCCTCGCGTCGACGTGATGCGGGCTTACCCGATCCCCCCGCCCGCGCCAAGCACGCCGGGGTTGTTCCGGCGCGCCCGCCCCCCACATGATGGTTCGAACCGGCGCCGCCTGGCGGGCCGGACCCACGGATCGCTCCCGAGGAGGACCCGCACCATGAGCAAGCCGACCTTCGGCACCCATCCCTTCCTGCTCGGCTTCGACGAGCTGGAGCGTCTGGTGGAGCGCACCGCGCGCGCCTCCGACGGATACCCGCCCTACAACATCGAGCGCACCGGCGAGCACGGCTTCCGGATCACGCTCGCGGTGGCGGGCTTCGAGGAGGCGGACCTGGAGATCACGCTCGAGGACCGCCAGCTCGTGGTGCGCGGCCGCGCCGCCGACGAGGGCGAGCGCGTCTGGCTCCACCGGGGCATCGCCGCCCGCCAGTTCCAGCGCGCCTTCGTGCTGGGCGACGGCGTGGAGGTGGAGGGCGCCAAGCTCCGCAACGGGCTGCTCGACATCGACCTGCAACGATCGGCGCCCGAGAACGTTGTCACCAAGATCAAAATCGAGTCGGCCCGATGACCATCGCGGCGCCGCTTCGGCCACTGCGAGAGGAGGCCTGCGCATGAACACCACCGAGCACGAGGCGGAGAACGCGACCGTCTACGTCCGCAAGGTCGCCCTGGTCGACCTGCCCAGGGCCGTGCGCGAGGAGGCGCGCGAGACCGGGCTGGAGGAGCTCTACGCGCTCCACCGCGAGGACGGCGAGCAGGTGGCCCTGGTGGGCGACCGGACCTTGGCCTTCACGCTGGCGCGGCAGAACCACCTGAACCCGGTGAGCGTGCACTGAGCCGCCGGGGCGGCCCGTGCCGCCCCGCGCACCGACGAACGAGAGAGGCGCCGTCCGCATCCGCGGATCGGCGCCTCTCTCGTTCCGGGGGCCGCGCGGCCCGCGACGGGGGTGTCAGCCGGCGGTCACCGCGGCAGCGAGGGTCCGCACGAGGTCCTCGGGGCGGGTGGGCTTGATCAGGATCGGGACGTCGTCGCCGTAGCGGCGGCGCAGCTCGCACAGGTCGGCGCGGCCCGTGTGGAACACGAAGGGCTTGCCTTCGGCGGCCAGACGGTCGGCCAGCGGGAACACCGGGGTGCCGCGCAGGTCCACGTCGAGCACGGCGGCATCCACCGCGGAGGCGGACGTCTCCATCGCGCTGTCGAGCGAGAAGCAAGGCCCGGTCACGCAGGCGCCCTCGTCCTCCAGGGTGATCGACAGGTCGACGGCGAGCAGCGCCTCGTCCTCCACCACCAGGATATTGAGATCATCCAGCATTGTGCCTCACTCGGTTTCAGTCCGGGCCCTCGTGTTGCCTTGGAACGACAATACGGACCGCGATGCCGGCTTCCGTCACCTGGCGGTCTATCGTCGCACCCAGTTGCTGCAGGGCCGTGTCCAGCAGTCTGGTACCGAAACCTTCCGAGGCGCCGATCCGTTCCGGTCCGGAGGCGCAAAATTCGATCCAGTCGAGCGAGAACCCGTTCGCCCCCTGGCCCGCGATGCGCGCCTCCACATGGGCGCTCGGCCGGGAAAACCCACCGTATTTCCGTGCGTTGGTCGCCAGCTCGTTGACGATCAGCCCGATCGGGGTGATCGATTCCTCGGTCGCGGCGGCATTTCCCGAAATGCGCAATTGCTCGGGCGCGTCGGCGTAGGCCCCCGCCACGCTGCGCAGGAGCTGCGCCATGCCCACCGCACCGCGCTCGCCGTCGGCCTCGCCCAGCGACAGGGCGTGGGCGCGGCCCAGCGCGTCGATGCGCGCGCGGATCGCGGCCACCGTCTCGCGGGTGTCGCCCGGCGTCTCGCGCGCCGTGGCGCTGACAATCGAGGAGGTGATCGCGAACAGGTTCTTGATGCGGTGCGACAGCTCGCGGCGCAGGAGGTCCACGCGGTCCCGCTCGGCGCGCACGGAGTCGAGCGTGGTGCGCAAGGTCAGGTCGCGCGCGGCGTGGTAGCCCAGCCACGCCGTCAGGGCCGCCACCGCCACCAGGAGCGCGATGGCCAGCCCCACCAGCATGGCGAGCCGGTCGCGCGCCCGGTCCGCCTCGCCGCGGCTCACGGCGCGCGCGCGCTGCTCGATGCGGCGCATGGTGCCGATCACCGCCTGCACCTGCTCGGCCAGTTCCCGGCTCAGGCGCGAGCGCACGAGGGCGCGCATCGCCTCGTCGTGGCCCGCCTCGTGCATCGCCAGCGTCTCGGACAGCTCCAGCAGTTTCGATTCGATCGCCCGCCGCACGGTGGCGAAGCGCGCGACCTGCTGGGGGTCGCCCCCGGCGGCGAGGCGCGCGCTCGTCTCGTCGAGGGCGACGGGGAGCCGGCCGATCGCGCGCTCGTAGGCCGCGAGGCTCTCGGGCTCGCCGGTCAGCAGGTAGCCCCGCTGCCCGTTCTCGGCGACGAGCGTCAGCTCCAGGATGGTCTCGAGGCGCAGCAGCGTGTCCACGGTGGCCTCGCCGCGGGCCGAGGCGCGGTCGCCGGCGATGCGCTGGCCCTGGATCGCCACCGCCACCATCAGCGTCGCGCTCAGCAGAAGCGCGAGCGCCGTCGCCGCCCCGAGGCGCCAGGGGACCGAACGGATCACCCCGCGCCCGCGCGCGCCGTCGCTCTTCCACAAGGCTGCCACCACCGCTCCGCCGTCCCGCTTCGCCCGGCCCCCACTAAGGGCCGGGCGCCGCCCCGCGCAAGCGGGGGGGATTCCGGCCGGTCAGGTGGTGCCGATCAGGCCCATGCCCTCGAGCTTGAGCAGCACCTGCTGGGCGCAGTTGTCGACCTCGAAGCCTTCCGTGTCGACCACCAGCTCGGCCTCGGTGGGCGCCTCGTAGGGGTCGGAGATGCCGGTGAACTCGGGGATCTTGCCCTCGCGCGCCAGCTTGTAGAGGCCCTTGCGGTCGCGGCGCTCGCACTCCTCCAGCGAGGTGGCGACGTGGACCTCGACGAAGGCGCCGTAGGCCTCGATCATCTCGCGTGCCGCGCGGCGGGTGGCCGTGTAGGGCGCGATGGGCGCGCAGATGGCGATGCCGCCGTTCTTGGTGATCTCCGAGGCGACGTAGCCGATGCGCCGGATGTTGATGTCGCGGTGCTCCTTGGAGAAGGTCAGCTCCGAGGAGAGGTGCTTGCGCACCACGTCGCCGTCGAGCAGCGTCACGGGACGGCCGCCCATCTCCATCAGCTTCACCATCATCGCGTTGGCGATCGTGGACTTGCCCGAGCCCGAGAGGCCGGTGAAGAACACCGTGAAGCCCTGCTTCGAGCGCGGCGGCGAGGTGCGGCGCAACTCCTTGACCACCTCGGGGAACGAGAACCACTCGGGGATCTCCAGCCCTTCGCGCAGGCGGCGGCGCAGCTCGGTGCCCGAGATGTTGAGGATCGTGACGTTATCCTTGTCCTCGATCTCGTCGGCCGGCTCGTACTGGGCGCGCTCCTGCACGTAGACCATGTGCTTGAAGTCGACCATCTCGAGGCCGATCTCCGCCTCATGCTCGCGGAACAGCTCCTGCGCGTCGTAGGGGCCGTAGAAGTCCTCGCCCTGGCTGTTCTTGCCGGGGCCCGCGTGGTCGCGGCCCACGATCATGTGGGTGCAGCCGTGGTTGCGGCGGATGATGCCGTGCCACACCGCCTCGCGCGGGCCGGCCATGCGCATGGCGAGGTTCAGCAGCGACATGGTGGTGGTGGCCTGCGGGTACTTGTCGAGCACCGCCTCGTAGCAGCGCACGCGGGTGAAGTGGTCCACGTCGCCCGGCTTGGTCATGCCCACCACCGGGTGGATCAGCAGGTTGGCCTGCGCCTCCTTGGCGGCGCGGAACGTCAGTTCCTGGTGGGCGCGGTGCAGCGGGTTGCGCGTCTGGAAGGCGACCACGCGGCGCCAGCCGAGCTTGCGGAAGTAGGCACGCATCTCGTTGGGCGTGTCGCGCCGCGCCCGGAAGTCGTAGTGGGTGGGCGGCTGGAGGCCGGTGATGCGCCCGCCGAGGTAGACCGGACCGGCGCTGTTGTGCAGGTAGTTCACGGCCGGGTGCGCGAGGTCGTCGGCGCCGTAGACCTTCTCCGCCTCGCGGTGCTTGTCGGGCGACCACTTGTCGGTGACCGACAGGATCGCGAGGATCACGCCCTCGGCGTCGCGCAGGGCGATGTCGGTGCCCTCCTCGATCCCGTCCGCGAACGTCTCGGAGACGTCGAGCGTGATCGGCATCGGCCAGAGCGTACCGTCCTCGAGGCGCATCTCCTCGACCACGCGGTCGTAGTCGGCCTCGCCGAGGAAGCCCGTCAGCGGGGCGAAGCCGCCGTTCATCAGCAGCTCGAGGTCGCAGACCTGGCGGGGGTTCAGGTCCCACGAGGCCAGCGCGCCGGCCTCGTGCTTGAGCTTCTGCGCACTGTCCCAGGACACGTACAGTTCGGGAATCGGAACGAGATTGGGGGCGTTGAACGACATCGGCGGCCTCGGCAGTGGAATTTCCCCCGCCCCTAGTCACCGTTTGTGGCCGAATTCAAGCGCGCCCGGCGCATTGCCGGAATGCGCCCCGCGCCCCGCCGCGGCGCCTAGAGGAAGGGCGCGAGGCAGGCCAGCTGGTCGGGGTCGCGCACGGGCTGTCCGCGCACCACGTCGATCGCCGCGAGGCCTACGGGGTCCTCGGGGCGCGCGTCGAGGAAGGCGTCGATCGGCGCCGCGTCGCCGGCCGCGATCGCGCCGCCCAGCAGCGCGTCGCGCTCCGGCACCGCGAGGGGGCAGCTGCGGCCCTCGGCGAGGCTGCGCGCGGTCTCCAGCGACGGGTTGGCGCTCGGGGCCGGCGCGCCCGCGTTGCAGGCGGCCAGGAGCAGCGGAAGGGCGGCGAGGGGGGCGAGGCGCATGGGGAGGGTCTCCGTCGGGGTCGGCCCTGCTTAGGCCGGCGCGGCGGGCGCGGGCAAGGCGCGCCTACTCGGCCGGCTCGCTCGCGCCCTCGTCCACGGGCGCGCCGTAGCCCAGAGGCTCGCGCACGTCGTCCGCCGGCCCCGCGTCCTGCCCGTGCTCCGCGAGGAACCGCTCGGCCTCGAGGGCTGCCATGCAGCCCATGCCCGCCGAGGTCACGGCTTGGCGGTAGATGTGGTCGGTCAGGTCTCCGGCCGCGAACACGCCCGGGATCGAGGTCGCCGTGGAGTCGGGCTTCGTGACCACGTAGCCGCCCATGTGCGTCTCGAGGATGTCCTTCACCAGACCGCTCGCGGGGGCGTGGCCGATGGCGACGAACACCCCCTTGCAGGGCAGCTCGCGCGTCTCGCCGGTCTCGCGGTGGGCGAGGCGCACCGACTCCACGCCGCGCGGCATGTCGGTGCCGAGGATCTCGTCCACCACGTGGTCCCAGACGACCTCGACCTTGGGGTGCTTGAACAGGCGGTCTTGCAGGATCTTCTCGGCGCGCAAGGCGTCGCGGCGGTGCACGAGGGTGACCTTCGACGCGAAGTTGGTAAGGAACAGCGCCTCCTCCACGGCGGTGTTGCCGCCGCCCACCACCACGACCTCCTCTCCGCGGTAGAAGAACCCGTCGCAGGTGGCGCAGGCCGACACGCCGAATCCCTTGAACCGCTCCTCCGATTCCAGCCCAAGCCATTTCGCCTGTGCGCCGGTGGCGAGGATCAGGGCGTCGGCGGTGTAGGTGGTGCCCGAATCGCCGTGGGCTGTGAAGGGACGCTTCGACAGGTCGAGCGAGGAGATGTGGTCGCCGACGATCTCGGTGCCCACGGCGCGGGCGTGGGCCTCCATGCGCTCCATCAGCGCGGGGCCCTGCACCTCGGTGTCGCCGGGCCAGTTCTCGACCTCGGTGGTGATGGTGAGCTGCCCGCCCGGCTGGATGCCCTGCACCAGCACCGGCTCCAGCATGGCGCGCGAGGCGTAGACGGCGGCGGTATAGCCGGCGGGGCCGGAGCCGACGATCAGGACGCGGCTGTGCTTGGTGTCGGACATGGGCGGACTCCTCGGATGGGCGGCCCCCGATATGGGCGGGAATCGCCATCGACGGAAGGGGCACACGCACGCGCGGGACGGCCCCTCCGTCTTCGTTCCGGAAATACCTCGGGGGAGCGCCCGACGGGCGCGGGGGCGGAGCCCCCTTCCGCGAAACTTTCTTGCGCGCAGGCCTCCCGCATGGGAAGGAAACGCCACGAAACAGGAAGGACCCCCATGGCCAGCGGCAAGCTCGACCCGATCGACCGGCAGATCCTCGCGGAGCTCCAGGCCGACGGGCGCATGACCAACGTGGAGCTGGCGCGGCGCGTGGGCATCAGCGCGCCCCCCTGCCTGCGCCGCGTGCGCGCGCTGGAGGAGGCGGGGCTGATCCGCGGCTACCACGCGGACGTGGACGCGCGGCGACTCGGCTTCGAGGTGCAGGTCTTCGCGATGGTGTCGCTCCAGCGCCAGGCCGAGGCCGACCTCGCCGCCTTCGAGGCCCGCGCTCGCGAATGGCCCCTGGTGCGCGAGTGCCACATGCTCAACGGCGAGATCGACTTCATCCTCAAGTGCGTCGCGCCCGACCTTCCGACCTTCCAGCAGTTCCTGACCGGCGCGCTGACCGCCGCCGACAACGTGGCGAGCGTGAAGACCTCGCTGGTGATCCGCGGCGCGAAGGACGCGCCCGGCGTGCCCTTCGAGGTGCTGGAGGCCCGCCTCGCCGAGGAGGCCTGACGCCCGCCATCCGGACACGTCGCGGGGGGCGTGTCCCCAGGCACGCCCCCCGCTCCCCACCCCCCGGTTCCCCTCGCGGCCCCCCCGGCCGGTCAGGGAAGGTTCAGCGACTGCGCCTCCGTCGCCGTGAGGTACGGGATCCGCGCCGCGCCGAAGCCCTCGGCCAGCGGCGGGATCAGCCGATGCAGCGCCTCGAGCGTGGCGGGCGTGACCCGGCGCATCATCTCGCGCGCGGGGTGGTAGCTACCCACGGCGATGCCGCCGACGATCACCGCCTCCTGCCCCTCGCAGGCCAGCCCGTAGGTGGCGACCTCGCCGGGGGGCTGCACGGCGATCACGTGCATCGCGTCCTCGAAGGCCGCCACGGGCGCGAAGGCCGCGTCGCTTCCCACCAGGGGGCGGCAGCGCGGCCCCTCGGCCAGCACGTGCGCGCCCGCGCCCAGCACCACGTCGCCCGCGGGGCGCCCGCGCCCGAAGGCGCCCTCGCCGATCCGGTAGAGCGTGGGCCGCGCCTCGGTCGGCCCGTGGCTGCGCGAGCCGCACCAGCGCAGCGCGGCGCTGCCCGACGGCGTGCGCACCCGGTCGCCCGGCAAGAGGTCCTCCACGGCGACGGGGCCGCGCGGGGTCTCGATGGGGGTGCCCCGCGCGAAGGTGGCGACGACGTCGCCGACGGCGCCCTCGGCCGGCAGGCGCAGCGTCTCCCAGCGCTCGCGGCCCTGCGCGTCGAGCCAAGACACGTCGTAGGTGGCGAGCGGCCCCTCCGGCACCGCCGGCGGAACCGCGCGGGCGCCCTGGCGGAAGGAGGATGGCGGATGGCGTTCGGCAGACATGGGGCGGCCCCCCTCGTGTGGCGGCCCCCACCGCTGCGCCGGTTATCGCGGCGCGGGGCGCATCGAGCAAGCGGCATGGGAGAAACAGCGGGTTTCCACCGCCCTCGCGCCCCGCCGCACCCCCGTGCTAGGGCGCGCCCCATGACCGCCGATGCCGCAACGCTCCGCCGCCTGCTCGACACGGGCCGCCCCCTCCTCGCCATGGCCCGCGCCCGCGAGGCCGCCGCCGACGCCGACCCCCGGACGCTGCAGGCCTGCGCGCGCGTGGCGCTCGAGGTCGGCGCGCCCGCGGAGGCCGAGGCGTGGCTGGACCGGGCGCTGGAGGCCCGCCCGCGCGAGGCCGCCCTGTGGGCCGACCGCGCGCTGGCGGCCCACGCGGCGGACGGCGCGCGGGCCTTCGGGCGCCGCGTGCGGGATGCGGGCCTGCCGCCGGCCTTCGCCGCCGCCCTGGGCGAGCTGGCCTCGGGGCGCGGCGCGCGCGCGCAGGGCACCGGGGGGCTGGCGCCGAAGGCGCTGGCCGGGGCGCAGCGGCGGCTGGACGCGGGCGACTGGCGCGGCGCCGAGGCGGCGCTCGCAGGGGCCACGCCCGGCGCGGTGCCGCTCGGCCTCCTGGCCGAGGCCCGGCTCGGGCGCGGCGACGGCGCGGGCGGCGCGCAGGCGCTGCAGCGCGCCGCCGCCGCGGAGCCCTGGGTCGCGGCCACCCGCGCGCGCCTCGCCGAGGTCGCCGCGCGCGTGCAAGGCCCGGCGGCGGCGCTGCCGCAGGCGGCCGAGGCGGCGCGCCTCGCCCCCCGCCTCGCCGCGCCGGCCGTGCTCGCCGCCCGGCTCGCCCTCGCGGCCCGCGCGCCGGCGCTCGCCCGCCTGGCCAGTGCCGCGCTGCGCCTCGCGCCCCGCGACCCCCACGCCCTGCGCTGCGCCGCCGAGGCCGCCCTCGCCCGCGACCCGCGCACCGCCCTCGCCCACCTGCGCCGCATGCCCGAGAATGCACCGGGCCGCGCCCTGCTGGAGGCCCGCGCCCTCGCCGCGGCGGGCGAGGACGAGGCGGCGCTCGACGCCTACGGCGCGATCCTCACGGAGGCCCCCACCGACCTCGCCGCGCTGACGGGCCGGGCGCAGCTCCTTCAGTCGCTGGGCCGCGCGGAGCCCGCCGAGACCGACCTGCGCGCCGCGATCCGCGCCCACCCCGGCGCGGGGCTTGCGATGCGCGCGCTGGCCTACGGCACCGCGCTCGCGCCCGACGATCCGGTGCTGCCGGTGATGCGCGCCGCCCTCGACGGCCCCGAAGGCCGGCTCGCCGCCTACGCCCTCGCCCGCGCCGAGGCGCCCCACGCCCCCGAGGCCGCCGCCGCGCACCTCGCCCGCGCCAACCGTCTCCAGTCCGAGGCCTTTCCCTACGACGCCGAGGCCGACGCCGCCGGCTGGGCGCGGATCGCAGGGCCCCTGTGGAACGCCCTGCGCGACGTGCCGCCCTCGGACAGCCCGGCCCGACCGGTCTTCGTGACCGGCCTGCCACGCTCCGGCACGACGCTGGTCGAGCAGGTGCTGGCCGCCCACCCCGCGCTTCGGGCCGGCGGCGAGATGGGGGTGCTGCAACCGGCGCTCGCCCCGCTCTACGACGCCGCCGAGGCCGGGATGGCCCCGCCCCTGCGCGCCGCCGCCGACGCCTACGTGGACGCGGTCGAGCGCCTGCGCGGGCCGGGACGCATCACCGACAAGTCGATCCACACCTTCCTGCACGTCGGCGCGGTGCTGCGGGCCATGCCGCAGGCGAGCGTCGTCGTGGTGCGCCGCGACCCCCGCGACACCGCGCTGTCGATCTGGCGCAACCACTTCCCGGACGGCACCCACCGATACGCGGCCACCTGGGAGGGCATCGCCGAGCACGTCGCCCTGTTCGAGGCCGCCCTCGCCCACTGGCGCGCCGCGCTGCCCGAGGATGCCTTCCACGAGATCGCCTACGAGGACCTCCTCGCCGACCCCGAGGGGCGCGCCCGCGCCCTGCTGGACGCGTGCGGTCTGGAATGGGACGCCGACGTCCTGCGCTTCCACGAGCGCGCGGGACGGGTGGACACGCTCAGCTTCGAGCAGGTGCGCGCGCCGATGCACGCGGGCCGCGTGGGTGCCTGGCGGCGGCACGCGGCGGAGCTGGAGCCGCTCGTCGCCGCGCTGGAGCGGCGCGGGGTGGCGCTCCCGGACTGAGCACACGGGCCCCGCCCCGGCCTCGCGCCAGAGCCCCAGGCCGCCGCTTGCGCAATCGCTGGGGAGCTAAGCGCCCCTGGTTGGCGAAGGTCCCGGCGCGAGGCCGGGGCGTGGCGTACCCGTGACGTCCGCTGCGCCCCGGGCTTGACCCGGGGCCTCCGGCTGCCCGTCGGCACCGTCACTCCGGAGCGGAGCCCTCCCCGCAAGCAAAGGCCCCGGCGCAAGGCCGGGGCTTGGCCCTACCCCGCCCGCCAGTCGAAGAACCCCCGCGGCGCGCGGCCCGAGAGGTCCCGCGCGAGGCGCTCGCCCAGCTCGGCCCCCTCGCCCTCCACCGCCTCGCCCTCGGCCGTCAGCACCTCCGACCCGTCGGGCCGCAGGATCTCGCCCCGGAACCGCAGGCGCCCGCCCTCCAGCTCCGCCAGCCCCGCGATCGGCGTCTCGCACGACCCGTCGAGGGCGGCGAGGAACGCTCGCTCGCAGGCCAGCCGCAGGCCCGTGGGGGCATCATGGATCGCCGCCAGCATCGCACCCGCCCGGTCGTCGGCCCCGCGCCGCTCGATCCCGATGGCGCCCTGCGCGATCGCGGGCAGCATCTCCGCCGGCTCCAGCGCCGTGCGAGGCACCTCGGCCATCGCCAGCCGGTTCAGCCCCGCCACCGCGAGGAACGTGGCGTCCGCCACCCCCTCGCGCAATTTCCGCATCCGCGTCTGCACGTTGCCCCGGAACTCCACCACCCGCAGATCGGGCCGCCGGTGCCGGAGCTGCGCGCCCCGCCGCAGCGACGACGTGCCCACGACGGCCCCCTCCGGCAGCGCCGCCAGCGTGCCCCCGTCCAGCGCCACGAAGGCGTCGCGCGGGTCCTCGCGCGGCAGGTACGCGTCGAGCACCAGCCCCGCGGGCTGCTCGGTCGGCATATCCTTCATGGAATGGACGGCCACGTCGATCGCGCCCGCCAGCAGCGCCTCCTCGATCTCCTTCGTGAACAGCCCCTTGCCGCCGATCTCCTTCAGGGGCCGGTCCTGCACCCGGTCGCCGGTGGTCTTGATCGCGACCACCGCGAACGCCTCCTCCGGCAGCCCGTGCGCCCGCATCAATCTTGCCCGCGTCTCGTGCGCCTGCGCCAGCGCCAGGGGCGAGCCGCGGGTGCCGATGCGGAACGGGCGGTCGGGGGTCGGCAGGTCCATGGGCGCTCCTCGGGGGTTTGACACTCCATCCCCGGCCCCGCATTCGCTGTCCAGCCCCCGACCCGGAGACGCCCCTTGCCCGACGCCGCCGCCGCCAAGCCCCTCCTGCGCGCCCTCGCCGGCGAGACGCTGCCCGTGCCCCCCGCCTGGATGATGCGGCAGGCGGGCCGCTACCTGCCCGAGTACCGCGCCACCCGCGCCGAGGCCGGCGACTTCCTGAGCCTCTGCTACGATCCCGAGCGCGCCACCGAGGTCACGCTTCAGCCCATCCGCCGCTTCGGCTTCGACGCCGCGATCCTCTTCGCCGACATCCTGCTGGTCCCGCAGGCGCTGGGCGCCGACCTGTGGTTCGTGACCGGCGAGGGCCCGCGCCTGTCCACGATCACCACGCCCGCCGGGGTCGCAGCATTGAAGCCCGCGGACGCCATCCACGACCACCTCGCCCCAGTGTACCAGACCGTCCGCAACCTCGCGGGCGCCCTGCCCGCGCCGGTCGCCCTGATCGGCTTCGCCGGCGCGCCCTGGACCGTGGCCACCTACATGATCGCCGGCCGCGGCACGCCCGACCAGGGGCCGGCCTACGCCCTGATCCGCGAGGACCGCGCGACCTTCGAGGCCCTGCTGGACCGCATCGAGGCCGCCACGGTCGAGTACCTCTCCGCACAGGTCGAGGCCGGCGCCGAGGTCGTGAAGCTTTTCGACTCGTGGGCCGGCTCGCTGGAGGGCGGCGACTTCCGGCGCTACTCCGTCGAGCCCATGCGCCGCATCACCCAGGCCCTGAAGCGCCGCCACCCCGGCCTGCCGGTCATCGCCTTCCCGCGCGGCGCCGGCGCCCGCTACGAGGGGCTCCACGCCGCCATCGGCGCCGACTGCATCGCGCTCGACGACGGGGTCGAGGCCGCGTGGGCCGCCGCGCATGTCCAGGCAGGGGGTTGCGTGCAGGGCAACCTCGCCTCGCGCCACATGGTGACCGGGGGCGAGGCGATGGACGCCGAGATCCGGCGCATCCGCGACGCCTTCGCGGGGGGGCCGCACGTGTTCAACCTCGGGCACGGGATCACGCCGGATGCGGATCCGGAGAACGTGGCGCGGATGCTGGCGGTGTTGCGGGAGCAACAGACGTAGCAGGGGGCTTTGCCCCCCGGCGCTGCGCGCCTCCCCCCAAGGTATTTTCGAAACGAAGACGGGGATCATGGAGCGCTTCGATTTCATCGTGATCGGCGGGGGGATGATGGGGGCGCCCTGCGCCCGCTACCTCGCCGAGGCGGGGCATTCCGTGGCGCTGGTCGCGGCGCCCGAACCGGCGCCGGGCGGCGCGGGGCCGTTCGCGAGCCACCATGACGCCGCCCGCATCGCACGGGCACTGGCCTCCGATCCGGACTGGGCGCGCCTCGGGGCGCGGTCGATGGCGCGCTACGCCGACATCGAGGCGCGCTCGGGCGAGCGCATCTTCCGCCGCTCCGGGGGCGTACTGGCGGGGCTGCGGGCGGGACCGCTTGCGGGCTTCACCAAGCGGTTCCTCGCCGTGGCGAGCGGCATGGACCCCGCGCCCGCGGTGGCGGAGGGCGACGCGGGCGGATGGACCCTGCCCGAAGGGTCGGTGGCCGCCTGCGAACCGGGCGGCGGCTGGATCGACCCCCGTGCCATGGCGCGCGCGCAGGTGCGGCTGGCCGAGGCGGCGGGCGCGCAGGTGTTCCCGCAGGCCGCCATCGCCCGCGCGGGCCGGGACGTCACGCTCGCCGACGGCACGCGACTCTCGGCGGGACACGTCATTGTCGCCTCCGGTCCCCACGCCGCCTCCGACGGCTTCCTCCCCCGCCGCCCCGCGATGACCGTTTGGGCGCGCACCGTCGCCTTCGTGGAGGTGGACGAGACCGAGGCGGAGCGACTGGCGGACCTCTCCACCCTGATCTGGGTGCCGGGCGAGACGTGGACCCACGACCTCTACGCCCTGCCCCCGGTGCGCTACCCGGACGGGCGCTGGCGCCTCAAGGTGGGCGGACAAGGCGCGAGCGGGCCGCGGATCGAGGATGCGGCGGACATGGCCGCGTGGTTCCACGGGCCGGGCGACCCGGAGGTGGGCGCCGCCCTCCTCGCCGAGCTGCGCCGCGCCCTGCCCGGCTTGCGCGAGGCCGCCACCAGCACCGGCCCCTGCGCCGTGGTCTGGACCGAGACCGGCTTTCCCTACGTCGATGCCGCTGGTCCGGGCGTCACCGTCCTCGCGGGCGGCAACGGCGCCGCGGCGAAGTGCGGCGACGAGTTGGGGCGGCTGGGCATGCTCCGGGCCACCGGCGCGGAGCTGGCGGGCGAGGGCTACCGAGCCACCTTCGAGGCCCGCTGGGCCTAGGGCCAGGCGGCCAGCGGCGGCAGGCTCATCAGCACGGCATCCGGGTCGTGCCCCGTCTCCAGCCCGAACTTCGTGCCCCGGTCGTAGACGAGGTTGTACTCCGCGTAGAGCCCCCGGTGCGCGAGCTGCGCCGCGCGGTCCGCCTCGTCCCACGCTTGTGCGCGCCGCCGCTCCACCAGGGGCACGAACGCGGGCAGGAACGCCCGCCCCACCCCTTGCGTGAACGCGAAGTCCGCCTCCCAGTCGCCGGTATCGAGGTCGTCGTAGAAGATGCCGCCCACGCCCCGCGCCCGCTTGCGGTGGGGCACGAAGAAGTACTCGTCGGCCCAAGCCTTCAGCCGCGCGTAGCGCCCCGGCTCGGCGGCCTCGCAGGGCTCGCGCATCGTGGCGTGGAAATGCTCGGTGTCCTCGGCGTAGGGGATTGCGGGGTTCAGGTCGCTGCCGCCCCCGAACCACGCGCCGTGAGGGGTCCAGAACATGCGGGTGTTCATGTGGACAGCCGGCACGTGGGGGTTCGCCATGTGCGCCACGAGGCTGATCCCGCTGGCCCAGAAGCGCGGGTCGGCGGCCATGCCCGGCAGGTCCTTGCGCGCCGCCATCGCCGCCACGGCGCGGGGGCTCAGGCGCCCGTGCACCTCGGACCAGTTCACGCCCACCTTCTCGAAGAGGCGCCCGCCGCGCATCACCGACATGACGCCGCCCCCCGCCTCCGAGCCGTCCTCGGCGGTGCGCCGCGTCTCGGTCACGTCGAAGCGCCCCGGCGCGCCGTCGCCGGGCGTCCCGGCCTCCAGCGCCTCGAAGCGGGCGACGATCTCGCCGCGCAGGGATCGGAACCACGCGGCGGCGCGGCGGCGGCGGTCGGTATCGGGCATGGGCGCTCCTCTCGATGCGCCCCCGATCTGGACCGGCGCCGCCGCGCGGACAAGCGCCGCGGGGGCGGGCCGGGGCCGGTTCGCGGCGGTTCCGTGGCGGGCCGGCGACCGGATCGTGGCGAAGGTGAGGCGAGTTTCTGGCATTGTTCACAACCTGAGGTAAAACTCGCCGTTGCAAGAGTTTTGCTGGATTCGAAGGGTCCTTCGACGTAGGCTCGACGCAAATCAGTGGACCCGGAAACCGGGCCGCAGGGCAGTGAGCAGTATCATGAACATCTTTTCCCGGGGCCTTTCGGCCCTCCTCCTCGTCGTGTCCGTCCTGGCCGCGCCGGCCTCCGCCGCGCCCTACGCCGAGTTCCTCATGGACGCGCGCACCGGCGAGACCCTGCGGGCGCGCAACGCCGAGACCCCGCTGCATCCCGCGTCGCTGACCAAGATGGTCACGCTCTACATCGCCTTCGAGGCGGTGCGCCGCGGCGAGATCACCCTCGACACCCAGGTGCCAATCAGCCGCAACGCCGCGCGCACGCCCTACGCCATCGGCTTCCGCGCCGGCAGCACCGTGCCGCTGCGCTACCTGCTGCGCGCCGCTGCCGTGCGCTCCTCGAACGACGGGGCGGTGGCGATCGCCGAGGCGGTGTCCGGCTCCGTGGACGCCTTCTCGGCCCGCATGAACCGCACCGCCCGCGCGCTCGGCATGAAGAGCTCCACCTTCAAGAACCCCCACGGCCTGACCCAGAAGGGCCACATGAGCACCGCCGAGGACATGAGCATCATGGGCCGGCGGCTGTTCTACGACTACCCCGAGTACTACAACCTGTTCGGCCGCCGCACGACCAACATCGGCATCAAGACGGTGCGCAACACCAACCGCCGCGTGCTCGACGCCTACGAGGGCGCCGACGGCATCAAGACCGGCTTCACCAACGCCGCCGGCTTCAACCTCGTGGCCTCGGCCGAGCGCGGCGGCGTGCGCGTGATCGCCACCGTGTTCGGCGGCCGCTCGGCCACCACCCGCAACCAGCGCATCATGGAGCTGTTCGACCTGGGCTTCCAGCGCGCCCCCCGCAACGTGGCCGAGCGCCGGCCCGCCGCGCCCGCCTACAGCGGCCTGCCGCCCGCCGGCCCCGCCGCGCCCGCGCGCTCGCGCCGCCCCATGATGCGTCCCGGCGACGAGGGCGTTCTGGTGGCCCGCGCTGAGGGCACCGCGACGATCCTCGTCGCCGCCGCCTCGCCCGAGCCGCGCCCCGACGCGCCCGTGCTCGAGGTGGTGCGCCGCGCCGAGGCCGGCAGCGGCATCTACGGCATCACCCTGCCCCGCCAGCCCTCGCGCTGGGAGGCCGACAAGCTCCTCCTGCGAACCGCGTTGCAGGAACTCGAGGCGCTCGACGACGCGCTGCGGCAGGTGGCGCAGGTGGCAGGCGGCTACGAGCCGTCCTTCGTGGGCCTCAGCCAGCGTGAGGCGCAGCGCGCCTGCCTGCGCCTCCAGGCCCGCGAGGTGGAATGCCGGGTGACCTTCGGCTCGTGAGTCCTCCCCCTCACGAGCCGGCTCGCGCCCTCCCTCGCGAGCCACGGACGGGGCGGCGCAGTGCGCCGCCCCGCTTCGTTTCGGAAGTGTAGATTCGCGGTTCGCCCGGCCTAGACCGCGACCACGGCCTCCTCGGCGCGCAGGTCGAAGGCGGCGGCCATCAATGCCCGCGTGTACGGGTGCTGCGGCGCCTCGAAGATCGCCGCCGCCTCGCCCTGCTCCTTCACGTCGCCGCGCTGCATCACCACGAGCTGGTGGCTCAGCGCCCGCACCACCTTCAGGTCGTGCGAGATGAACAGGTAGGCCAGCCCGTAGTCGCGCTGGAGACGGCGCAGCAGCTCCACGATCTGCACCTGCACCGTCTGGTCGAGCGCCGAGGTCGGCTCGTCGAGCACCACCAGCTTCGGGCGCAGGATCATGGCCCGCGCGATGGCGATGCGCTGGCGCTGCCCGCCCGAGAACTCGTGGGGGTAGCGGTCCATGGTGGCCGGGTCGATGCCGGTCTCGCGGAGGATCTCGGCCACCTGCTCGCGGTGGGGGCGGCTGTCGCCGGTGTCGTGGAGGCGCAGCCCCTCGGCCACGATCTCGGCCACGGTCATGCGCGGGGAGAGCGATCCGAACGGGTCCTGGAACACGATCTGCATGCCCTGCCGCAGGGGCCGCATGGCCTTGGACCGCAGCCCGTCGATGTCGCGCCCCATGAACACGATGCGCCCGTCCGAGGAGATCAGCCGCATGACGGCCAGCGCCAGCGTGGTCTTTCCGGAGCCGCTCTCGCCCACGATGCCCGTGGTCTCGCCCGCGCGCACCCGCACGGAGGCGTCGTTCACGGCCTTCACGTAGCCCGCGGTGCGGCGCAGCAGGCCCTTGTGGATCGGGAACCAGACCCGCAGCCCCTCGGTGCGCGCGATCTCGGGGGCGCCCTCCGGCACGGGGTCGGGGCGGCCCTTCGGCTCGGCCTCCAGGAGCGTGCGCGTGTAGGGGTGCTGGGGGTTGGCGAAGATCTCGGCCGTGGGGCCGGTCTCCACGATCTCGCCGTGCTGCATCACGCAGACCCGGTCGGCGAAGCGGCGCACGATCCCGAGGTCGTGGGTGATGAACAGCATCGCCATCCCCTCGTCCCGCTGGAGGTCGGCCAGGAGGTTCAGGATCTGCGCCTGGATGGTCACGTCGAGCGCCGTGGTCGGCTCGTCGGCCACCAGCAGCTCCGGCCCGTTGGCCAGCGCCATCGCGATCATCACCCGCTGGCGCTGCCCGCCCGAGAGCTGGTGGGGATAGGCGCCGAGCCGGGTCTCGGGATCGGGGATCCCGACCTTGCCGAGAAGATCGAGGATGCGCGCGCGCACCGCCTTCCCCTCCAGCCCCTGGTGGAGGCGGATCGACTCGGCCAGCTGCTTCTCGATGGTATGCAGCGGATTGAGCGAGGTCATCGGCTCCTGGAAGATGAAGCTGATGTCGTTGCCGCGCACGTCGCGCAGGGCGTCCTCGGAGGCGCCCACCATCTCGCGGTCGCGGTAGCGGATCGAGCCGCCGATCACCGCCGAGTCTGGCAGGAGCGACACGGTGGACAGGGCGGTCACGGACTTGCCCGAGCCGGACTCTCCCACCAGCGCCACGGTCTCGCCCTCGGCCACGTCGAACGAGACGCCGCGCACGGCATGGGTCTCGGTCGATCCTTGCCGGAAGCGGATGTCGAGGCCCCGGACCTTCAGGAGGTTCATGCGTTGCCCTCGGCGGCGGTGGACGAGGCCTGCGGCACCGTCGCGATGGGCGGCGCGGGCTCGGCGGTGAAGGTCTTGCGCGGATCGAAGGCGTCGCGGATGCCCTCGAAGATGAACACCAGCAGCGACAGCATGATCGCGAAGGTGAAGAACGCGGTGAAGCCCAGCCACGGCGCCTGGAGGTTCTGCTTGGCCTGCAGGGTCAGCTCCCCCAACGAGGGCGCCGAGGACGGCAGGCCGAAGCCCAGGAAGTCGAGCGAGGCGAGGCTCCCGATCGTGCCCGTCACGATGAAGGGCAGGAACGTGACCGTGGCCACCATGGCGTTGGGCAGCACGTGACGGAACATGATGGTGGCGTCGCCCACGCCCAGCGCGCGGGCGGCGCGCACGTACTCGAAGTTGCGCGCGCGCAGGAACTCGGCCCGCACCACGCCCACGAGGGCTGTCCATCCGAACAGCGTCATCAGGAACACCAGCAGCCAGAAGTTCATGGGCAGGATCGCGGCCACGATGATGATGATGTAGAGGCTCGGCACCCCGCCCCAGATCTCGATCACGCGCTGGAAGATCAGGTCCAGCCAGCCGCCGAAGTAGCCCTGCACCGCGCCCGCCGCGATGCCGATGACGGAGGTCAGCACGGTCACGATCAGCGCGAAGGCCACCGACAGGCGGAAGCCGTAGATCACCCGCGCCAGCACGTCGCGCGCGGTGTCGTCCGTGCCCAGCCAGTGCTCGCCGTCGGGCGCCGAGGGCGCGGCGCCCTCGATGTCGGACACGGTGTCGAAGCTGTAGGGGATCGGCGGCCAGAGCAGCCATCCCCGCTCCACCGCCTCGCCATTGAAGGCGCCCGTGGCCTCCACCTCCGCGATGACCTCGTCGGGGGTGTCGAAGCAGTCCTCCAGCCCGCCTGAGACCACGAGGCACTGCACCTCGGCGTCGCGGTAGGCGGCCTCGGTGCGGAAGTCGCCGCCGAACGCCGTCTCGGGGTAGAAGCGCATCACGGGGACGTGGAGCTCGCCCCGGTAGCCGACCAGCAGCGGCTTGTCGTTGGCGATGAGCTCGGCGACCAGCGACAGGCTGAAGAGGACCGCGAAGATCCAGAACGACCAGAGCGCGCGGCGGTTCGCGCGGAAGTTCGCCAGCCGGCGGCGGTTCAGGGGGGACAGGAGCGCCATCTCAGGTCTCCCGGCTCTCGAAGTCGATGCGCGGATCGACCCAGATGTAGGTGAGGTCGGTGATCAGCCCCATCACGAGGCCGATCAGCGAGAAGGTGAAGAGCGTGCCGAACATCACCGGGTAGTCGCGGCTCACGGCGGCCTCGAAGCCGAGACGCCCCAGCCCGTCGAGCGAGAAGATCGTCTCGATGATGAGCGAGCCGCCGAAGAAGACGCTTACGAACAGCGCCGGAAAGCCCGAGATCACGATCAGCATCGCGTTGCGGAACACGTGGCCGTAGAGGACCTGGCTCTCGCGCAAGCCCTTGGCCTTGGCGGTCGTCACGTACTGCTTGCGGATCTCCTCCAGGAACGAGTTCTTGGTCAGCAGCGTCAGCCCCGCGAAGGCCGAGATGGTGGAGGCGACGACGGGCAGCGTGATGTGCCAGATGTAGTCCCCCACCTTGGCCAGCGGCGAGAGCTGGTCGAAGTTGTCGGAGGTCAGGCCGCGCAGCGGGAAGATCTGGAAGTACGAGCCGCCGGCGAACATCACCAGCAGGAGGATCGCGAACAGGAATCCGGGGATGGCGTAGGCCACGATCACGATTCCGGAGGTCCAGGTGTCGAAGCGCGAGCCGTCGCGCACCGCCTTGCGGATGCCCAAGGGTATCGAGATCAGGTAGGCGATCAGCGTCGACCACAGCCCCAACGTGATCGACACGGGCATCTTCTCGAGCACGAGGTCGACCACGGAGATGGAGCGGAAGTAGCTCTCGCCGAAGTCGAAGCGCATGTAGTCCCACATCATGTTCAGGAACCGCTCGAGGGGCGGCTTGTCGAAGCCGAACTGCCGCTCCAGCTCGGCGATGAACTCAGGCGGCAGGCCGCGCGCGCCGGCATAGCCGGAGGTCTCGGCGCCGGTGGCCAGCTCCGAGCCGCCGCCCGCGATGCCCTCGAACACGTCGCCCCCGCCCTCCAGCTGCGCCAGCACCTGCTCGACGGGGCCGCCCGGCACGAACTGCACCAGCGCGAAGTTGATGATCATGATCCCCAGCAGCGTGGGGATCATGAGCAGGAGCCGCCGGAGGACGTAGGCACCCACCTAGAGCGCCCCGGCGGCGCGCAACTCGGCGGCACGCTCGGCGTCGAACCACCAGAAGTCGAGCACGCCCAGCGCGTAGGGCGGCAGCGCCTCGGGGTGGTCGTACTGGTCCCAGTAGGCGACGGTGTGGACGTCCTTGAACCACTGCGGGATCCAGAACCCGTAGGCCCGCAGCACCCGGTCGAGCACCCGCGACTGGAGCTGCACCGCCTCCAGCGATTCCAGCCCGTCGAAGCCCTCCACGATGCGGTCCACCGCGGGGTCCGTCAGCGCCATGAGGTTGCGACTCGAATCCTCGGCCGTCGACGAGTGGAACCACTGCTTGAGCCCGGTCATGGTCGGCTCGAACCCTTGGGTCGGCGTGTGGTTCGCCAGGTCCCAGGCGCCGGTGCGGCGCAGCTCGGTGTACTGGGCCGGGTCCACCCGCCGGAGCGAGGCGTCCACGCCGATGCCGCGCAGGTTCTCCACATACGGGTTCACGATGCGGTCGAAGGCGGGCGAGGTCTGCAGGATCACCAGCTCCAGCGTCTCGCCGTCCTTGCGGCGCATCCCATCGTCGCCGGTGACCCAGCCGGCCTCCTCCAGGAGGCGCGAGGCGGTGCGGCGCGTGCCCCGCGGCGGCTGGTTCTGGGCCGCGTCGTTCACGAACGGCATCCGCGCCTCGTCCGTGAGGATCGAAGGATCGAGCAGCCCCTCGTCCACCAGCGGCTGCAGGATCGCGATCTCCTCGTCCGAGGGCGCACCCACGGCCATCAGCTCGGTGTTCTGCCAGAAGCTCTGGGGCCGCTCGTAGAGGCCGTAGAACAGCGTGTCGTTGGCCCACTCGAAGTTCAGCATCATGGCGATCGCGTCGCGCACGCGGGGGTCCTGGAACTTCGGGTCGCGCAGGTTGAACACGAAGCCCTGCGCGTCGCCGATGTTGCCGTCGGGCAGCTCCACCACCTTGACCCAGCCCTTCTCGACGGCCGGGAAGTCGTAGGCGGTGGCCCACTGCTTCGAGGAGTTCTCGTCGCGGAACGTGTACTCGCCCGCCTTGAACCCTTCGAGGGCGGCGGCGCCGTCGGCGAACACCTCCACGCGCACGGCGTCGAAGTTGTGCCGACCAACGTTCATCCAGTGGTCCTCGCCCCACCAGTCGTCGACGCGCCGGTAGGTAACCGACCGCCCCATGTCCACGTCGCCCATCGCATAAGGCCCGGTGCCGAGGAACGGGCGCTCCAGGCTCTCGTCGAGGCGCAGGCCGTCGCGTTCGAACTCGGCCTTCGAGAACACCGTGCCCCCGCCCGCGAAGCCGATCACGTCGAGGCGCGGCGCGTCGGGCTGGAAGTTGAAGCGGATGCGATGCGGTCCCAGCACCTCGACCGACTCCACGAAGTTCTCGACCACGGCGCGGTACTCGAGGATGCCCTGCTCCATGATCAGGTCGTGGGTGAAGGCCACGTCCTCGGCGGTGAAGGGCGTGCCGTCCGAGAAGGTGACGTCCTCGCGGAGGTTGAAGATCACCCAGTCCTTGGACTCGGGGTACTCCATGGTCGTGCACAGGTAGCAGTACGAGGCGTAGGCGTCGTCGGCGGTGCCCTGCAGGATCCCCTCGGGGATCAGCGCGCGCACCGTGGTCTCCTCGACGCCCTTGCGGGTGTAGCCGTTGAAGCTGTCGAAGGTCGACTGCGTGCTCAGGCTGATCTCGCCGCCGCGGGGGGCGTCGGGGTTCACGTAGTCCAGCCGCTCGGCGTCGGGGCCGTATTTCGGCTCGCCGAAGTTGGCGTAGGCGTGGGTCTCGATCACCGTCTCGTGGGCGTCGGCCAGGAGGACGGAAGGGGCCGCGGCGGCGAGCGCGCCCGCGGCGAGAAGGCGGAACATCGGCAATCCTCTCCCAAATCGCTTCCCGGACACCTACGGACGGCGCGCCGCGCTCCGCAAGGGGCGCCGCCCGTGTCCCGCCCCATCTAGCGCCGCTGTGATCGGAGGCGAGCATGCGAAGGGCCGCCCCTCGCGGTGGCGGCCCCGGTATCCATCCCCGTGCCGGCGGCGTCAGCCGCCCTGGGTGGCGAGGTAGGCGATGATGTTGGCGCGGTCCTCGACGTCGCTCATGCCGCGGTAGGCCATCTTGGTGCCGGGCGCGTATTCCTTGGGGTTCAGCAGGAAGGCCTGAAGCTCCTCGGGAGTCCAGGCGGCGTCCTTGCCGGCCAGCGCGTCGGAGTAGCTGTAGCCTGCGGCCGAGGCGATGGGACGGCCCACCACGCCGTGCAGGTAGGGGCCGGTGGCGTTGGCGCCGTCCTCCAGCTTGTGGCACGAGCCGCACTGGCGCCAGAGCTTCTCGCCCTCGGAGGCCGAGGCGTTCACGAACACCTCCTCGAAGGGCACCTCGGGCTCGGCCGAGGCGGCGTCGCCGCCCGTGCCGGCCTCGGCGACCTCGATGCGGTAGCCCATGGCCACCTCCTCGTCGCCGTGCGCCTCCGTGCCCACGTGGTACAGCTCCTCGGCGGCCCAGCCCCCGAGCAGGAACACCAGGAGCGCGCCGCACAGCGCGCCGCCAGCCTTCGTGAGCGTCATGGTGTCCATGGGGGCGTTCCTTCGTGCCTTCGCGTCCGGCCCGCATCTATGGGCTTTCGCCCCCCCGGCGCAAGGGATAGGTCACGCGACCAAATGCAGCACGCGAGGCGCCGATGGCCGACCGCATCGCCTTCCAGGGCGCGCTCGGCGCCTACAGCCACGAGGCCTGCGCCGAGGCCCGCCCGGACTTCGATCCCCTGCCCTGCGACACCTTCGAGGACGTGGTGGCCGCCGTGCGCGAGGGCCGTGCCGCGCTCGCCATGCTGCCCGTGGAGAACTCCACCTACGGGCGCGTGGCCGACATCCACCGCCTCCTGCCCGAATCCGGCCTCCACATCGTGGGCGAGGCGTTCCTGCGGGTGCGGATCGCGCTGATGGGCCTGCCCGGCGCGCGGCTCGAGGACATTGCCCGCGTGCGCGCCCATCTCGTGCTGATCCCCCAGGCCCGCGCCTTCCTCCATGCCCGCGGCATCCGCGCCGAAGCCGCCGCCGACAGCGCCGGCGCCGCCGCCGAGCTGCTCGCGCGCGGCGACCCCGCGGAGGGCGTGCTCGCCTCGCGGCTGGCCGCCGAGACCCACGGGCTCCAGGTGCTGGCCGAGGACATCGAGGACCACGGCCACAACACCACCCGCTTCCTCGTGATGGCCCCCGCGCCGGCGGCGCCCGAGGCCGGCGCGGGCCCCGTGAAGACCACCTTCGTGTTCCGCGTCCGCAACATCCCCGCGGCGCTCTACAAGGCGATGGGGGGCTTCGCGACCAACGGCGTGAACATGACCAAGCTGGAAAGCTACATGATCGACGGCTCGTTCCAGGCCACGCAGTTCTACGCCGACATCGAGGGCCACCCGGCGGACCCGCCCGTGGCCCGCGCCCTCGAGGAGCTGGGCTACTTCACCGACCACCTTGCGGTCCTAGGAGTCTACCCCGCCGATCCCGACCACTTCGACGGCGGCCACGCGCGCGAGCGCGCCGGGCGCGAGGCGCCGCGCCCCTGAGGCCGCCCGCGTGCGCCGTCAGGCGGCCAGCTTCGCCTTCATCTGCAGCGCCAGGCTCTCGACGCTCTCGCCGGTCTGCTCGGCGAGGCGCATCAGCCCGAACTGCACCCGCGCCATGTCCTGGTAGTAGGCCGTGAACACGTAGTTGATGGCCGCCCCCGCCGCGGCGCCGATCACGGGCACCATCTGCGCGGCGACCTTCTGGCCCAAGGGTATGGCCAGGCGCGGCGCGACCTTGGCGATCAGCCCCTGCATGGTCGAGCCGGTGATCGTCAGGCGCATGGTGAGGAAGCTGAGGTCGGTGTCGTCGTCGTCGTCGAGGGGGCCCGCGGCGGCGAACACGCGCAGGCAGGCGGCGCGCACTTCGGGCTTCTCGGGGTCGAACCCGTGCTCGTCGGCGATGGCCTGGATCGCCCGCAGGATCACGGTGGTGGTCACGGGCAGCTCCGCCAGCGCCGTGCCCAGCCCGCCGAAGCCGCCCGCCGCGCCTGTCCCGAGCGTGACGGCCCGCGTCAGCCAGTCCGACCCGTCGGGAATCCGGCCGCCGCGCGAGCGCTTGGCGGCGTCGAAGCCGTACTCCAGCGCCGACACGGTGGCCTTCTCCAGCCGCTCGCGCACGCCGCCGGGCAGCATGTGCAGCAGGCCCTCGGCCTGGGCGCCCACGAGCCCCAGCACCTGGAACCCGGCCCCTTGGGCGTTCTTGGTCACGGCCGCGAGGCGGGCCAGCTCCTCGTCCCGGTCGAGCGGGGGAAACACGGTCTGGGTCATGCCGACGACATGGCCCCTCCCCCCTCCCCCTGCAAGGGCGCCGCGCGCTCGACCTCGCCCGCGACCCCCGCCCAGTCCCACAGCCCCAGCACCCGGTCGGGGTTGGTGGGCGGCGGCATCGCCACGCCGCCCAGCCGCCGGAACCCGAAGCGGCGGTAGAACGGCTCGTCGCCCACCAGGAGCACCCGCTCCACCCCCGAGGCGGCGGCCCGGTCCAGCCCCGTGCCGATCAGCAGCGCCCCCACCCCCTCGCCCTGGCGCGTGGGGTGCACGGCCACGGGGCCGAGCAGCATCGCGTCCCAGACCCCCACGCGCACGGGCCAGAACCGGATCGCCCCCGACACCTCGCCCGCCCGCCCCCGCGCCACGAGGCACAGGCCCCCGGCGGGCGGCACCCCGTCGCGCAGGCGGTAGGACGACAGCGCCACGCGCCCCGGCCCGAAGCAGGTGTCGAGCAGGGCCTCCACCTCCGGGCCGTCGGCCGCGGTCTCGCTCTCGATCCTCATGGGGCGCGGACATGGCGCCCCTGCGGGCGGGGCGCAAGGCTGGCCACCGGGCCGGCGCGCCGCTACGTCCCGGGCGGACCTACGAGGAGCCCCGCGATGTTCTACCGCCCCGAGGACGGCCACGGCCTGCCCCACAACCCCTTCGGCGCCATCGTCGCGCCCCGCCCCATCGGCTGGATCTCGACGCGGGGGGCGCAGGGCGACAACCTCGCCCCCTACTCGTTCTTCAACGCGGTGGCTTACGTGCCGCCGCAGGTGATGTTCGCCTCCACCTCCGCCAAGGACGACCGGGATGGCACCAAGGACAGCGTGGCGCAGATCCGCGAGACCGGGGTCTTCTGCGTGAACATCGTGGCGTCGGCGGCGCGCGACGTGATGAACGCCTCGTCGGGCGCGCACCCGGCGGGCGTCGACGAGTTCGAGGTCTCGGGCGCGCTCAAGGCCGAATGCGAGACCATCGACTGCCCCCGCGTGGGCGACGCCCCCGCCTCGCTGGAGTGCAAGCTCACCCGCATCGTGGAGCTTCCGGGCGCGGCCAACTTCCTCGTGCTGGGCGAGGTCACGGGCGTGCACATGCGCGACGACTGCCTGCGCGAGGGCCGCTTCGACGTGGAGACCTTCCGCCCCCTCTCGCGCCTCGGCTACCGCGACTACGCGGTGGTGGAGAACGTGTTCACGCTGAAGCGGCCGGGGGAGTGAGCGCCGGTCCGGCCACAGGCCGGACGGGTCGGTGAGGCGGATCGAGGACGAATCCCGGTGGGCTTCGGCCCCGCCGAACGGGGATCGACCCGAGGCGCGAACGTCCGAGCGTAAGCGAGGGCGCCGTCCCCGTGAAGTCCGCCACGCCCCGGACTTGATCCGGGGCCTCCGCCCGCCGCTGGCGCCGCACTCCGCAACGAAGACGCCACCGCCCCCGGCCACGCCCCGGCCTCGCGCCGGGGCCTCCGCCCACCACGAGCACCTCGCTCCGTAATCGCAGCGCCGACGTCCCCCCGAGGCCCCGGCGCAAGGCCGGGGCGTGCCTAGCTTGGCACCTTACATTCGAAGCGGTGCCAAGCCGGAGCGGCCGCCGCGTCCCCCTACCCCACCACCGCCCAACGCGTCAGCCCGTAGACGTAGAGCGCCGTGAAGATCACGTTGATCCACTTAAGCTGCCGCTCGCCGTGCAGCCAGCCGCAGGCGATCCAGATCACGCAGAACGGCAGGCCGAACACCATCGGCCAGGGCTGCCAGTCCTGCACGATGGCGACCGTGCTTGTCAGGCCCAGCAGCAGGGCGATCCACTTCAGGGTCTGCTCGTGCGCGGCGAGCCACGCCTCGAACGGACCCGGCGAACGACGCGACGCCTCCATGGCGATACGGCTCCTCCGGACGGTCGGCGATGGGAAAGGGGCGGCGGATCATCTCTGCCATCCGCCGCCCCGATCCATGCGCCCGAAGCGCCCGCCGATCAAGCCCCGGCGAGGTCAGTGCCCGCCCAGGATCCCCGTCCGCACGTTGTAGTTGGCCGCGATCGCGTAGTCGGGGTCGTCGTCGCTGTCGATCATCAGGTGCCCCGCGCGCTGGAGCAGGCGGTGGCAGTCGCGGCTCAGGTGGCGCAGCTGCAGCTCCTTGCCGCGCTCCTCGTACTTGGCCGCCACCGCCTCGATGGCCTGGAGCGCGGACTGGTCGGCCACCCGGCTCTCGGCGAAGTCCACGACCACCGTGTCCGGGTCCGCATCCGGGTCGAACATCTCGGCGAAGCCCGCGGCCGAGCCGAAGAACAGCGGCCCGCGCACCCGGTAGGTCCGCACGCCGCCCGCGTCCGAGGTGGTGGCCGAGATGCGCGTCGCGTTCTGCCACGCATAGGCCAGCGCGCTCACGATCACGCCCACGATCACCGCGATGGCGAGGTCGGTCGCCACGGTCACGACCGTGACCAGCACGATCACCACCGCGTCGGTGCGCGGCACCCGCGCCAGGATCTTCAGCGAGTTCCAGGCGAAGGTCCCGATCACCACCATGAACATCACGCCCACGAGCGCGGCGAGCGGGATGCGCTCGATCAGAGGGGATGCGGCGACGATGAACAGCAGGAGGAACAGCGCCGCCGAGACGCCCGAGATGCGCGTGCGCCCGCCCGACTTCACGTTGATCATCGACTGGCCGATCATGGCGCAGCCGCCCATGCCGCCGAAGAAGCCGGTGACCGTGTTCGCCGCTCCTTGGGCGATGCACTCCTGGGAGGCGCCGCCGCGCTGGCCGGTGATCTCTCCCACGAGATTCAGGGTCAGCAGCGACTCGATCAGGCCGATGGCGGCGAGGATGAGGGCGTAAGGCAGGATGATCTCCAGCGTCTCCCAGGTCAGGGGCACGCTCGGCACGTGGAACGCCGGCAGACCGCCCTGCACGGAGGCCAGGTCGCCCACGGTGGGCGTGTCGAGGCCGGCGGCGATCACGATCACGGCCGTCACCAGGATGCCCGCCAGCGGCGCGGGGACGACGTTGGTGATCCGCGGCAGGCCCCAGATCACGGCCATGGTCACGCCCACCAGCGCCAGCATCAGCGCGATGTCCCCCAGGGGCAGCCACGCCCCCGTGCCGTCCCGGAACTGGGTGAGCTGGGCCAGGAAGATCACGATGGCCAGCCCGTTCACGAAGCCCAGCATGACGGGGTGCGGCACGAGCCGGATGAACTTGCCCCAGCGCATGGCGCCGAAGATCAACTGGAAGATCCCCATCAGCACCACGGCGGCGAAGAGGTACTCCACCCCGTGCTGCGCCACGAGGCTCACCATCACGACGGCCAGTGCGCCCGTGGCGCCCGAGATCATGCCCGGCCGCCCGCCGATCAGCGCGGTCACCATACCGACGATGAACGCCGCATAGAGGCCCACCAGCGGGTCCACCCCGGCCACGAAGGCGAAGGCCACCGCCTCGGGCACGAGGGCGAGCGCGACCGTGAGGCCGGCCAACACCTCGACCCGCATGCGCGAGGGGGTGAGCGGATCGGTCGGGGCGACGCGCAGGTCGGGCGAGCCGATGCGGTCGCCCAGCCGCGCGAGGAGCGTGGGGGTTGTCATGGCGGGTCTCTCGGGATGGTCGGTCGGGGGCGCGCCTATCAGCCGGGGGCCGGGATGGGAAGCGCCGGGGGCCGGGGGGGCGGTGCCCTTCGGTATGCACGGGGGGTGCACGGGGGGTGTACGGGGGGCGCCCCCCGGATTCGGGGCGTTGACGCGCCCCCGCCCCATCCGCTCTATCGCGCCCATGGGGAATGCGGACGGGCCCGTGCTCGGCATCATCGGCGGATCGGGACTGGGGTCCATGCCCGGCCTCCGCGGCACGTGGCGCGAGGTCGGGACCCCGTGGGGCGCGCCCTCGGACGCGGTGCTCGACGGCACCCTCGCGGGCCGGCGCGTGCTGTTCCTCGCCCGCCACGGACGCGGCCACGTGCACACGCCCGCCTCGGTGCCGCGGCGCGCGAATCTCTGCGCGCTCAAGGACTTGGGCGCGACCCACGTGGTCTCGGTCTCGGCCGTGGGGAGTTTGCGCGAGGCGATGGCGCCGGGCGACGTGGTGGTGGTGGACCAGTTCATCGACCGCACCGAGGGCCGCGCCCGCTCCTTCTTCGGCCCCGGCCTCGTGGCCCACGTGGGCGCCGCCGACCCGGTCTGCGCAGGGCTGTCGGTCACCTGCGCCACTGCTGCCCGCGACGCCGGCGCGCGCGTCCACGAGGGCGGCAGCTACGTCGCCATCGAAGGCCCCCAGTTCGCCACCCGAGCCGAGAGCACGCTGCACCGCGGCATGGGCGCCGACGTGGTCGGGATGACCGCGATGCCCGAGGCCCTGCTCGCCCGCGAAGCGGAGCTGCACTATGCCGTGCTGGCCACCGTGACCGACTACGACAGCTGGCGCCCCGGGCACGCGGCGGTGGACGTGGCCGAGGTGCTGGACACGCTCCGCCGCACCCGCGCCGCGGCGCAGCGGACCGTCGCCCTCCTGGCCGAGCGGCTGGACGGCGCCTGCGGCACCGGCTGCGCCACGGCGCTCGACGGCGCCGTCATGACCGCGCCCGACCGCCGCGACCCCGCGATGGTGGAGCGCCTGCGCCCCGTGGCGGGCCGCGTCCTGTGACGCGCGCCCTCCTCCTCGCCGCGCTCCTTCCCGCCTCTGCCGTGGCGCAGGAGTTCGTGCCCTTCCGCGCCGTGCCGGACGACGAGGCGTTCTACCGCGCGGTCGCCTGCGCCGCGCCGCCCGGGGGCGAGTGCGCCAAGCCCTTCCTCCACTGGCCCGAGGCGCGGCGCGCGCCGCTGCGCGTCGGCCTCGTCTCGGTCACGCCGATCCTGCGCGGCCCGGACCAGCGGCGCTTCGACGAAGGCCTCGATGCGGCGATCGCGCAGATCAACGGCGCCGGCGCGGGCCTGCGGCTCCTGCGCGACGACGTGGCGCCGGACGTGGCGATCCACGTGGTGCCCACGCCGCCCGACACGGTGATGGAGGGCATCGGCGTGCCCGGCCTCGACGGCGAACTGCTGCAGCTCGGGCGCGTGGCGCTGGCCTCGCGGGGCGGCGAGATCCAGCGCGGCCTCATCGCCATCTCGGCCCACGCCCCGCCCCCGGAGGTGGCGCCCGTGCTGCTCGAGGAGGTGCTGCAGGCCACGGGGCTGATGACCGACGTGCGCGGCCCCGGCCTCGGGCGGAGCGTGTTCTCCGAGGACGCCAACGCCGCCGAGGCCCTGTCGGAGCGCGACCGCATGGCGCTGCGGCGTCACTACCCCGGCTGAGCCCGCGCGCCGCCGGTTGCACCCCCGTCCCGCTCGCCGCTAGGGAGGGAGGCCGATCCGGGGGATGCGATGCAGAAGAAGACCGTGCGCGACTACATCCGCACCATTCCGGACTTCCCCCACGCGGGCATCCTGTTCCGCGACGTGACCACGCTGTTCGCCGACCCGCGCGGCATGCGGCTCGCGGTGGACCAGATGCTCGACCCCTTCGCGGGGCGCACCATCGACGCGGTGGCGGGGCTGGAGGCGCGGGGCTTCATCCTCGGCGGCGCCATCGCCCACCAGCTCGGCACCGGCTTCGTGCCGCTGCGCAAGAAGGGCAAGCTGCCGGGGCCCACGTACCAGCAGGACTACGCGCTGGAATACGGCCAGGCCACCCTGGAGGTGCACCGCGACGCGCTGGAGCCGGGCACGCGTGTCCTGATGGTGGACGACCTGCTGGCCACGGGCGGCACCGCCGAGGCGGGCATCGCCCTCCTGCGCCGCCTGGGCGCGGAGGTCGTCGCCTCGGCCTTCGTGATCGACCTGCCGGAGCTGGGCGGACGGGCCCGGCTGGAGGCGGCCGGGATGCCCGTGCACGCCCTGTGCGAATTCGAGGGCGCCTGACGGTTTCCGCCTCCGCGGTAACGCATCCTTAACGATTGCCCGGCTACAGCTCGGACGTGGCGATCGCAGAAGTCACACAATCCCCCAGCGCCCCGCCTCCCCCCGGCGGGGCGCACTTCGTTCGGGGAGGGGCCACGCCGCGCGGCTTCGCCGCGGGGCCGAAGCGTGCTAGGGTGCGGATGGTCGTCGCGGGCGCATGCAAGGGTCCGGGTCGATCGCCGCTGCGCGGCGGCGCGGGCCGCCACCACGCGGGGGGCCGCGCCGTTCGCCGCGTCAGAGGCGCCGCAGCACCGCGCCGGGGTTCATGATCCCCGCCGGGTCGAGCGCGCGCTTGATCGCCCGCATCGCCGCCAGCCGCGCCGGGTCGCCGTAGCGCTCCAGGTCGCCCACCTTCAGGCGCCCCACACCGTGCTCGGCGCTGACCGAGCCGCCCATCTCGTGCACGAGGTCGTGCACCGCGCGCTTGATCGCATCGCGGTCGCCCTCGTGATCGGCGCGGGAGCGCCCCTCGGCGGGAAACACGTTCCAGTGCAGGTTGCCGTCGCCCACATGGCCGAAGCAGTTCACGCGGAAATCCCCGATGGGGGCGATCCGCCCCGGACCTTCGGCGATGAAGCGCGGGATCGCGGCGATGGGCACCGCGATGTCGTGGCTCGACACCGCGCCGACCTTGCGGTTCGCCGCCGGAATGGACTCGCGCACGCGCCACATCTCGGCCCGCTGCGCCTCGGACTGGGCCACCGCGCCGTCGGTGACCAGCCCGGCCGCATGCCCGGCCTCGAACAGACCCTCCAGCGCCGCCTGCGGATCGCCCGACGCGCCCAGCCCGAGGTCCACCAGCACCGACCAGTCGGGCCGGCCCACGGGCAGGCGCACTTCGGGCATGTGCTCCGCGAGGAAGTCGAGGCCCTGGCGCCCGATCAGTTCGAACGCCGACACTCCCTCGCCGATTCGCTCGCGTGCGAGGTTCAGGAGGCCGAGCGCCGCATCCGGCGAGGGCACCACCATCATCGCCGCGCCCGCGCGCGCGGGCCGCGGCAGAAGCTTGAGCGTGGCGGCGGTGATGATGCCGAGCGTGCCTTCCGCCCCGATCAGCAGGTGCCGCAGATCGTAGCCGGTGTTGTTCTTTCGCAGCGGCGACAGCCCGTGCATGACCGATCCGTCGGGCAGCACCGCCTCGACACCGAGGCACAGGTCGCGCGCGTTGCCGTAGCGAAGCACGTTCACGCCGCCCGCGTTGGTGGCGAGCACGCCACCGATCCGGGCCGATCCCTGCGCCGCGATGGTCAGCGGGAACAGCCGGTCCACGCCCTCGGCGGCCTCCTGCGCGGCTTGGAGCACCACGCCCGCCTCCACGGTCATGGCGTTCTCGGTCGGGTCCACGGCGCGCACGCGGTCCATGCGCTCGAGCGAGAGGATCACCGGCTCCAGGTCGTCCGAGACCTGTCCGCCCACCAGCCCGGTGCCGCCACCGTAGGGGACGACGGGCACGCCTGCGTCGGCGCAGATCCGCACCGTCTCGGCGACCTCCGCGGTGCTGCCGGGGGCCACCACCACGCCGCCGCGCCCGGTCCAGCGGCCGCGCGATTCCTCGAGGTAGCGCGGCTCCGTCTCGCGCACGGCGCGCGCGGGGAGCGCCGCGCGGAGGCGCGCCTCGATGGCGGAGGCCGGGGTCACTGCGCGCTCGGGTAGCGGGGGGAGAGGACGAGGATCGTGGGGCGCTGGGGCAGCGTGCGCAGCGAGACCTCCGCGAAGGGCTCGGCGCGGCGCTCCACCGCGAAGGCGCCCTCGGCCGCCATCGCGTCGAGGAAGCGCCCGAGCGTGGCCTCGCCGAACCAGTGCATCGGCAGCACCAGCGAGGACTGAAGGCGCCCCAGCACCCGCGCGAGCGTCGCGTGGGGCAGCGTCAGGCCGCCGTCCACGGGCGCCATCACCACGTCGAGCCGGCCGAGGGCTGCGTACTGCTCGGGGGTCGGCTCGTGGTGGAGATGGCCGAGATGGCCGATGCACAGGCCCGCGACCTCGAACACGAAGATGCTGTTGCCGCTCCGCTCGCCGCCCCGGCCCGGGCGCAGGTCGGTGGAGACCGAGCGCACCAGCATCTCGCCTAGGTCGAGGTAGTGATCCGCGGGCGTGCCGGGACGGTCCTCGGACCAGCCCCGCAGCACGTGGGCGATGCCCTCGCCCGGGTCGGGCGTCCAGTGCGAGATGTGGCCGCGGTTCATGGTGGCCACGTCCGGCACGATCCCGACGCCCGCGAAGCCGTTGTAGTCGGTCACCGCGCGCAGCCCGCCCTCGGTCTCCAGGAGGAACATGGAGTGGTCGACGTAGTTCAGGCGCACCGAGTTCCGCTCCAGCGGCGCCCCGAAGGCGGCTCGCCAGACCAGCCCCGGCGCGGCGTCGGCCACGGCGATGCAGTGGCTGGGACGCCGCTCCTGCGCGCCCGCGGGCAGTGCGAGCGTGGCGGCGGCGGCGAGCATGGCGGCAAGCGTTCGGATCATGGCGGAACCCTCCGCCCGGAGAGCTAGGGCGGGATGCGGGCGCGGCACCCCCCCTAGCCGACCTCGGTGCGGCCCCGGCGGTCGGAGCGCAGGCTGGCGTAGAGCACGTGGTTGCGCCAGCGGCCGTCGATCTGCAGGTAGCTCTGCGCCACGCCCTCGTATTTGAACCCGCAGCGCTCCAGGAGCCCGCGGCTGGCGGCGTTCTCCTCGAGGCAGGCGGCCTCGAGGCGGCTGAGGTCGAGGCGGCGGAAGGCGTGGTGGACCAGCGCGTCGATGGCCTCGCGCATGTAGCCCTGCCGGGCGTGGGGCTGGCCGATCCAGTAGCCCAGCGTGCCCGACTGCGCCGGCCCGCGCCGCACGTTGTCGAGGGTGATCGCGCCCAGGAGCGCGCCGTCCTCGCGGCGCTGGAGGAACAGCGCCAGCGCGGTGCCCCCGGACTGGCTGCGCTGCGCCCAGTAGACGCGGTTGGTGAAGGCGCGGCGGCTCAGGTGGTCGTGGGCCCAGGACGGCTCCCATGGCTGCAGGAACCGGGCCGAGCCCTCGCGCAGCGCGACCCAGGCGCGGTAGTCCCCGTGCTGGGGCAGCCGCAGGGTCATGCGGTCGGTCTCGATGCGGGGACGGCGCAGGCGCGAGAACATCAGGCGACGAGCCGCTCCCGCAGGCGAGCCGCCTCGGGCGCGGCCTCCACGGGGCCGTAGAGCGCGAGCGCAGGCTCGGTGCCCACCAGCGCCTCGGCATGGGCGCGCAGGGCGGCGGCGTCCACGGCGTCGATGCGCTCTACGGTCTCCGAAAGCGGGATCACCCGGTCCCAGATGGCGACCACGCGGGCGAGGCGCTCGGCGCGCGAGGACGGGGATTCGAGGCCCATCAGCAGGCCCGACTTCATCTGCGCCCGGGCGCGCGCCACCTCGGCCTCGGTCATGTCCTCGGCGGAGCGCTTCAGCTCGTCGACGCACAGCTCGGCCAGTGCGCCCACGTCCTCGGCGCCGGTGCCGGCATAGACCGTCAGCATCCCAGTGTCGGCATAGGCGCTGACGGAGGCGAAGATGGTGTAGCACAGGCCGCGCTTCTCGCGGGCCTCCTGGAACAGGCGGCTCGACATGCCGCCCCCCATGGCGCCGGCATAGACCTGGGCGGCGTGGATCGCGTCGTCCCGGTAGCCCGGCTGGGGCAGCGCGAAGGCGAGGTGGGCCTGCTCGAGGTCCTTGCGGGTGCGGTGCTCGCCGCCGCGCCACTCGGCGGGATCGGCGGCCGAGGGGGCGGAGGGTGGCAGATGTCCGAACAGCCGCTCGGCCAGGCGCACGATCTCGTCGTGGTCCACGGCGCCCGCGGCCGAGAGGATCAGCGAGCCCGCGCCGTAGTGCTCGGCGGTGAAGCGCTGGAAGTCGCCCCGCCCGAAGGTCCCCACCCGCTCGGCGGGGCCGAGGATGGTGCGGCCCATGGCCTGCCGCGGATAGGCGGCCTCCTGCAGCCAGTCGAAGATGATGTCGTCGGGGGTGTCCAGCGCCTGCCCGATCTCCTGCAGGATCACGCCGCGCTCGATCTCGATCTCGGCGGGATCGAAGGTGGGGTTCAGAACGATGTCCGAGATCAGGTCCACGGCCAGCGGCACGTCGGCGGCCAGCACGCGGGCGTAGTAGGCGGTGACCTCGCGCGAGGTGTAGGCGTTGATGTAGCCGCCCACGTCCTCGATCTCCTCGGCGATGCGCAGGGCCGAGCGGCGCGCGGTGCCCTTGAAGGCCATGTGCTCGAGGAAGTGGGCGATGCCGTTCTGCTCGGGCCGCTCGTGGCGGCCGCCCGCGTTGACCCATACGCCGACGGCGGCCGACTCGAGGCCCGGCATGCGCTCGGTCACGATGCGCATGCCGTTGGCAAGGCGGTGGAGCTGCGCGCTCATGCGGCCTGCGCCTCGCGGCTGCGGTCGATCAGCGCCTCCACGGCGGCGAGGTCGTTTGCGATGCGCTCGGTGCGCTCGGGGCGGTCCATGAGGTCGGCCATGCGGGGGGGCAGCGCGGGGCGCACCCCCGTCGCGGCCTCCACGGCGTCCGGGAACTTGGCGGGATGCGCGGTGGCGAGGGTCACCATGGGCGTGGTTCCCAGATGCTGCTCGGCCACGAAGGCGCCCACCGCCGAATGGGGGCACAGCGTCTCGCCGGTGCGCCGGGCGAAGGCGCGGATCGTGGCGGTGGTCTCCGCCTCCGAGGCGCGGCCCGAGGCGTAGGTCTCCTGCAACGCCTGCAATGCCCCTTGCGAGACGGTGAAGCCGCCCGAGGCCAGCTCCTCCATCAGCTGGCGGACTGCGGCGCCGTCGCCGCCGTAGGCGAGGTGGAGCGCGCGCTCGAAGTTGGATGACACCTGGATGTCCATCGACGGCGAGATCGAAGGAAGGACCTCGCCGGTGCGGTATTCACCGGTGCGCAGGACGCGGTCGAGGATGTCGTTGTGGTTGGTGGCCACCACCAGCCGCTCGATCGGCAGGCCCATGCGCTTGGCGATGTGGCCGGCGAAGACGTCGCCGAAGTTGCCCGTGGGCACGGTGTAGCTGACGGGCCGGTGCGGGGCGCCGAGGGCGGTGGCGGCGGTGAAGTAGTAGACCACCTGCGCCAGCACGCGGGCGAAGTTGATGGAGTTCACGCCCGCCAGCCCCACCCGGTCGCGGAAGGCGAAGTCGTTGAACATCCCCTTCACCAGCGCCTGGCAGTCGTCGAAGTGCCCGTCCACGGCGACGGCGTGGACGTTGGCGGCATCGGGCGTGGTCATCTGCCGGCGCTGCACCTCGGAGACGCGGCCGTGGGGGTAGAGGATGAACACGTCCACCGCATTGAGCCCCGCGAAGGCCTCGATCGCGGCCGAGCCGGTGTCGCCCGAGGTGGCGCCGACGATCGTGACGCGCTCGCCCCGGCGCGCCAGCACGTGCTCGAACATGCGGCCGATGAGCTGCATGGCGAAGTCCTTGAAGGCCAGCGTCGGCCCGTGGAACAGCTCCAGCAGGAAGTGGTCGGGGCCGAGCTGCTTGAGCGGCGCACGGGCGTCGTGGCCGAAGCCCGCGTAGGCGGAGGTGACGAGGTCCGCGAAGGTCGCCTCGTCGAAGGCGTCCCCGACGAAGGGCATCATCACGCGGCGCGCGACCTCCTCGTAGGGCAGCCCCGCGAGGGCGGCGATGTCGGCATGCGAGAGGGTCGGCACGGTCTCGGGCACGTAGAGGCCGCCGTCCCGGGCGAGGCCGGAGAGCATCGTGTCCTCGAACGAAAGCACGGGGGCCTGCCCCCGGGTGGATACGTAGCGCATAGGGCCCCTCAAGCGGTCGGGCGGGTCATACGCCAGCCGAGGAACGCTGTCATCCCCGCCCAGACGAGGGCCAGGCCGAACCACTGCACGGCGTATCCGAGGTGGTTGTCGGGGATGCCGGCCGTCCCCACGGGGGCGGGCCGCACGGGGATGCCCGCGGGCGAGACGGTGCGGGCGACGACCATGACCGGCTCGGTGCCCAGGGCCGCCGCCATGGCGGGCACGTCGCGGCCGAACCACAGGTCGCCGTCCGGGTCCGGGATCGCGCCGCCCGATTCCGCAGGCCAGTCGAGGTTGCCGGTCACCAGGAGGCGCGCAGGGATCGGCTCGGTGCCCTCGGGCGAGACGCCGAGGTCCACGAGGATGCGGCGGCCGCCCGCCTCGGCCGGGGTCTCCAGCGGCACCACCACGCGGTGCCCCGCCCCGCCCCCGCGCCAGGTGCCGAAGACGCGCAGGCGCCCCTCGCCCACGGCGCCCTCGACGGTGACGGCGCGCAGGCGATCGGCCTCGGGGTCGGGCGCCTCGGGCAGCGCGGTGGGCGCGGCTTCGAGACGCGCCTCGATGTCGGCGATCACGCCCCGCTTCCACGCCATGCGGTCGAGTTGCCACAGCCCCAGCGCCACGAGCACGGCGCAGCCGCCGAGGCCGAACAGGACGAGGAAGAGAAAGCGCATGGGCGGGCCCTTCAAACGCGAAGCGGCGCGGGAGATCCCGCGCCGCGAAGATGGGTCGTGGGTGCGGGGGTCAGCCGCCCCAGATGTAGACGGCGGCGAAGAGGAACAGCCAGACCACGTCCACAAAGTGCCAGTACCAGGCGGCGGCCTCGAAGCCGATGTGCTTCTCGGGCGTGAAGTGCCCCTGCTGGAGCCGCACGAGGCAGACCGCGAGGAAGATCGTGCCGATCACCACGTGGGCGCCGTGGAAGCCCGTCGCCATGAAGAAGTTGGCGCCGTAGATGTTGCCCGAGAAGCCGAAGGCGGCATGGGAGTACTCGTAGGCCTGGAAGAACGTGAACAGGACGCCGAGGCCGATGGCGAGCACGAGGCCCCACTTCATGTCCTCGCGGTTGTTCTCGTGGACCAGGGCGTGGTGCGCCCAAGTGGCGGCGGCGCCCGAGCACAGCAGGATCAGCGTGTTGATCAGCGGCAGGTGCCAGGGGTCGAAGGTCTCGATGCCGGCGGGCGGCCAGACGCCGTCCACGGCCGGCGAGCCGGGGCCCATCGGGTACATGGCATGCTTGAAGAACGACCAGAACCACGCCGCGAAGAACATCACCTCGGACATGATGAAGAAGATGAAGCCGTAGCGCAGGCCGATGCGGACCACGGGGGTGTGGTCGCCCTGGTTCGACTCTCGGATCACGTCGGCCCACCAGGCGAACATGACGCCCAGCACGCCCACGAAGCCGGCGGCGAAGAGCCAGGGGCCGGAGCCCTTCATCCACAGCACCGCGCCGATGAGCATGAAGAAGCCCGAGACGGCGCCCAGGAAGGGCCAGATCGAGGGCGGCAGGATGTGGTAGTCGTGGTTCTTGGCGTGGGCCATCGTCGTCCCTCTCAGTTGGTCCTGGGCGGCGCGTCCTGCGCCAGCGCCGCATAGTCTTCGGGCAGGTCCGTCACGTGGAACGTGTAGGACAGGGTGATCTCGCTTACCCCCTGCGCCTCGACGTCGTCCACCATGGCGGGGTCGACGTAGAAGGTCACGGGCATGGACACGGTCTCGCCGGGGGCAAGGACCTGCTCCTCGAAACAGAAGCAGTCGATCTTCACGAAGTGCGGCCCGGCGGCGAAAGGCGCGACGTTGAAGCTCGCCGTGCCGGCCACGGGGGCATCGGTGGGGTTGGTGGCCTCGTAGAAGGCGATGTGGGTCTCGCCGATGCGGACCTCCATCTGCCGCTGCACGGGTCGGAACTCCCAGGGCATGCCGCGCTCGCGCGAGGCGTCGAAGCGCACCTTCACGGTGCGGTCCAGCACCTCCGCGGCGCCCGAAGCCGAGGCCACCGTGGTGCCCCCGTAGCCCGTCACGCGGCAGAACAGGTCGTAGAGCGGCACCGACGCCCAGCCGAGGCTCCCCATGCCGATCACGGTGGCGAGGGTGGCGGCCACCACGCGCCCGTTCGGGGAGAGGTCGCGGAACCACTTCATTCGGTGTCCTCCGGCAGCGGCAGCATCTGCGGGCGCATCACGTGGTCGAACCCTTCCGAGAGCCCGCCCTCGCGCACCTTCACGACGGTGACGGCGAAGACCACGAGGATGAAGCCCACGAGGGCCGCGAGCACGCCGAAGTTGCGGCCCCGGCGGCGGACGTGGGTCTCGCTGTCGGGGCGCATCACCACCCCCACGCGGCGGGCAGCGCGGCCTGCGCCACGAGCACGGCGAAGGACGCGAAGAGGTAGACCAGCGACCAGCGGAACAGGGCGCGCTCGGCGCGGTGGGCGTCCCCTTCCGAGGCGGCGTCGTCGCGGCGCCACACGGCGAAGGCGCGCCACAGCCACACGGCGTTGAGCGGCAGCGCCACGGCCAGCACCAGCGGGCCGCCCACCGCCGAGAGCGCCAGCGCCAGCGAGGCGGGCACCGTGAGGGCGGCCCAGATCAGCGCCTGCCGCCGCGTCTCGGCGCGGCCGCGCGTGACGGTGAGCATCGGGATGCCGGCGCGGTGGTAGTCGAGCTTCACGAAGAGGGCGAGCGCCCAGAAGTGCGTGGGCTGCCAGGCGAACAGGAGCGCGAACATCGCGGCCGCCTCCCAGCCCACGGAGCCGGTCGCGGCGGCCCAGCCGATCACGGGCGGCAAGGCGCCGGCCACGCCGCCGGCGACGGTGTTCCAGTCCGTGCGGCGCTTGAGCCACATGGAGTAGACCACGGCGTAGAAGAAGATCGTGCAGGCCAGCAGCCCGGCCGCCAGCCAGTTCGCGGTCAGCCCCAGCATCACGACGGCGAGGCCCGACAGCCCCAGCCCGAGGCCCAGCGCGTCCTCGCGCCGCACCTTGCCCGCGGGGATCGGGCGGCCCCGCGTCCGCCGCATCACCGCGTCGATGTCGTGGTCGACCCACATGTTGAGCGCGCCCGCGGCCCCCGCGCCCAGCGCCACGAACAGCACCGAGGCGGCGGCCAGCAGCGGATGCATCGCGGCGGGCGCGACCACGAGGCCGACCAGCGCGGTGAACACGCACAGCGACATGAGCCGCGGCTTGAGGAGGGCCACGTAGTCGCCGAAGGCCGCCTCCTGGGAGGCGGCCCCGGTGGATGTGTGCAGCGACGCGTCGGTCATCGGCTCAGGGCCTCCCTGCCCCGCGCGGGGGGCGATGGATCACCAGCTCTCCAGCTCACCCGCCTTCACGGCGGCGAGCCACGCGGCGTAGGCCTCCTCGGAGACCACCTTCACGGTGATCGGCATGTAGGCGTGGGCCTGACCGCACAGCTCCGAGCACTGGCCGAAGTAGACGCCCTCGGCCTCGGGGCGGAACCACAGCTGCGCGAGGCGGCCCGGCAGGCCGTCCTGCTTCACGCCGAAGGCGGGGATGGTCCAGGAGTGGATCACGTCGCCCGCGGTCACCTGCATCACGATGGTCTTGCCCACGGGCACCACCACGGCGGTGTCGGTGGCGAGGCGGAACAGGTCCTCGGAGTAGCCCGCGGCCTCGAGCTGCTCGAGAACGGCGGGGGTCAGATCGTTGCCCGCATCGGCGCCGATCATGTAGGAGGCGAAGTCCAGCTCCTCGTCGGGGTACTCGTAGTTCCAGTACCACTGGTAGCCGGTGACCTTCACCACGACGTCGCCTTCGGGGATGCGCTGCTGGTCGAACAGCACGGGCAGCGAGAAGCCCCCGATGAAGATCAGGATCACGACCGGCACGATGGTCCAGGCGATCTCCAGGGGCGAGTTGTGGGTGAAGCGCGCGGGCACCTTGTTGACGGAGCGGCGGTAGCGGATCGCCACCCAGGCCAGCAGGCCCATCACGAACAGGGTGATGATGGTGATGATCACCAGCAGGAAGCCGTCGAGCCACTGGATTTCGGCGGCGAGCGAGGTCGCGGCGGGCTGGAAGCCGATGCCCCCGGCCGAGGGCGCGCCGATGATCGGCAGCTCGCCGAACAGCGTCTCCGCGGTCTGTTGCGCGGCCGCCGGGAGGGCCGGAAGGGCCAGCGCGGCCGAGAGGAGCAGCTTCTTCATGGCAGGTCTCGCGTCTTGTGCGGTCGGATCGGACGGCATGACGCCGCTCGCCCGGTCTAAGACCACACCGGGGGGGCTGTCCGCAAGGCCGCCCGCCGGGGGCGGACCCCATGCCGCACCCGCGACATCCGCGCCCCGCGCCCCTATCTAGGGCGGGAAACCGCATCCGAGGCCCGCCCCATGACCGACGCCCCCTTCCGCCCCTTCGAGACCCATCTCGACCGCGACGCCGCGCTCGGCATCCTGCGCGCCGCCACCGACGGCGCCGACGACGGCGAGCTGTTCCTGGAGCGGCGGCGCTCCGAGGTGGTGGTGTTCGACGACGGGCGCGTGCGCACCGCCTCCTACGACGCGTCCGAGGGCTTCGGCCTGCGCGCCGTACGCGGCGAGGCCGCCGGATACGCCCACTCCACCGAGGTCTCCGAGAGCGCCCTGCGCCGCGCCGCCGAGACCGCGCGCCTCGCCGTGGCCGACGGCGGGGGCACGATGGCCGACGCCCCGCAGGCCACCAACCGGCGCCTCTACGGCGACGCCGACCCCATCGCGGGCGTCGCCTTCGGCGTGAAGGTCGACGTCCTGCGGGAGATCGACGCGTGGCTCCGGGAGCGCGACCCCCGCGTGGTGCAGGTCTCGGCCTCGGTGGCGGCCTCGCTGCAGGAGGTCGCGATCCTGCGCCCCGAGGGCGGCGAGGTCTCCGACGTGCGCCCTATGGTGCGCCTCAACGTCTCGGTAATCGTGGACGAGGGGGGCCGGCGCGAATCGGGCTCTGCGGGCGGCGGCGGGCGCATCGCGCTGGACGGCCTCCTGGAGAGGTCCCACTGGGAGAGCGTTGCCGCCGAGGCCCTGCGCATCGCCTGCGTCAACCTGCGCGCCGAGCCCGCGCCCGCCGGCGTCATGGACGTGGCGCTGGGCTCGGGCTGGCCCGGCATCCTCCTCCACGAGGCCGTGGGCCACGGGCTGGAGGGCGACTTCAACCGCAAGGGCCAGTCGGCCTTCGCGGGCCTCCTCGGCCAGCGCGTGGCGGCGCCCGGCGTGACGGTGCTCGACGACGGCACGATCCCCGACCGCCGCGGCTCGATCACCGTGGACGACGAGGGCACGCCCTCGGGTCGCACCACGCTGATCGAGGACGGCATCCTCGTGGGCTACATGCAGGACCGCCAGTCCGCGCGCCTCATGGGCGTCGCCCCCACCGGCAACGGCCGCCGCGAGAGCCACGCGCATGCGCCGATGACGCGCATGACCAACACCTACATGCTGGGCGGCGATGCGGCGCCCGAGGGCATCGTGGCGGACGTGCGGGACGGCATCTATGCGGTCGGCTTCGGCGGCGGGCAGGTCGACATCACCAACGGGAAGTTCGTGTTCTCCTGCACCGAGGCCTACCGTGTGAAGAACGGCGTGGTCGGCGCGCCGGTGAAGGGCGCCACCCTCATCGGCGACGGCGCCACGGCGCTGCGCCAGATCCGGGCCATCGGCAACGACATGGCGCTCGATCCGGGCATGGGGAACTGCGGCAAGCAGGGCCAGTGGGTGCCCGTGGGCGTGGGCCAGCCGACGCTGCTGATCGGCGGGCTGACGGTGGGGGGCTCGGCCGCGGGGTAGGCGCGACACGCCCCAGGCTCGACCCGGGGCCTTCGGGGGCCGTTGGTGATGGTCTGTCAGGGGGGTGCGCAGCCCGCTGACGCCGCGCCCCATCCCGACGCCGCTCGTCTCACCCCGAGGCCCCGGCGCGAGGCCGGGGCGGGGCGGCCGTTCCGAGCGCGACGCGCCAGCTTCACTCTTCCTTAACCCCCCGCCCCGCACCCTCCCGCCCCATGGACACCGAGCTGCTCCCCGAGGGCCTCGCCGAGGGGCCGCCGCCGCCCATGGACGGCCCGCCGAGCCAGGCCGAGGCGCTGGCCCGCCTGCGCCTCGCGCGCTCGGCCCGCGTCGGCCCTGCCACCTTCCGCCGCCTGCTCGCCGAGCACGGATCGGGCGAGGCTGCGCTCGCCGCCCTGCCCGACGCCGCCCGCGCCGCAGGACTGGAGCGCTACGCCCCGGCCTCCGAGGACGCGGCCCGCGCCGAGGTCCGCGCCGCCCGCCGGGCCGGCGCGCGGCTGCTGCTCTGGGGCGCGCCGGGCTACCCTGCCCGCCTCGCCTCGGTGCGCGACGCGCCGCCGGTGCTCTGGGCGCAGGGCGACGCGGCCCTCATGGGTGGCCCCGCCGTGGCGGTCGTCGGCACCCGCAACGCCTCGTCGCTGGCCCTGCGCATGGCGCGCGCCCTGGGGCGCGACCTGGCCGAGGCGGGCGTCACCGTGATCTCCGGCCTCGCCCGCGGCATCGACGGCGCCGCCCACGGGGCCGCCCTGCCCCGCACCGTCGCGGTCCACGCGGGCGGGCTCGACCGCCCCTACCCGCCCGAGAACGCCGCCCTCGCCGCGCGGATCGCCGCCGAGGGCTGCGCCGTGTCGGAGCGGCCCTTCGGCCTCGCCCCCCAGGCCCGCGACTTCCCGCGCCGCAACCGCATCGTGTCGGGGCTGGCGCAGGCCGTGGTGGTGGTCGAGGCCGCGGCGCGCTCCGGCTCGATGATCACGGCGCGCGACGCGCTCGACCAGGGGCGCGAGGTGCTGGCCGTGCCCGGCCACCCCATCGACGGCCGCGCCTCTGGGTGCCTCCTGCTCCTGCGGGACGGCGCGGGGCTGGTGCGCGGCGCCGACGACGTGCTCGCCGCGCTGGAAGCCCAGCGCGAGGACGCCGCGCCCCCGCCCCCCGCGCCGGACGCCCCGCCGCCCTCCCTGCCCGACGACGCCCTGCGCGCGCGCCTCCTCGCCCTCCTCTCGCCGGTCCCCTCGCCCGAGGACCAGCTCTGCCGCGACGCCGGCGCGGAGCCGTCCGCGCTGCTCGCCGCGCTGGCCGAGCTGGAGCTGGAAGGCCTCGCCGCGCGCCGCCCCGGCGGCGGCGTGGTGCGGCTCTAGCGGCAGCCTACGGGCCGGCAGACCGGAAATGCGCCGCGGGAATGCCCGTAGGGCATGGGGGCGACGCCCCGGAAACGGCCCGTCGCCACCCCGTTGACAACCCCTGCGCCCCGCCCACATGGGTTCGGCCCGTGGCCCCCGGGCCGCCCGTGTCCCAAGTCCGAGGTCCCTGCCCATGCCGGTCGTCGTCGTAGAATCCCCCGCCAAGGCGAAGACGATCAACGGATATCTCGGCCCCGACTACACGGTGCTGGCCTCCTACGGCCACGTGCGCGACCTCCTGGCCAAGGACGGATCGGTGGACCCGGAACAGGGCTTCGAGATGCTCTGGGAGGTGCCGCCCGAGTCCAAGAAGCACGTGAAGGCCATCGCCGACGCGCTGGCCGCCGACCCCGACCTGATCCTCGCCACCGACCCCGACCGCGAGGGCGAGGCGATCTCGTGGCACCTCCACGAGGCACTCACCAAGCGGCGCGCCATCAAGAAGGACACGCCGGTGCGCCGCGTGGCCTTCAACGCCATCACCAAGGCGGCCGTGCAGGAGGCCATCGCCAACCCCCGCGACATCGACGTGCCGCTGGTGGACGCCTACCTCGCCCGCCGCGCCCTCGACTTCCTGGTGGGCTTCACGTTGTCCCCCGTGCTCTGGCGCAAGCTGCCCGGCGCGAAATCGGCCGGGCGCGTCCAGTCGGTCTGCCTGCGGCTGGTGTGTGAGCGCGAGATGGAGATCGAGGCGTTCCGCCCGCAGGAGTACTGGTCGGTCCGCGCCACCTTCGAGACGCCGCGGGGTCAGCGCTTCGAGGCGCGGCTGGTGCAACTGGCCGGAAAGAAGATCGAGCGCATGACGCTTCGGGAGGCCCACGAGGCCGAGCTGGCCGTGGAGGCCATCGCGCACCGCGATTTCCGCATCCAGTCGGTCGAGGCCAAGCCCGCCACGCGCAACCCGAGCCCCCCCTTCATGACCTCGACGCTCCAGCAGGAGGCGAGCCGCAAGTTCGGCATGGGCGCGCGGGCCTGCATGTCGGCGGCGCAGCGCCTCTACGAGGCGGGCCTCATCACCTACATGCGGACCGACGGCATCGACATGGCGCCCGAGGCGGTCCACGCCGCGCGCGACGCGATCAAGGATCGCTACGGCGCCGACTACGTTCCCTCCTCGCCGCGCATGTACAAGAACAAGGCCAAGAACGCGCAGGAGGCCCACGAGTGCATCCGGCCCACGGACATGACCCGCTCGGCCGACGAGGTGAAGGTGTCCGAGGCCGACCAGAAGCGCCTCTACGACCTGATCTGGAAGCGCACGCTGGCGAGCCAGATGGAGGCTGCCCGGCTGGAGCGCACCACGGTGTCCGTGCTCTCGCAGGACGGCGACGCGGAGCTGCGCGCCTCGGGGCAGGTCGTGGTCTTCGACGGCTTCATGAAGGTCTACACCGAAGGGCGCGACGACGAGGAGGCGAGCGGCGACGACCGCCGCCTGCCGCAGATCCACGAGGGCGAGGAGGCCAGGAAGGCCGCCGGCACCTACGCGGACGAGACTTCCGACAACGCGCTGATCCGGGGCGCACAGGATGCCGCCCTCGGCCAGCAGCACTTCACCCAGCCGCCCCCCCGCTACACCGAGGCGACCCTCGTGAAGCGCATGGAGGAGCTGGGCATCGGCCGGCCCTCGACCTACGCCTCGATCCTCTCGACGATCGTGGACCGCGGCTACGTCCGGAAGGACAAGAACCGCCTGATCCCCGAGGACAAGGGGCGGCTCGTGATCGCCTTCCTCGAGAACTACTTCCGCCGCTACGTGGGCTACGACTTCACGGCCGGGCTGGAGAACGAGCTCGACGAGGTCTCGGCGGGCGAGGAGAACTACAAGGAGGTGCTCGAGCGCTTCTGGCGCGACTTCAAGGCCGCCGTGGACGAGACCGCGGAGCTGCGCATCACCGACGTGCTCGAGAAGATCAACGAGGTGCTGGAGCCGCACCTTTTCCCGGACCGGGGCGACGGCATCGACCCGCGCCTGTGCCCCAACTGCGGCATGGGGCGCCTGTCGATGCGCACGGCGCGCTCGGGCGGGGCGTTCATCGGCTGCTCGAACTACCCCGAGTGCCGCTACACCCGCCCCTTCGGCCCGCCGGGCGTGGAGGGCGAGCAGGCGGGCGGCGACCGGATGCTGGGCGTGGAGCCCGAGAGCGGGCTGGAGGTCTGGCTGAAGTCGGGGCGCTTCGGCCCTTACGTGCAGCTCGGCGAGGCCACCGAGGCCGACCCGAAGCCCAAGCGCGCCTCGATCCCCAAAGGCTGGGACGCCGAGGCCATGGACCTCGACAAGGCGCTGCGCCTGCTGACGCTGCCGCGCGAGATCGGAAAGCACCCCGAGGACGGTGAGACGGTGGAGACCAACTTCTACCGCTACGGCCCCGCCGTCCGCTGGAACAAGGTCTACGCCCCCATCTCCGCCGACGACGTGTTCGAGCTGGGCATGAACCGCGCCGTCGAGGAGCTGGCCAAGAAGCAGGCCGGCGGGCGCGGCGCGCGGGCGGCGGCCAAGCCGCTGGTGGAGCTGGGCGAGCACCCCGAGCGCGGCGGCCCCGTGAACGTCATGGAAGGGCGGTACGGCCCTTACGTGAAGTGGGACAAGGTGAACGCGACCGTTCCGAAGGGCACCGCCCCCGAGGACGTGACGATGGAGCAGGCGGTGGAGCTGATCGCCGAGCGCGAGGCCAAGGGCGGCAAGAAGAAGCCCGCGGCCAAGAAGGCGCCCGCCAAGAAGCCCGCGGCGAAGAAGGCGGCGGCCAAGAAACCGGCCGCCAAGAAGCCCGCCGCGAAGAAGCCGGCGGCGAAGAAGGCCGCTCCGAAGGCCGAAGGAGAGTAGCGCCGTGCAGATCGACCGCTCGGATGATGCGGCGGGCAAGCCCGCCGATCCCGCCTACTTCACGGGCGAGGTGCGGATGCGCGCCCTCGTGGCCGCCGAAGGCCCCGCCCGCGCCGAGGCGCTGCGGGTCACGTTCCCGCCCGGCGCGCGCACCCACTGGCACACCCACCCCGCCGGCCAGACGCTGGTGATCGTCGCGGGCCGCGCTTGGGTCCAGCGCGAGGGCGCGCCCCGCGAGACCGTGGGCGTGGGCGACGTGGTGCGCTTCGCCCCCGGCGAGCGGCACTGGCACGGGGCCACGGACGCCGGGGCCATGACCCACATCGCCGTGCAGGAGCGCGTGGACGGGCGCACCGCCGACTGGGCCGAGGCGGTGGACGAGGGCGACTACCGGGGCTGACGGCCCGCGCCGGCGGCGGAGGCGCGCCGCTGCCGGCGCGCGCCGCATGGCGCGGCGCCGCGATCCGCGATAGCCCCGCCCAATGTCCGACACGTCCAGCCCGGCCCCGCGCGGCCTCGACCTCCCGGTCCTCTTCATCGTCGCCACGATGATGATCGAGGCCATGGGCATCGGCCTCATCATTCCGGTGATGCCCGCGCTGCTGCAGGAGGTGCAGGGCACCGCCGACCTCGGGCAGGCGGCGATCTGGGGCGGCGTGCTCTCGGCGAGCTACGCGGTGATGCAGTTCCTCCTGTCGCCCACGGTGGGCAACGTCTCGGACCGGTGGGGGCGGCGGCCCGTGCTGCTGGTCTCCATGGCCGTTCTGGCCGTCGATTACGTGATCATGGCGTTGGCGGGCACGATCTGGCTGCTGCTGGTGGGCCGCATCGTCGCGGGCGCGGCGGCCGCCACCATGTCCACGGCCCAGGCCTTCATGGCCGACGTCTCGGCCCCCGAGAAGAAGGCGCAGAACTTCGGGCTGGTCTCCGCAGGCTTCGGGCTGGGCTTCGTGCTGGGGCCCGCCATGGGGGGCCTCCTGGCCGAGTGGGGCCCGCGCGCACCGTTCTGGGCCGCCGCCGTCCTCTCGGCGGCGAACCTGGCCCTCGGCCTCCTGATCCTGCCCGAGACCCTGCGCCGCCCCCGCGCCTTCGAGTGGCGCCGCGCCAACCCCCTCGGGGGCCTCCGGGCCATCGGCGCGCTGGAGGGGCTGCGCCCGCTCCTCATGGTGTGGTTCTTCTACCAGGTGGCGAACTGGGTCTATCCGGCGATCTGGCCCTACTTCACGCAAGCGGCCTTCGGCTGGAGCGAGCGGGCGGTGGGCCTGTCGCTGGCGGTCTACGGCCTGTCCATGGCGGTGGTGCAGGGCGGCGTGATCCGCCTGGTGATCCCGCGCCTGGGCGAGCGGCGGACGCTGGCGCTGTGGATCCCCTACAACGCGGCGATTCTGGCCCTCATCGCGTTCATCACCGAAGGTTGGGTGCTCCTGGCGTTGATCCCGCTCTCGGCGCTGGGCGCGCTGGTGATGCCGGCGCTGCAGGGCGTGGCGAGCCGGATCGCCTCGGACGACCAGCAGGGCGAGCTTCAGGGTGTGCTGACCTCGATCGCCGCGGTCGCGTCGATCGTCTCGCCGCTGGCGTTCACGCAGGCCTTCGGCTGGGCCACGTCCGGGCCGCGCGACATGCCGGGGGCGCCGTTCCTCTTGGCCTCGGCGCTGATGCTGGTGGCGGCGGCGCTGTTCTGGCGCAGCTGGCGCGCGGCGGCGGAGGCGCTGGGACCGACGCGGAGCTAGTGCGCCACGCCACGGCCTCGCGCCGGGGCCTCCGGGGTTCGTTGGTGATAAGGTGGCGGAGCGGGGCGTGGGTTCGCGGTCGGCGCCGCACCTCACCCTGACGCCATCGCCAGCGTCACCCCAAGGCCCCGGCGCAGGGCCGGGGCGTGGCGGACGCTATCCCTCGGCCAGCGCCCGCTCGAAGGTCGCGCGATCCACGTTGCCGCCCGAGGCCACGGCCACGCAGTCCGGGCCCTCGCGGTAGAGCGCCGCCGCCAGCGCCACCGCGCCGCCCGGCTCCAGAACGATCCGCAGGTGGCGCCAGGCGGCGGCCATGGCGCGCAGGGCCTCGGCCTCCGTCACCACCGCGCCCGGCCCGCAGAGCCGGCGCATCGCCGCGAAGGGCAGCGCGCCGGGGGCCGGGGTGAGGATCGCGTCGCACAGCCCCCCGACCTCGGTCTCGTTGCGCTCGATCCGGCCCGAGGTGAGGGAGCGGGCCACGTCGTCGTAGCCGTCCGGCTCAGCGGGACGCACCGTGGCGCGGCCCTCCAGCGCCAGCGCGGTGCCGGCCGTCAGCCCGCCGCCGCCGCAGCAGACCAGCACCTCGGAGACGCCTTCGGGCAGGTCCTCGCCGATCTCCAGCCCGCAGGTCCCCTGCCCCGCCATCACGCGCCCGTCATCGAAGGGCTTGACCAGCGTCAGCCCCCGCTCTCCGGCCAGCGCGGCGCCCACGGCGTCCCGGTCCTCCTCGCCGCGGCGGTAGAGCACGACTTCGGCGCCGTAGGCCCGCGTGCGCTCGATCTTCACCGCCGGAGCGTCGTGGGGCATCACGATCACGCAGGGAATCCCGTGCAGCGCGGCGGCGTGCGCCATGCCCTGCGCGTGGTTGCCCGACGAGAAGGCGAGGACACCGCGCGCACGCTCCGCCTCGGGCATCCCCGAGATGGTGGCGAAGGCGCCGCGGAACTTGAACGAGCCTGTCAATTGCAGGCACTCGGCCTTGACCCACACCCGGCGGCCCGCCTCGGCATCGAGCAGCGGCGCGTTCAGGAGCGGCGTGCGCCGCGCGTGGCCGCGGATGCGCTGCGCGGCGGCCTCGATGTCCCGGAGCGTCGGCGCGGTCTCGAACGGCGCCTCCCAGATCGACTTCAAAGCAGCATCGTCCATTCGTTCAGGGCCTCCAGCGCCTCGGGCTCGTCGAGGAAGGGAACGTGGCCGCGCCCCTCGACCTCGGCGGCGATCATGTCGGGGCGCCGGCGGCGCATCTCGGCGAAGGTCGCGGGCGACAGTAGGTCCGAGTTCGCGCCCCGGATCGCGGCGAGTGGCAGCCCCGCCATCGCATCGAACAGCGGCCAGAGGTCGGCCACCGGCGCGGCGCCCGCCTCCAGCATCGCGTCGCGCAGGCGGGCGTCGTAGTTGATCTCCAGCCCGTCGGCGCCCTCGCGGTAGTGGTGCTCCACCTCCTCGCGCCAGCGGCTCTCGGGCACTCCCTCGAAGCCCGCCATGAGCGAGGCGCGCATCGCCACCGCCTCGTCCAGCGTCTTCGCGGCGGGCGGCTGGCCCACGTAGCCCATAATCGCCTCCAGCCCCTCGGGCGCCAGCTCCGGGCCGATGTCCACGAGGCACACGCCCGCGAGCCTCGGCTTGTGGGTCAGCGACAGCGCCATGGCGATCAGCCCGCCGCGCGAGGTGCCGAGGATCGCGGCCCGGTCGATCCCCAGATGGTCCAGCAGCTCCACCGCGTCGCGCGCCTCGGTGGGCACGGTGTAGGTCTTATGGTCGGGCGCGCGCTGGGACTTGCCGCGGCCCCGGTAGTCGAGGCGGATCACCCGGTGCTCGCCGGCGAGGAAGGGCAGCACGTAGTCGAAGTCGGTCGAGTTGCGGGTCAGGCCCGATAGGCACAGGATCGGCACGCCGTCGCCGCCGTGCTCGCCCGTGTCCTCGTACCAGAGCCGCAGGTTGTCGGAGGAGCGGAACTCAGGCACGGGCGGCGACCTCGGGAATGGTCGTGAGGTCCGCGAGCTCGAGGTCGGGCCGGGCGTGCAGCCGGTCGACGGGCGCGCCCGCGCGGTTCACCCAGGCGGTGCGGAAGCCGTAGCCCGCCGCGCCCGCCGCGTCCCATCCGTTGGACGACACGAACAGCACCTCGCCCGGCTCGCAGTCGAAGGAGCGGCCCACCATGTCGTAGACGGCCCGGGCGGGCTTGAACACGCCGACGCTCTCGACGCTCAGAACGTGGTCGAGGTTGCGGGCGATGCCGGCGGACTTCACGGCGCCGGCCAGCATCTCAGGCGAGCCGTTCGACAGGATGCCGGTGGCGAGGCCCGCGGACTTCAGCGCGTCCAGCATGTCGGCCACCTCCGGGTAGGCGCCCAGCTCCCAGTAGAGGGCCATCAGCCGCTCGCGCAGGTCGGCGCGGCCCTGCAGGCCCGCGGCCTCCAGCGCCCAGTCCAGCGCGTCGCCGGTGATCTGCCAGAAGTCCACGTGCGCCCCGGCGATGGTGCGCAGCCAGGTGTACTGGAGCTGCCGGTCGCGCCAGTCGGCGGCGAGGCGGGGCCAGAGGTCCGCCAGCGCCTCGAACCCGTCCTCCTCCGCGGCCTGCCGGGCGGCGGAGGAGACGTCGAAGAGCGTGCCGTAGGCGTCGAAGATGCAGGTCGTGATGGCCATGTGTCCCCCCAAGGTCGCCCCGTTCGTCGCAGGGCGGCCGGGCGGTGTCCAGCCGCGCGCACGGCGAAGGCCCGGAGCCGCGTCCGGGCGGGGACGCGGCTCCGGGCCTCGGGCCGGATCGAAGGGTGGCGGGCTAGCGGTCCGCCAGCTCGCAGAGGAAGCGGACCTTGCCCCCCACCGCCGCGACCTTGGCGCCGCCGGCGATCTCCGTGCGCTCGGTCCGACTGCCCGAATCGCAGTCCGGTCCGCTGCGGAACGCCGCCGCGGTGTGGGCGGGGGCGGCCGTGCCCAGCCCGGTCGCCGGGTCGGGATTCGCCGCCATGTCCCGCGACACAGCGACACCGGTTCCCGTGAGCACCGCGGTCAGCACGAGCCAGTCCCAGGAAAGGCCTCCTGCCCCGCGCACCATCTGTCCAATCGTTCGCATCGTTCGAGCCTCCGCCCTGCTGCTTGGGACCCTTATGCCCCCACGATCGGGCAGGAGTTGGGCAGAGAAACCGGCGGATGGGTCGGTTTGGGGGGTCTTCGCGGCCGGGGCGTGGACGATGCGGCGCCACGCCGCCCCATTGCCCGCACGTCCTGAAACGGCGTGCGGGCAAGGGGGTTCAGAGGTTGTCGGGCCGGGGCATGCCCATGACGTGGTAGCCGCCGTCCACGTGAATCACCTCGCCGGTGGTGGCCATGCCCGCGTCCGACAGCAGGTAGAGCGCGGTTCCGCCGATGGCCTCCAGCGTGGCGTTGGCACGCAGCGGCGCGTTGGCCTCGGCGTGGCGGAAGGTGCGGCGCGCGCCGCCGATGGCCGAGCCCGCCAGCGTCTTCATCGGCCCCGGCGAGATCGCGTTCACGCGGATGCCCTCGGCCCCGAGGTCCGAGGCGAGGTAGCGCACCGACGCCTCGAGGGCCGCCTTGGCGACGCCCATAACGTTGTAGTGCGGCATGACCCGGCGCGAGCCCTCGAAGGTCAGCGTGACGATGCCGCCGCCGGGCCGCATCATCGGCGCCGCGCGGCGGGCCAGCTCGATCAGCGAGTAGCACGAGATGTCGAGCGAGTTGCGGAAGTTCGCGCGGCTCGTGTTCGAGAACCGTCCCGTCAGCTCCGACTTGTCGGAGAAGGCCACCGCGTGGACCAGGAAGTCGAGCCCGTCCCAGCGCGCCTGCAGGGCCTCGAACACCGCATCCAGCGAGGCGTCGTCGGTCACGTCGCAGTCGAGCACGATGTCGCTGCCGACGCTCTCGGCCAAGGGGGCGACCCGCTTGCCGAAGGCCTCGCCCTGGTGGGTGAAGGCCAGCTCCGCGCCCGCCCCGTGCAGGGCCCTGGCGATGCCCCAGGCGATGGAGCGGTCGTTGGCGACCCCCATCACGAGGCCGCGCTTGCCCGCCATCGACAGGGCGCTCATGCCCGGTGCTTCGAGATGATGACCGTGCCGTTGGTGCCGCCAAAGCCGAAGCTGTTCGACAGGATCGAGTCGATCTCCACGCCCTCGCGCAGCTCGGTCGCGATCTCCTCCGGCTTCAAGGCGGGGTCTAGCTCGCGCACGTTGATGGACGGCGCGATGAAGCCTTCGTTCATCATGATCATGGAGTAGATCGCCTCCTGCACGCCGGTGGCGCCGAGGCTGTGGCCGGTCATCGACTTGGTGGAGCCGATCGGCGGGGTGGACCCTTCGCCGAAGATGTTGCGGACGGCCACCACCTCCTTGATGTCGCCCACCGGCGTCGAGGTGCCGTGGGCGTTGATGTAGTCGACCGAGCGGTCCTCGGGCATCTGGCTCAAGGCAAGGCGCATGGCCCGCTCGCCGCCCTCGCCCGAGGGGGCCACCATGTCGGCGCCGTCCGAGGTGGCCCCATACCCGGTGACCTCGCCGTAGATGCGCGCGCCGCGCGCGATGGCGCGCTCGCGCTCCTCCAGCACCACCACGCCCGCGCCGCCGGCAATCACAAAGCCGTCGCGGGTGGCGTCATAGGGGCGCGAGGCGGTCTCGGGGGCGTCGTTGTACTTGGACGACATGGCGCCCATGGCGTCGAACAGGCACGACAGGGTCCAGTCCACCTCCTCGCCGCCGCCGGCGAACACGATGTCCTGCTTGCCGAACTGGATCTGCTCCACGCCGTTGCCCATGCAGTGCAGCGAGGTCGTGCATGCGCTCGTGATCGAGTAGTTCACGCCCTTGATGCCGAACGGCGTGGCGAGGCAGGCCGAGTTGGTCGAGCTCATGCAGCGCGTGACCATGAAGGGCCCCATGCGCTTCGGCGAGCCCTTGTTGATCACCGTGTCGAAGGCGGTGAAGAAGTTCGAGGTGGAGGGTCCGCCCGAGCCCATCACGAGGCCGGTGCGCTCGTTGGAGACCTCGTCCTTGCCGAGACCGCTGTCGGCGATGGCCCGCTCCATGGCGATGAAGTTGTAGGCCGCGCCCGGCCCCATGAAGCGCAGGTCGCGCTTGTCGATGTGGTCCTCGAGCACGATGTCGGGCACGCCGTGGACCTGGGAGCGGAAGCCGTGCTCCTTGTAGCTCTCCGAGAAGGTGATGCCCGAGCGGCCTGCGCGCAGGGACGCCTCCACTTCCTGGGGCGTGTTTCCGATGGGGCTGACGATGCCCATCCCGGTGACGACGACGCGGCGCATGGCAGTATCCTTCACGACTCGGACAGGGCGACCTTCATGCCCTTGACCACGTAGATTTCCTCGCCGTCGGCCTCGACCCGGCCGTCGGCCACGCCCATGGTCAGGCGCCGCGTCTGCACGGCCTTGGTGAAGTCGACGAAGTAGGTGAGCCGTTTGCGGTCGGGGCGCACCATGCCGGTGAGCTTCACCTCGCCCACGCCCAGCGCGTAGCCCCGCCCCTGCCAGCCGCGCCAGCCGAGGTTGAAGCCCGTGAGCTGCCACAGGCCGTCCAGCCCGAGGCAGCCGGGCATGATCGGGTTGCCGGGGAAGTGGCAGTCGAAGAACCACAGGTCGGGCGTGATGTCGAACTCGGCCACCACGTGGCCCTTGCCGTGCAGCCCGCCGTCGGCGGAGATGTCGGTGATGCGGTCCATCATCAGCATCGGCGGCTCGGGCAGCTGGGCGTTGCCCGGCCCGAACAGCTCGCCGCGGGCGCACCGCAGGAGGTCGTCGCGGTCGAAGAAGGTCGGGTGCTGGCTCATCGGGCCTCCAAAGCGCAGTTGCGGCCACTCGTATCACCCCACGTTTCAACGCCGCAACCCGGCCGTGAGGCGCCCCGGGCGGCGAATCCGTTTGAAACATGGGGGGTCGGTGCCTATCCTCGGGGGATGCAACCCCTCTGCGACACCCACCGCATGCGCGGCGAAGCCTGGCTCGCCGGCGCGGACCTGCGCCCCACGCGGCAGCGCGTGCTCCTCGCCGCGCTCCTCGTGGGCGACGGGCGCGACCGCCACGTCACCGCCGAGTGGCTGCACGACGCCGCCCGCGAGACGGGCGAGAAGGTGTCGCTGGCCACGGTCTACAACACCCTGCGCGCCTTTACCGAAGCCGGTCTGGTGCAGGAGATCACGGTGGACGGCTCGGGCAGCCACTTCGACACCCGGCTCGACGACCACGCCCACTTCTACTGGGAGGGCGGCGGCCACCTGTCGGATGCGGGCACCGAAGGCCTGCGCATCCCCAACCTGCCCGAGGCCCCCGAGGGCATGGAGATCGCCAAGGTCGACGTGGTGATCCGCCTTCGCCCGAAGGCGTAGCCGCCTTCGCCCCACCGATATCGCGGAAAGGCCGCCGCAGGCATCGGCGGCGGCCCCCCCCGCGCTGGACGCATCCCCGCCCCCGCCATAGGTCCGGGGCGAACCACCCCGGGAGGCCTCCATGTCCGACACCTTCGCCCGCTACCCCTCGCTTTACGGCCGCTGCGTCGTGATGACCGGCGGCGCCTCCGGCATCGGCGCGCGCATCGTCGAGGCCTTCGTGGAGCAGGGCGCCCACGTGGGCTTCCTCGACATCGACCGCGAGGGCGGCGAGGCCATGGCCGCGCGCTTCGACTCCGTGCGTTTCGAGCACTGCGACCTGCGCGACATCGAGGCCACCCGCGCGGCCCTCGCCCGCCTGCGCGAGGTCCACGGCCCCGCCCAGGTCCTGGTCAACAACGCCGCCCACGACGACCGCCACGACTGGCGCGAGGTGACGCCCGCGTACTGGGACGAGCGGCAGGCCACCAACCTGCGCCACATGTTCTTCGCGATCCAGGCCGTGGCCCCCGACATGATCGACCACGGCGGCGGCGCGATCATCAACATGGGAAGCAACTCGTGGTGGGAGGCGGTGGGCAACTTTCCCGCCTACGCCACCGCCAAGGCGGCCGTGCACGGGCTGACGCGCACCATGGCGCGCGACCTCGGCAAGCACCGCATCCGCGTGAACACCGTGGTGCCGGGCTGGATCATGACCGAGCGGCAGAAGGCGCTCTGGGTCACGCCCGAGGCCATCGAGGCCCACCGCGCCCGCCAGTGCCTGCCCGACCTGATCGAGCCCGCCCACGTGGCCCGCATGGTGCTGTTCCTCGCCTCCGATGATGCCGCCATGTGTACCGCCAACAACTACATGGTGGAGGCCGGCAGCATCTGATGGCGCGCCCCCGCGGGGCGTGGAACAGTCGCACGGGACCAGAGGGAGCACAGGCATGGAACGGATCGGATTCGTCGGCGCGGGACTGATGGGCGAGGGCATGGCTTTGAGCCTCCTGCGCGCGGGCCACCCCGTCACGGTCGTCGCCCACCGCAACCGCGCGCCCGTCGAGCGGCTGGTGGCCGAGGGCGCCGCGGAGGCCGCGGACCTCGCCGCGCTGGCGAAGGCCTCCGACGTGGTCCACGTCTGCGCCCCCGGCTCGCCGCAGGTCGAGGTTATCGTCGAGGCCCTCCTGCCCCACCTCGCCCCCGGATCGATCGTGGTCGACTGCTCCACCGCCAACCCCGTCTCCACGGTGGCGCTGGCGGCGCGGCTCGAGGCGGCGGGCTGCGCCATGGCCGACGCGCCCCTCGGCGGCACGCCCGCGCAGGCGATGGAGGGCAAGCTCTCGGCCATGGTGGGGGCGTCCGAGGAGACCTTCCGGCGCGTCGAGCCGATCCTGCGCCGCTGGGCCGACGCGGGTGTCGAGCACGTCGGCCCATGCGGCACCGGCCACCGCATGAAGCTGCTGATGAACTTCCTCGCCATGGGCTACGGCGCGATCTACGCCGAGGCGCTGGCCCTCGCGCGCAAGGTCGACATCGCGCCCGCGCGCTTCGACGAGGTGATGCGCGGCAGCCGCATGGGCTGCGGCTTCTACGAGACCTTCATGGCCTCCGCCGTCCACGGGCAGCGCGACGCCCACAAGTTCACGCTGACGAATGCCCTCAAGGACACCACCTACCTCGCCGCCATGGCCGAGGCGGCGGGCCTCGCCAACCCGATGGGCGCGGCGATCCGCAACAGCTACGCGGGCGCGGTGAACATGGGGGGCGACGGGGCCGAGGACTACGTGCCGCATCTGGCGGACTTCGTGGCGCGGGCGAACGGGCTCGACTGACGGCGCCGGCCGAAGCGAGGGGCCAGCCCCTCGCGCTCCCCGAGGTATTTGCGGCCAGAGGAAGGGGGCTACCCGAGGCCCAGTTCCGTGAAGGGGAGGTAGTGGACGGGGTCGCCCGGCTCCACCGTCATGGCCTCGTCGGGGAGGACGACGAAGCCTTCGGCCCAGCTCAGGCCCGATACGCGGCCCGAGCCTTCCGAGGCGAACACCTCGGCGTGGCCTCGGGCATCGAGGCGGGCGCGCAGCACCTCGCGGCGGCCCGCCTTCTTGCGCTTCGCGAAGGCCGCCGGGACCGTGAGGGTGCGCGGCTCGCTCCACGGGGCGCCGGCCATGCGCAGCAGCGCGGGGCGCGCGAGGAGCGCGGCGCAGGTGAAGGCGGCGACCGGGTTGCCGGGCAGCCCGAACAGCGGCGTGCCCCGCCAGCGGCCCAAGGCGAGCGGCCGCCCCGGCTTGATCGCGATGCGCCAGTGCGAGACCGTGCCCCGCTCGCCCAGCAAGCGCGACAGGTGATCCTCGTCGCCCGCGGAGGCGCCGCCCGATGTCAGGATCGCGTCCGCCTCCGCGCCCCGGTTCAAGGCGGCGGCCAGCGCCTCCACATCGTCGCCCACGTGCCCGAGGTCCACGGGCCGCATCCCCCACCCCGCGAGCATGGCGAGCAGCATGGGCCGGTTCGCGTCGAAGATACCCTCCCCCGTGGCACCGGGCGGCACGATCTCGTCGCCCGTCGAGAGCACGGCGACCCGCAGCCGCGCCCGGACCGGCAGGCGCCCGTGCCCCGCCGCGATTGCCAGCGCGAGGTCGGTGGGCCGCAACCGCGCGCCTGCCCGGAGAATCGGATCGCCCGCCTCCACGTCCTCGCCGGCCCGCCGCGTGTTGGCGCCGCGCTTCGGCTCGTGGCGCAGGCGGAGCGCGCCGCCGTCGGCCTCCGCGTCTTCCTGCAGCACCACGGTATCCACCCCCTCGGGCAGCGCCGCGCCGGTGAGGATGCGAAGGGCGTGGCCCGCGGCCACGGCGCCCGCGAAGGGCTGCCCCGCCGCCGCGCGCCCCTCGGCGATCGGCACCGCCCCCTCGGGCGGCGGATGCGCGAAGCCCCAGCCGTCCACGGCGGCGTTGGGCCGGGGCGGGTTGCTCCGCAGCGCCGCTACGTCCCGCGCGAGGACGCGCCCCGCCGCCTCGCCCACGGGAACGGTCTCCTCGCCCGCGACGGGCTCCAGCCGCGAGAGCGTCGCCATCGCCTCGTCCACCGGCGTCCAGCGGATGCCGGGGGGGAGCGCGAAGCAGTCGTTGGGCGCGCGGGCGGCGGGCGCCTCCTGCGGACCGGCGCCTTCGCTCGCGCCCGGGTCGACCGAGCCCTTGGCCACGAGCGAGCCCTCCGGCCCGACGCCCAGGATCCACCCCTCCTCGCGGGCGACGCGCGCCGCATCGGGAACTGCGGCGGGCGCGGTGAACCACGCGTCCGGCATGGCGCGCAGGGCGGCGGCGGTGGCGGCCACCTGCCGCGCGTCGCGGATAGGGTGGTCGTGGGGCATGTCGTCGAACAGCGACGGGTAGATCTCCGCCAGCACGATCCGCGCGTCCGGCACCGCGAACCCCGTCTGCTGCGGCCATACGGCCAGATCGGGATGGGTGCGCCGCAGCCGGGCCAGCGCCGGCAGGCCCACGAGCGTCTGCCCCCCGACCGATCCGGAATACGCGATCTGCCACACCGACTTCGCGCCGCTCCCGCCCTCGCAGCGGCGGTGCTCGGGCAGCGTCAGCCCCTCGCGCGCCGACTTCCGGGCGGGAAGGCCCGGGTAGTCGCGTCCCTGCGGGTGCCCCCAGAACGGGCCGATGCCGCCGAACCGGGCGTTCGCCTGCGCGGCCACCTCGAAGCGGTTGTTGCCGTTGTCCGCGCCGTCCCGGACGCGCTCGGCCAGCCAGTCCCACGCGGCGATGGCCTCGGCCCGCCCCGTGAGGACTTCCGCGAAGCCGCGCGGGAAGCCGTAGGCGAAGTCGAAGCCGAGGAGCGTCCGGTGCCCCTGCGCCAGCAGCGCGTCGATCCATGCCAGCGCCGCGTGGCGGGTGCGGAAGTAGCGCACCTCCCGCTCGCCGCGCAGGTCGGCGCAGACCCAGATCGCGTCGGCGCTGGGCCGGGCCGGGCTGGGCGTCGCGGCGGACGACCAGTCGGCGGCGACGACCAGATCGAACCTCACCGCAGCACGAAGTCCGCGACGGCGCCCACGTCGCCCAGATCGAGGCGCGGCACCGCCAGCCCGGTCTCGCCGTCCGAAGCCACCGCACGGATCGTCGGGTCGGCCTCAGCGAGCGGGCGCACGCCCAACCCGGTGCGCCAGACCTCGATGCGCTTGTGGTCGCCGCGCTTCCAGCCCTCGGCCAGCACCACGTCGCAGGGATCGAGCCGGGCGAGGAGCTGCTGGAGCGTCTGCTCGCGCGCCTCCTCCATCAGCGCGATGCGCGCATCGGACGCCAGCAGCACCTGCCGCGCGCCCGCGACCCGGTGGCGGTGGCTGTCGGTGCCGGGCACCTCCAGGTCGAGCGCGTGATGGGTGCGCTTGAGCGTCGAGACGGCGAGGCCGCGGCGCGTGAGTTCCGCCACCAACCGCTCGGTCAGCGTGGTCTTGCCGGCGTCCTTGCGCCCGACGATGCCCCAGAGGATCACCGGTCCGCCTCCGCGAGATCCTCGGGGGTGTTCACGTTAAAGAACGCCGCCTCGGGGAACTCGGCGTAGCCCGCGCCGTGGCGGTCGGTCCAGTGGAGCACCTTGCGGGTGCCCCCCTCCAGCGCCGCGCGCAGGTCGCCCCGCAGCGCCACGGGCCAGAGGCCGAAGGTCGGCTGCGGGCGCCCCCCCGCCGAGGCGAGGGCCAGGCCCGAGGGGCCGGCGGCGGCGTGGAGCTTCCCGGCCAGATCGAGCGGCAGGAACGGCGTGTCGGCGGCTGCCGAGATCACCGCGTCGGCGCCGAGCGACGCCGCCCACTCCATGCCCGCCAGAACCCCCGCCAACGGGCCGGGGTGGCCGGGAACGGTGTCGGACAGCACCGGCAGCCCGAGGTCGGCCCAGCGCTTGGGGTCGCCGTTGGCGTTCAGCGCGAGGGGCGCCGCCTGCCCCTCCAGCCGCGCGACCACGTGGGCCACGAGGGGCCGGCCCCGCACCACCAGCCGCCCCTTGTCGCCGCCGCCCATGCGCCGCGCGAGGCCGCCCGCGAGGATCACCGCGGGCGTCACGGCGCGTGGTCCCGCACCAGCCGCTCCTCGCCCGCGACGCAGAGGAAACGTCGGCCCTTCAAGCGTCCGATCACCGTCAGCCCGACCTCCTGCGCCACGCGCACCCCCCAGGCGGTGAAGCCCGAGCGCGAGACCAGCGCGGGGATGCCCATCGCGGCGCACTTGATCACCATCTCCGAGGTCAGCCGCCCGGTGGTGTACATCACCTTGTCGTCCGGCACGGTCCCCGTGACACGCATCCAACCGGCCAGCTTGTCCACCGCGTTGTGGCGGCCCACGTCCTCGAAGTAGGCCAGCGGCTCGGCGCCGCGGCAGAGGCATGTCCCGTGGATCGCGCCTGCCTCGAGGTAGAGCGAGGGCGTGCGGTTGATGGCCTGGCTCAGCGCCATGAGGTCCGAGGTCCGCACCTCGAGGGGCGGCAGGCGCAGGCCGGCCATGCCCTCCATCATGTCGCCGAACACGGTGCCCACGGCGCAGCCCGAGGTGCGGGTGGCGCGGGCGAGCTTGGCCTCGTGGTCGGTCTCGCGGGCCGTGCGGACCACGACCACGCCCAATTCGGCGTCGAAGTCCACGCCCGTCACCGCGTCCTCGGGGCGCAGCATCCTCTGGTTGGCGAGGAAGCCCAGCGCCAGCCACTCGGGGTGGTCTCCCACGGTCATCGCCGTCACGATCTCGCGGGCGTTGAGGTAGATCGTCAGGGGCCGCTCCTCGACCACGCGCAAGGGCACGGGCGCGCCGGTCTCGTCGCGCGCCTCGACGGGGGCGGTGAGGCCCGGGGCGCCCGGGTCGGGGGCGACGAGGAGCGAGGGGGCGAGCTGGGTGGCCAAGGGCGTGTCCTCCGGCGCGGAAGGTGCTGGCGCAGGCGGGGAGTTGCAAGGGCGGGGACGGGGTGGCGCCGTAGGGTCGGGTCACGCCCCGGCCTTGCGCCGGGGTCTCCGAGGGACGGTGGGGATGCCATCGGGCCGCGCGCGCGAGCGGCGAAGCATGGGTACACTTCCGTCCCGGTCCCGCACCATTCCACCCGCATCGCGGATCGTACCCCGAGGCCCCGGCGCAGGGCTGGGGCGTGGTGCGCTCCGCCCTCCTTCCTCTGGCTCCAAATACCTCGGGGCCCGGGGCAGCGCCCCGGAATCACCGCCCCCTCCCCTGCAACGCCGCACCGCCGCTGGACACCGCCCCTGCGCGCCCCTACCGCGCCTCCATGACCCAAGCGTTCCGCCGCGGCGTCCTCGACGGCCTGCCCTTCATCGTCATCATGGCCCCGTTCGGCGCGCTCTTCGGCGTGCTCGCCACCGAGGCGGGGCTGCGGCTCGACCAGACGCTGGCCTTCTCGGCGGTGGTGATCGCGGGCGCCGCGCAGTTCACCGCGCTCGGCCTCATGGACGCGGGCGCGCCCGTGGCGGTGGTGCTCTTGTCCGCGCTCGCGGTGAACCTGCGGATGATGATGTACTCGGCAGCCCTCGTCCCGCACCTCGGCTCGGCGCCGCGCTGGCAGCGGGCCGCAGCCTCCTACCTCCTGGTGGACCAGACCTACGCCCTGTCGGCCGCGCGCTTCGAGGAGACGCCCTGGAGCGTGCCCGACAAGATGCGCTACTTCGCGGGCACCGCCCTGCCCGTCTTCCCGGCCTGGACCGGCGGCACGCTGCTCGGCGCCGAACTGGGCGCGCGCGTCCCCGAGAGCTGGCCGCTCGACTTCGCCATGCCGCTCGCCTTTCTGGCCCTGGTCGGCCCGATGCTGCGCACCCGCGCCCACGTGGCAGCAGCCTTCGTGTCGGTTGTGGCGGCGCTGGGGCTGGCGTGGCTGCCCTGGAACCTCGGGCTGCTGGCCGCCGCCGCGCTTGCCATGGCCACCGGCGCCGAAGTGGAGCGGCGGTCGTGAGCGACGCGGTGGTCTGGTTCGTGATCGTGGCCCTCGGGGCGGCGACCTACCTCGTGCGGTGGAGCTTCCTCGGCCTCATCGGCGACCGCCCCCTGCCCCCGTGGCTCCTGCGCCATCTGCGCTACACCGGCGTCGCGGTGATCCCCGGGCTGGTGGCGCCGCTGGTGCTCTGGCCCGCCTCCACGGGCGGCGCGGTGGATCCGTGGCGCCTCCTGGCGGCGGCGGCGACCCTCGGGGTGGCGGCCTGGCGCAAGGATGTCCTGCAGGCGGTGGCGGCGGGCGCGGTGGTGCTGGGCGCGGCGGCGCTTCTGAGCTGACGCTCAGACGGGCAGCGCGGTCGTCTCCGACACCGTCTTGAGCGCGAAGCTCGACTGCAGCTTGGCCACCCCCGGTAGCCCGGCGAGGTGCTTGCGGTGGATGCGCGCGAAGTCCTCCGAGTCGCGCGCCACCACCTTCAGCAGGTAGTCGTAGGCGCCCGTCATCAGGTGGCATTCCAGCACGTCCGGGATGCGCGCGGCGGCGGCCTCGAAGGCGTCGAGCACGTCGTCGGCCTGTGAGGCGAGGCTGATCTCCACGAAGACCACCACGGGCCGCCCCACCGCGCGGCGGTCGAGCAGGGCCACCTGCGCGCGGATCACGCCCGCCCGCTCCAGCCGTTGGAGCCTGCGGTGGCACGCCGAGGGCGACAGGTGCACCCGCTCCGACAGCTCGGCCGCCGAGAGGCGCGCGTCGGCCTGCACGATTCGCAGGAGGCGCGCGTCCGTGTCGTCGTACTCCCGCTCCACGCACGATCCTCCCGCCGAAACGCCGTTTCGTGCACGATGCAGGCGCTGGGGCATCGATGCAAGCCGGGTTGCGCGAAGCATCGCCGCCGCGCCCGCGCTAGACTGCGTGCAGACACGCCTGTTCAGGGAGAACCACCATGCTTGTCGGCTGCCCCAAGGAGATCAAGCCCCAGGAGTTCCGCGTCGGCCTCACGCCGTCCGCCGCGCTGGAGCTGATCGCCCACGACCACCAGGTCGTCATCGAGACCAACGCCGGCACCGGCTCGGGCTTTTCGGACGAGCAGTACCGCCAGATGGGCTGCGAGATCGTGGACACGGCCCAGGAGGTCTTCGCCCGCGCCGACATGATCGTGAAGGTCAAGGAGCCCCAGGCCCCCGAGCGCGCCATGCTGCGCGAGGGCCAGGTGCTGTTCACCTACCTCCACCTCGCCCCCGACCCCGAGCAGACGAAGGACCTCCTGGCCTCCGGCGCCACCTGCATCGCCTACGAGACCGTGACCGACCCGCGCGGCGGCCTGCCGCTGCTGGCGCCCATGTCCGAGGTAGCCGGGCGCCTCGCCCCGCAGATGGGCGCGTGGACGCTGCAGAAGGCCAACGGCGGGCGCGGCGTCCTGATGGGCGGCGTGCCCGGCGTCGGCCCGGCCAGCGTCGTGGTGATCGGCGGCGGCGTGGTCGGCACCCATGCGGCGCGCATCGCGGCCGGCATGGGCGCCGACGTCACCGTGCTCGACCGCTCGATCGACCGGCTGCGCTACCTCGACGACGCCTTCGGCGGCGTCTTCAAGACCCGCTACGCCTCGGCCGGCAACACCGCCGAGATGGTCGTCGCCGCCGACATGGTGATCGGCGCCGTGCTGATCCCCGGTGCCGCGGCACCCAAGCTGGTGACCCGCGCGCAGCTCGCCCACATGAAGCCGGGCGCGGCCATCGTAGACGTGGCGATCGACCAAGGCGGCTGCTTCGAGACCTCGCGGGCGACCACGCACCAGGACCCGATCTACGAGGTGGACGGCATCATGCACTACTGCGTGGCGAACATGCCGGGCGCCGTGGCCCGCACCTCGACCCTGGCCCTCGGCAACGCGACGCTGCCCTTCATGCTGCGCCTTGCCGATCTGGGCTGGAAGGAGGCCTGCGCCGCCGACCCGCACCTGCGCCGCGGCCTCAACGTCCACGCCGGCAAGCTGACCTACGCCGCCGTGGGCGAGGCGCTGGGGATGGACTCGACGCCCGTCGAGCAGGTGCTCGGCCTGGCCGCCTGAGGGCGGACGGCGACGCCCCGGTCTCGTGCCGGGGCCTCCGCCCTCCGCTGGCGCCCCGCTCCGCCACCGAAGCGCCAGCGGCACCCCGAGGCCCCGGATCAGGTCCGGGGCGTGCCCCCCTCAGGGCGTCTTCTCGCCCTTCAGCGCGTCGCGGATGTCGATCAGCACGTCGAGCTGGCTTGGCCCGGTCTTCACCTCGGGCGCCACCTCGTCGGGGCGCTCCGCGGCGGCCTTGATGCGGTTCACGGCCTTCACCAGCATGAACACCACCATGGCGACGATGAAGAAGTTGATCACCGCCATCACGAACTTGCCCACCGCGAAGACCGGCTCGCCCGACTCCTTGGCCGCCTCCAGCGAGGCGTACTGGCCATCCCCGAGGACGTAGAACCAGCCCGAGAAGTCGATGCCGCCGGTGAACAGCGCGATCACCGGATTGATGAGGTCCGAGACCAGCGAGTTGACGATGGCCGTGAACGCCGCGCCGATGATGATGCCGACGGCGAGGTCGATCACGTTGCCCTTGGCGATGAAGTCCTTGAATTCCTGGATCATGGAAGTCCTCGTTGGGTTGTCCGGCCCCGCGGGGGCCCTGCGCGCACGGCCCATCCCCCGAACGCGCGCCGATGTCTGCCCCCCCCGCGCGCCGCGCGCCGCGCGCTGCGTCCCCCATGCGACACCCTTCGGGAGCTTCCGATGACCGACCTCTCAGCCTTTCCGATCACCCGCCGCTGGCCGCCCCGGCGCGCGGACGCGGTCCAGCTCTACGGCTTCCCCACGCCGAACGGGCGCAAGGTGGCGATCATGCTCGAGGAGACGGGCCTCCCCTACGACGCCCACCGCGTCACGCTGGACCCGGCGGACGTGAAGTCGGAGGCCTTCACGTCGCTGAACCCCAACGGGCGGATCCCCGCGATCCTCGACCCCACGGGCCCGGACGGACGGCCCGTGGCGCTGTTCGAGAGCGGCGCGATCCTGCTCTACCTCGGCGAGAAGGCGGGCCGGTTCCTCGGCCGCGACGCCGCGGAGCGGGCGCACGTCACCGCCTGGCTGATGTGGCAGATGGGGGGCCTCGGACCGGCCACGGGGCGGCTGGGCTGGCTGGTCCGCGGCGCGGGCCGCGCGGTCGCGGACCCGCGGCCCCGCCGGCACGCGGCGGACGAGGTGCGGCGGCTCCTGGGGGTGCTCGACGGCGCGCTGGAGGGGCGGGCGTGGATCGCCGGCGACTACTCGGTGGCGGACATGGCGATCGCGCCGTGGCTGGACGGGCTGGAGATGTACGGCGCGCGCGAGATCGCGGGCTGGGACGGGTTCGCGAACCTCGCCCCCTACCTCCACCGCTTCCGCGCCCGCCCGGCCGTGGCGCGCGGATGGGACGTGCCCCCGCGCGCGGGCTGAGCCGCGCCCCTCATGTCGTTGCCGCGACGCCCCAGCCGAGGATCACGAGGACGGACAGCAGCGACAGCGCGAGGACCGCGATTTCCAGACGTTCGATCATCCGCGAACCTTGCGCCGCGAGGCGTTGACGGTCGGTTAACGGCCCCGATCGGCGGTCAGTCCGGCAGCGCGCCCGTCAGGACGTAGCGCAGCACCGCTGCCACCTGCGCGGGCGTCTCGCACACGGCGGCCGCCGCCGCGCAGACCTCCTTGAGCGCGTGCCCGTGCTCGGGCGGGTGCTGCACGACGAGCGACTTGCCCAGCGCCGCCGCCTGCCCCGCGTCGAAGGCGGCGTTCCACTGGCGGTACTTCTCGCCGAAGCGCACCACCACCACGTCGGCCTCGGCGATGGCCTTGCGCGTGCGGATGCCGTTGATCCCGGCGCCCAGCCGGTCGTGCCAGACCTGCCGCTCCTCCTCGCCGAGGATGGCGACGCCGCAGTCGTCCGAGGCGGCGTGGTCGGTGACCGGCATGGTGAAGCGCACGGGCAGCCCCTCGCAGGCCCGCTCGATCTCGGCGCGCCAGCCCGAGTGGATCTCGCCGGCGAGGTAGACGGTCAGGTGCATGGGGGCCTCCGGGTTTCGCCCCGGCCTAGAACGCGGACCCGTGAAACGCAAAGGGCCCCGGCGATGCCGGGGCCCTCTGTCGCGCTTGCCCGCCTATCACTCGGCGTCGGCCTTGGCCTCTTCCTCGCCGGTCTCCTGGTTGACCATCTTCATGGCCAGCCGGACCTTGCCGCGGTCGTCGAAGCCCAGGAGCTTGACCCAGACCTCCTGGCCCTCCTTGAGGACGTCCGAGGGGTGGTTCAGGCGGCGGTTCTCGATCTGGGAGACGTGCACCAGCCCGTCGCGCTTGCCGAAGAAGTTCACGAAGGCGCCGAAGTCGACGATCTTCACGACCTTGCCGCGGTAGACCTTGCCCTCCTCGGGCTCGGCCACGATCGAGTGGATCATCTCGTAGGCCTTCTTGATGGCCTCGCCGTTGGCGGACGCGATCTTGATCACGCCGTCGTCGTTGATGTCCACCTTGGCGCCCGAGACCTCGACGATCTCGCGGATGACCTTGCCGCCCGAGCCGATCACTTCGCGGATCTTGTCGGTGGGGATCTGCATGGTCTCGATGCGCGGCGCGTGCTCCGAGAACTCGCGGCGCCCTTCGGTCAGCGCCTTGCCCATCTCCTCGAGGATGTGCATCCGGCCCCGCTTGGCCTGCTCGAGGGCGGTCTCCATGATCTCGGGCGTGATGCCCGCGACCTTGATGTCCATCTGGAGCGAGGTGATGCCCGCCTCGGAGCCGGCGACCTTGAAGTCCATGTCGCCGAGGTGGTCCTCGTCGCCCAGGATGTCGGTCAGCACCGCGTAGGCGCCGTCGTCCTCGAGCACGAGGCCCATCGCCACGCCGGCCACGGGGGCCTTCAGCGGCACGCCCGCGTCCATCATCGACAGCGAGGCGCCGCAGACGGTGGCCATGGAGCTGGAGCCGTTCGACTCGGTGATCTCCGAGACGAGGCGGATCGTGTAGGGGAAGTCGGTCGGCGCCGGCAGCACCGCCTGCAGCGCGCGCCAGGCAAGCTTGCCGTGGCCGATCTCGCGGCGGCCCGGAGGCCCGAAGCGGCCCACCTCGCCCACCGAGTAGGGGGGGAAGTTGTAGTGCAGCAGGAAGTTCGAGCGGAAGTTGCCGTGCAGCGCGTCGATGATCTGCTCGTCGTCGCCCGTGCCCAGCGTGGTCACCACGAGTCCTTGCGTCTCGCCGCGCGTGAACAGCGCCGAGCCGTGGGTGCGCGGCAGCAGCCCGACCTCGGCGTCGATGGCGCGCACGGTGTCGAGGGCGCGCCCGTCGATGCGCTTGCCGTTGCGCACCACGTCGCCGCGCAGGACGGTGGATTCCAGCTTCTTGAGCGCGGAGCCGAGGTTTGCGTCCTCGCGCTGCTCGTCCGTCAGCGCCTCGCGGATCGCGTCCTTGGCGGCCGAGACGGCCGAGGTGCGCTCCTGCTTGTCGGTGATGGCGTAGGCGTCGCGCATGCGCTGCTCGCCGGCGGCCTTCACGGCCTCGAACAGATCCGAGTAGTCGGGCGCCTGGAAGTCGAACGGCTCCTTGGCAGCGTCCTCGGCCAGCGCGACGATCAGGTCGATCACGGGCTGCATCTGCTCGTGGCCGAACTTCACGGCGCCCAGCATCTCGGCCTCGGACAGCTCGTAGGCCTCCGATTCCACCATCATCACGGCGTCCTTGGTGCCGGCGACGACCAGATCGAGGCGCTGCTCGGGGTCCATGCGGAGCCCCTGCATGTCATCGACGGCCGGGTTCAGCACGTACTCGCCGTCCACGAAGCCCACGCGGGCGCCGGCGATCGGGCCGCGGAAGGGCGCGCCCGAAATGGTGAGCGCGGCCGAGGCGGCGATCATGGCAACGATGTCGGGGTCGTTCTCGAGGTCGTGGCTGAGCACGGTGCAGATCACGAGGACTTCGTTCTTGAAGCCCGGCACGAACAGCGGGCGCAGGGGCCGGTCGATGAGACGGCTGGTGAGCGTCTCCTTCTCGGTGGGCCGCGCCTCGCGCTTGAAGAACCCGCCCGGGACCTTGCCGGCGGCGTAGTACTTCTCGTTGTAGTGAACCGTCAGGGGGAAGAAGTCCTGGCCCGGCTTCGGCGCCTTGGCGTAGGTCACGGCGGCCATGACGGAGGTCTCGCCGTAGGTCGCGATCACGCAGCCGTCGGCCTGGCGGGCGATCTTGCCGGTCTCGAGGGTGAGGGTGTCGTGCCCCCACTCCATATCTTTCTTCACGATGTCGAACATGCGTTTTCCTGTCTGGGAGCGCACCCGCCCCTGCGGGTCTCCCGAATGCGTGGCGGCCCCATTGCCGCCGGCCCCTGTGTCCTCTGCACGACGCCGGGGTCCGCTGCGTCACGTCTCAGATGGTGCGCATGTAGGGGCATCGGCGGCGGAAGGGAAGCCGCGGCGTGGGTGCGCGGGGCAACGATCCTCGCCGCTCCGCGTTGGAAGCCGACCCATCGGAGAATCGCCATGTCCCGCCCCGCGCTCCGCCTCGCCGCGGCCGCCCTCGCCGTGCTCGCCCCCGCCGCCGCCCTCGCCGACACCGCCGCCGACCGGCGCGGCGACACCGCCTTCCACGACCCCGCCATCGCGCACGCCCCCGCCGACGGAGTCGTGCGGCTCTACGGCGCGGGCGGGCCGCACACCGCGTTCCAGAAGGTGGCCGACGTCTGGGAAGAACGCACCGGCACCGAGGTCGAGGTCGTCGCCGGCCCCGAGAGCGACTGGACCGCCGACGCGCAGCGCGGCGCGGACATCCTGTGGGGCACCTCCGAGCAGTCCATGACCGCGTTCCTCCTGACCTACACCGCGTTCGACCCCGCGAGCGTCGAGCCGATCTTCCTGCGCCCCGCGGTGATCGCCGTAGCCGCGGGCAACCCACGCGGGATCGAGGGCTTCGACGACCTGCTCGCCGAGGACGTCCGCATCGTCGTCACCGAGGGCGCTGGCGTCTACAACACCTCGGGCACGGGCGTGTGGGAGGACGTGGCCGGGCGGCTCGGGCGGCTGGAGGACGTGGCGCGCTTCCGAGGCAACATCGTCGCCTACGCGCTCGGCTCGGGCGCGAGCTACGCGCAGTTCGCGGAGCGGGATGCGGATGCGTGGATCACCTGGCCCAACTGGCCGATCACCAAGGACGACCTGGACATGGTCGAGCTCGCGCCCGAGCGCACGATCTGGCGCGACGTGAACGTGGCCGTCTCGCCCGACGCGGACCCCGAGGCCCGCGCGTTCCTCGACTTCCTCGTGGGCGAGGAGGGGCAGGCGCTCATGCGGACCGAGGGCTGGGTCCGCTAGTCCCCCGCGCCCGCGGCGGCGTGTCGATGCCGTGGGCCTTGCGCGCCGTCACCAGCCGCAGGTCCTCGGGGTCCATGCCCAGCGACAGCATCGTGCGCGGGTCGAAGCGGGCCCGCGCCGCCGCCGCATCGTGGGGCGTGCCCATCAGCCGGTCGATCCAGCCCATGCCGAAGCTGACGTGGAACGTGGCGCGGTGGTCCTGGAAGTGGTGGGTGAGGTGGCTGCGCGTGACCTTCTGCCCGAACCACCCCTTGGGCACCCGCAGGTGCGCCAGCGTGTGGCAGTACTCGTAGAACGCGAAGGCCGTGGCCGAGCCGCCGAACAGCGCCACCCACGACAGGAGCGCCGCCGGCCCGAGGCCGACGAGCGGCCACAGCACGAGGACGTGCAGCAACACCGAGAGGAGCCCGAAGCGCACCGGGTACCAGTGGTCGTCGCCGGTGAAGAACTCCGGGTCGGCGGGAAACTCGTGGTGGCCGATGTGGGAGCGCCACAGCGCCGTGAACGCCCCCTGCTCGCGGGGCGGCGCACGGTGCAGCAGGAACCGGTGCATCGCGTACTCCACGAAGAACTGCAGCACCGCCCCGTAGAGCGCGGCGGCGAGCAGCCACGGCGACGGAAACAGCACGGCCAGCACGACGGCGAGCGCCCAGAACGGCGCGAGCCGCCGCAGGCTGCCCATGTGCACGAGCACGCGGAGCGTCGGGATCATGGCACGTCCTCTCCCTGTGACGCCCCCGAGGATCGCCGCGAAGGCGCGCACGGGTCAACACGGACGCGGCGTCGCGTGCCCCCCCCAAACGCAGGACGCCCCCGCGAGCGGGGGCGCCGGAGGGCGTCGGGCGTGCCCCCGCGGGGGCCGGCCTTCAGCGGCGGATGCCGAGGCGCTCGATCAGCGAGCGGTAGCGGGCCTCGTCCTTGCCGCGGGTGTAGTCCAGCAGCTTGCGGCGCTGGGCCACCATCATCAGGAGACCACGGCGCGAGTGGTTGTCCTTCTTGTGGGACTTGAAGTGCTCGGTCAGCGTGTTGATCCGGCTGGTCAGGATCGCGACCTGCACTTCCGGAGAGCCGGTGTCGCCCTCCTTCGTCCCGAATTCCTTGATGAGCTTCTGCTTCTCTTCGACGGTGATCGACATCGGGGCCTCCATGGCTTGATGCGGCGGCGGCCGGGATGTCGTCCAGCACGCGCCAGTGGAAGGCCGCCCCGTACACGAGCCCCGCGCGGGGCGAAAGCCCCCTCCCGCGCCGTTAACCCCGAGGCCATGCCGCGCTCGCCCGGCGGGGGGCGCCCGTGCTAGCTCCGGGCAGCGCCGCCCGGGGGGATGCGGCGGCCGGCCCGCCGGGGGCCGGCGCGCATCCGGAGGCCCGCCCCATGTTCACGATCACCGCGCTGCTCGGCGCCCTTCTGGGCGGGCTGATGCTGCTCGACGTCCCCCCCGCCGATGACCCCGAGGACGCCCCGCCCGAACCGGACGGCGGCGACCGGGGCGGCGGCGACCTGCTCGACACGGCCACCCCCGACGACGACGCCCCCGATCCCTCCGGCACCCCGCCGCGCCCGCCCGTCGACGACGCCGCGCTGGTGCTGCGCGGCGCCGCCACCGAAGCCGCCCCCCCGTCCGCCGCCGCGCCGCCGCCCGAGGAGGACGAGGAGAGCGGGGACCCGGGGCCCGACGGGGTCGACGTGGTGCCGGGCGATCACCTCACCGACGGTCGCGGCGGCTCGCTGCTCGGCGACCTCGGCCTGCGCTCCGACCCGCTGCTCGGCACCGCGGGCGACGACACGCTCGGCGGCTCCGGGGCGGGTGACCTCATCATGGGCAACGAGGGCGACGACGCGCTCGCCGGCGGCGCCGGGTGCGACCACCTCGACGGCGGCCACGGCGCGGACCGCCTCCGCGGCGGCGCGGAGGGCGACGCGCTGATGGGCGGCGGCGGGGCCGACACGCTCCACGGCGACGGGGGCGACGACCTCCTGGCGGGCGAGGACGGCGACGACTTCCTCCTGGGCGGTGACGGCGCGGACCGGCTGTTCGGCGGCGCGGGCAGCGACACGCTCGAGGGCGGCGCGGGCGCGGACCTGCTCGACGGCACGCACCACGACGGCGGCCCCGCCGACGGCGCCGACCTCCTGCGCGGCGGCGCGGGCGACGACACGCTCGCCATGGGGGCGGGCGACGAGGGCTGGGGCGGCGCGGGCGCGGACCTCGCGATCTTCGCCGGCCCGGGCCTCGGCGCGCTCGCGCCCGAGCCCGGCGCCCCCCTGCCCCGCCTCATGGACTTCGACCCCGAGGGCGACCGCATCGAGCTGATCGCGGGCGAGGAAGGCGGCACGCTCGGCACCCGCCCCGAGAACGGCGGCCTGACCCTCCTGCTCGACGGCACCGTGGTCGCCTGGATCGCCGGCGTGGACGCGATCGACCCCGCGCTGATCCGCGTGGTCGCGGAGTAGCCTCAGGCCGGCAGGCGCAGGCGGGCCATGAAGAACCCGTCCATGCCGCCCCGCTCGGGCCAGAGGTCGGGCAGGAGCCGCAGGCCCCACTCCGAGCGCGCCTCGTCGGGCAGGCCCCAGTCGGCAGGGTCCAGCGGCTCGGCCACCAGCCCCGGATGGCGCTTCAGGGCCGCGCGCACCTGATGCTCGCCCTCCACGGGCAGCAGCGAGCAGGTGCAGAACACCAGCGCGCCGCCGGGCCGCACCAGGGCGAGGGCGGCATCGAGCATCCGGTACTGCAGCTTCGTCAGCGCCTCGAGGTCGCGGCTCGCGCCCAGGTGCACGAGGTCGGGGTGGCGCCGGATCGTGCCCGTGGCGGAACAGGGGGCGTCCAGCAGCGCCGCGTCGAACGGCGCGTCCGGCGCCCAGTCCAGCAGGTCGGCGGCCACGATCTCCGCCGCCAGCCCCGTGCGGGCGAGGTTCTGGCGCACCCGCGCCAGCCGCGCATCGCTGAGATCGAGCGCCGTGACCTTTGCCCCCGCCGCCGCGAGCTGCATCGTCTTGCCCCCCGGCGCGGCGCAGAGGTCGGCGACCCGCTGCCCCGCCACATCGCCCAGCAGGCGTGCGGGAACGGCGGCGGCGGCGTCCTGCACCCACCACGCGCCCTCGTCGTAGCCCGGCAGCGCGGTCACCTGGCCGCCCGCGCGGCGCAGGCTGCCCGTGGGCAGGCGCACCGCGGCCAGCGGCCCTTCCCACGCCTCGGGGTCCTTCGCGGTGATGTCCAGGGGAGCGCCCGCCAGATGCGCCGCCTCGATGGTGCGCAGCCGCTCCTGCCCCCAGGCCTTGCCCACCGGCGCGCGCAGCCACTGGGGCAGGCGCGGGGCGGGCGTCGCGTCCCACGCATCGCGCCCGGCCCCGCGCAGCACCGCGTTCACCAGCCCCGCCTGGCGGGCGGTCTTCTGCGACATGCGCGCCAGCGTCACCGCGTCGTTGACCACTCCGTGGGGGGCCGCGCCGTCCTCGAACATCTCCGAGAGCGCCAGCCGCAGGATGTCCTGCACCCGCACCGCCGGGCGCCGCTCCATGGCGCCGGCGATCAGGGCGTCGGCCCGCCCCATGTGCCGCAGCGCCAGCCCGGCCAGCCGCAGCGCGCGCGCCTGCACGGCGCCGTCGCCCTCGCCGGCCGCGTCCGAGAGCATCCGCCCCTCGCGCGTCACCCGCGCCAGGAGGCGCAGCGCCTCGCGCCGCGGCGCGAGGCTTCCGCCACCCCCCATGGGGGCCTTCGCCCCGCCCTGATCCTTGTTCGCCATCCCGGCGCGCGTATATCGAAGGCATCCCCGCGGCAAGGAGAGCCCCATGGCCCAGCGCATGACCGTCGATCCCTCGGACCTGCCCCTGCGCGACGGCGACGACGGCCCCGCCTGCCCCACCTCGTCGCGCGACCGCGCGGCGCCCGCGCCCGCGCCGCTGGACCCGGCCGCCGAGGCCGCCCGCCGCGCCGCCCTCCCCGAGCCCGCCCGCCGCGCCCTCGAAGAGGCCGAGGCCCGCCGCGCCGAGACGCTCGCTCTGCCCCCCGAGCTGGGCGGCCGCGACGGCCCCGAGCCGGTGCGCTACGGCGACTGGGAGCTGAAGGGGCTGGCGATCGACTTCTAGGGAGCCTGCCGAACCTCCGATTCCCGGCAGCCGGGGCGGCCGCCGCGGAACGCCCCCCCCGGCAGCCTCCCCCGTCTTCGTTTCACAAATACCTCGGGGGAGGCGCGGAGCGCCGGGGGCGGAGCCCCCATTCATAGGCCGACCGCACCCCCTCGGCCTCCGAGGAACCAGCCGGTGAACGTCGCCCCGCCCGGAGACGGTCCGCCCGTGGTATGCTCGGGCAGGCCCAACCCCGCGGGAGACGCCCCATGCGCGACGCCCCGATGGCCGACGTGATCGAGGCCGGCGCCGGCCCCCGCGTCGTCCTCGTCCACTCCAGCGGCGCGGGCGCACGGCAGTGGCGCGGGACGATGGAGCGTCTCGCTGAACGCTTCCACCTCCTCGCCCCGAACCTCCACGGCTACGGCGCCACGCCGCCCTGGCCGGAGGGCCGGCCCCAGACGCTGGCGGATCAGGCGGCGCTCGTCGCGCCGCTCCTGCGCGGGGGCGGGCCGGTCTCGCTCGTGGGCCACTCCTTCGGCGCCAGCGTCGCCATGAGGGTCGCGGCCGAGCACCCGGACCGGGTGCGCCGCCTCGTCCTGCTGGAGCCGAACCCCTTCTGGCTCCTCCGCCTCCATGGGCGCGCGGAGGCCTTCGCCGAGGTGGAGCGCCTGCGCGACCTGCTGTGCGGGGCGGCGGACGACGCGGCGTGGGAGGCGGCCGGGGCGCGCTTCGCCGACTACTGGAACGGCGCGGGCACGTGGGCCGCGATGCCCGAGGCGCGCCGCGCGCGCTTCCTCCATGCGCTCCGCCCGAACCGCCACGAATGGGCCGCCGTGATGGACGAGGCCGGCACCGTGGACGCTTGGGCCGCCCGCCTGCCCCGCGCCACCACGGTGATCGCCGCCGCCGACACGGTCCGGCCCATCGCCGGGATCGTGGCCCTGTTGCGCAATGCCTCCCCCGGCTGGCGCTTCGAGACCCTGCCCGAGGGCGGCCACATGGCCCCGCTCTCGCGTCCCGATCTGGTGGAGCCTCTCATGGAGGCGGCGCTGCACTAGGTTGCTTCGCCCCGGCCTCGCGCCGAGGCCTCCGCCCTCCGCCGGCGCTCCCCTCCGGCTCGGCGGCACCCGCTGGCCACCCGGAGGCCCCGGCGCGGGGCCGGGGCGTGTGTCCCGAAGGCGTTACCGCAGCCCCAGAACGTCCAGCATGTCGTAGCTCCCCGGCTTCTGCCCCTGCCCCCAGAGCGCGGCCCGCAGCGCGCCCCGCGCGAACACGGACCGGTCCGACGCCTTGTGGCCCAGCACGATGCGCTCGCCGTCGGCGGCGAAGATCACCTCGTGGTCGCCCACCACGTCGCCGCCCCGGATCGCGTGGAAGCCGATCGCGCCGCGCCGCCGCGCGCCGGTCATGCCGTCGCGGCCCCGGTCGGCCACGTCGGCGAGCGCCACGCCGCGCCCCCCAGCTGCGGCCTCGCCCAGCATCAGCGCGGTCCCCGAGGGCGCGTCGACCTTGTGGCGGTGGTGGGTCTCGACGATCTCCACGTCGTAGTCCTCGCCCAGCGCGGCCGCGACCTGCCGCACCACCTGCGTCAGCAGGTTCACCCCGAGGCTCATGTTCCCGGCCCGCACCACGGGCGCGTGGCGGGCGGCGCGCTCCAGGGCCGCGATGTCGTCCTCGGACAATCCGGTCGTGCCGACGACGTGCACGGCGCGGGCCTGCGCGCACAGCTCCGACATGGCCACGGTGGCCGCCGGCGCCGTGAAGTCGATCACCGCTTGGGCGTGGCGCACCACCTCGATGGGGTCGTCCGTGACCGGCACGCCGGTGGCCGCGCCGCCCAGCGCCTCGCCGAGGTCGCGCCCCGCCCAGGGGTGGCCCGCGCGCTCGGTGACGCCGGCCAGATGCGCCCCATCACTGCCGGCGACCACCTCGCACAGCATCCGCCCCATGCGGCCCGAGCCGCCCGCCACCACGATGCCCACGCTCATGCGATGTCCTCCGAATGTCTGCACGGGGGGTGTACAGGGGGTGCACGGGGGGTGCACGGGCGTTTTGGCCGTGGTTGCGCGCCTCCGCCCGCGCCCCTATCTGGGCGCCTTCCGATCCGGAGGACGACCCATGGCCCGCTCCCGCTTCCAAGGCTCCGGCCCCTCGCAGCGCCAGCTCCGCGTGGGCGAGCTGATCCGCCGCACCCTCTCCGAGGTGCTGCAGGGCGGGCACGTGCACGACCCCGAGCTGAACGCCATGAGCATCACCGTGGGCGAGGTGACCTGCTCGCCCGACCTCAAGGTCGCCACCGCCTGGGTGCTGCCCCTCGGCGGCAAGGACCGCGAGGCCGCCATCGCCGCGCTGGCCCGCAACCGGGGCGAGCTGCGCCGCCTGATCGGCCGGGAGCTCACGCTGAAGTACGCGCCCGACCTGCGCTTCCGCATCGACGAGACCTTCGACCGCATGGACGCCGCGCGCGACCTGTTCGGCTCCGAGACGGTTCGCCGCGACGTCGAGGCCGAGGACGAGGGCGAGGACGGCGGAGAGGCCCGGTGATCCGCGCCCTCCTCGTCCTCCTGAGCCTCGCCGCGCCCGGCCACGTCGCCGCCCAGGGCGCCGACCTGTGCCGGAGCGTCGAGCACCGGGGCCAGGCCTTCACGGTCTGCTCGGTGGACCTGGACCGATACCGCGCCGACCTGCACCTGCGCGACGCCGAGGGCCGCATCCTCGGCAGCTTCGCCGCGATGGAGGCCGCCCACGGCCCCGCGCTCGTGGCCATGAACGCGGGCATGTACCACCGCGATCGCAGCCCCGTGGGCCTCTACCGCGAGGAGGGGCGCGACGTCGCCCCCCTCGTCACCTCCGCCGGTCCCGGCAACTTCGGGATGCTGCCCAACGGCGTGCTGTGCCTCGGCGACGGCGAGGCCCGCGTGGTCGAGAGCCGCCGCTACGCCGAGGAATCCCTGGCCTGCCGCGACGCCACCCAGTCGGGGCCGATGCTGCTGATCGATGGCGAGGTGCATCCGAGGTTCATCGAGGACAGCCCCTACCGCAACGTCCGCAACGGTGCCGGTGCCTCGCCCGATGGGCGCACGCTGCATCTCGTGATCTCGGACGGAGCGGTGACCTTCCACGAGATCGCCACCCTCTTCCGCGACGAGCTGGGCGTGCGCGACGCGCTCTACCTCGACGGCAAGATCTCGCGGCTCCACGCCGGCGGGCGCTCCGACGTGGGCTGGCCCATGGGGCCGATGATCGCCGTGCGGGCGCGGTAGGGTGGCGCGGCGGCGCAAGGGGCGCGCGGTGCACGGCTGGCTGGTCGTGGACAAGCCCGCCGGGATCACCTCGTCGGCCGTGGTCGGCAAGGTCCGCTGGGCGCTCGATGCGGCGAAGGCGGGCCATGCAGGCACGCTGGACCCCGATGCGACGGGCGTGCTGGCGGTGGCGCTGGGCGAGGCGACCAAGACCGTGCCGTACGTGACGGATGGGGCGAAGGGCTACCGCTTCCGCGTCGCGTGGGGCGCGGAGACGTCCACGGATGATGCCGCGGGCGAGGTGCTGCGCACGTCGCCCGAACGCCCCTCCGCGGAGGCGGTCGAGGCGGCGCTGGAGGCCTTCCGGGGCGACATCATGCAGGTGCCGCCGCAGGTCTCGGCGGTGAAGGTGGGCGGGGCGCGGGCCTACGACCTGGCCCGCGAGGGCGAGACGCTGGAGCTGGCCGCCCGCCCCCTGCACGTGGCGCAACTCGAGATCGTCGCCTGCGACGCGGACGGCGCGGAGCTGGAGATGACCTGCGGCCGCGGCGGCTACGTCCGCAGCATCGCCCGCGACCTCGGCCGCGCGCTGGGCTGCCTCGGTCACGCGGCCTGGCTGCGGCGCACGTGGTCGGGGCCGTTCCGCGCCGAGGACGGCGTCGCGCTGGACACGGTCGAGGCCGAGGCGCGCACGCCCGCGCTGGAGGCCCGGCTCCTGCCGCTGGAGACGGCGCTGCGCGGCCTGCCCGAGCTGCCCCTCGCGCCCGGCGCGGCGGTGCGCCTCGCGAACGGCAACCCCGGCGACGTCCTCGCGGGCGCCGAGCCGGGCGCCGAGGCCTGGGCGTCGGAGGGCGGCGAGGCGGTGGCCATCGGGCGCTACCTCGGCGGGCAGCTCCATCCGAGCCGCGTGTTCCGGCGGTAGGCGCCCCTCACCGCCCCGCCCTTGCGCCGGGGCCTCCGCCCGCCACGGGAGATGCGGTTGGGGAAGTGGCGATCCATGGCGAGCGGCGTCCCTCCCCCGCTCCGCGACGGAAGCGCCAGTGGCAAGCCGAGGCCCCGGCTCAAGGCCGGGGCGGGGCGTAGCCCACAGGTCGGCGCCGCCCCGCCCTTCCACCGCTCGCTCGCCTCTGCCACACCACCCCCATGATCCGCCGCGAGCACACGAAGGGCGACGCGCCATCCCACGCCGTCTACTCCGCCGACGAGCGCTACCGCTACGACCTCGTCCGTGTCTGGGACGAGGCCGGCCCGCGCGCGAACTTCCTCATGCTCAACCCCTCCACGGCCACCGAGGCGCGCAACGATCCCACCGTGGAACGCTGCGAGCGCCGGGCCCGCGCGCTCGGCTTCGGCGCCTTCCGCGTCACCAACATCTTCGCGCTGCGCGCCACCGACCCGCGCCGCATGCGCGCCGACCCCGAGCCGGTGGGCCGCCCCGAGAACGACCGCGCCATCCTGGAGGCGGCGCGATGGGCCGACGCCGTGGTCTGCGCCTGGGGCACCCACGGCGCGCACCTGGACCGCGGCGCCGAGGTCGAGGCGATGCTGCGGGGCGCGGGCCACCGGCTCCTGTGCCTCGGGCTGTCGAAGGCGGGCCACCCGAAGCATCCGCTCTACATCCCCTACGCCGAGCAACCCCAGCCCTGGGAGCCGCCATGCCCCTGACCGCCCACCGCATCGAGACCGAGCCCGGCGTCCACGTCGCCGCCTACGAGGCGGGGGACGGGCCGCCGCTGGTGCTGCTCCACGGCTATCCCCAGAGCCACCGCTGCTGGCTGCCCGCGCTGCCGATGCTGGCCGCGCAGCACCGCTGCATCCTCGTGGACCTGCGCGGCTACGGCGCCAGCGACGCGCCCGAGGACGACGCGGGCCACACCGTCTACTCGAAGCGCCGCATGGCCGGCGATCTCGCCGCCGTGCTGCGGTATCTGGATATCAAGCGCGCCGACGTGGCGGGCCACGACCGGGGCGCGCGACTGGCCTACCGCTTCGCACTCGACCACCCCGCGATGGTGCGGCGCCTCGCCGTGCTCGACGTGCTGCCCACGGTGGAGTTCTGGGACCTCTGGGCCGCCGAGCTGGCCATGAAGGCCTACCACTGGACCTTCCTCGCCCAGCCGAGCCCCATGCCCGAGCGCATGATCGCCGGGGCGCCGGAACTCTACCTCGACCACACCCTCCGGTCCTGGACGCTGGACCAAGATCTGCGACCCTTCGCCCCCGACGCGCTGGAGGCGTACCGCGCGCAGATGGCCGACCCGGCGCGCGTGGCGGCGATGTGCGCCGACTACCGCGCGGGCTTCCACACCGACCGCATGATCGACGCAGCCGACCGCGAGCGGGGCCGGCGCATCGAGGCCCCCACCCTGTTCCTGTGGGGCGAGCGCGGCTTTCCCGCCTCGCAGCCCGATCCGCTGTCGATCTGGAACCGCTGGACCGTGGAGCTCGCGGGGCGGGAGATGCCCTCGGGCCACTTCGCGCCCGAGGAGGCGCCGGCGGCCGTGGCGGCGGCGCTCCTAGCCCATTTCGCGCAGGGGTGAGCGCGGCGTGACACCGGGCGCGGGCGGGCGTAACGTCGCCCGCCAGAGGCCCGATCCACGGGCCCACGGGGACGCATGAGCAGCTTCCGCAACCGGATCGCGACCCGCCTCAGGGTGTGGCGCGCCGCGCCCCCGCGCGGGGCGCAGGGGCTCGTGTGGCACCCCGAGCCGCGCGCCGAGGGCTCGGAGCGCGCGGGCCACCGGATGCTGGGCGGCGTGTGGCACCTCGCCGGCCATCTGGTCGAGGGCGCCCCGGATCCCTGGGCGATCCGCCCGCCCTCCGTGCCCTTCGCGCTGCAGCTCCACGGCATGGGCTGGCTCGACGACGTGATGGCGGTGGGCGGGCGCGAGGCCACCGCGCGGGCGCGCGGCTGGACGCTCGCCTGGGTCGACCGCTTCGGGCGCGGCGCCGGCCCCGGCTGGGCGCCCGCCACCACCGGGCGGCGGCTGGTGCGCATGATCGTCCACGCCCCCGCGCTCCTGCGCGGCATGGAGCGGCCCGAGCGGTTCCGCGACAGCCTCTACCGCCAGGCGCAGGTGCTGGCGGGAACCTGGGGCCGCGCGCCCGCGGGCCTGCCCCGCGCCGAGGCGCTGCTTGGCCTCCTGATGGCGGGCCTGGCGCTCGAGGGCATGGAGCGGCTCGGCGACGTCGCCACCGACGCGCTGGCCCGCACCGCGGACGCGGACGTCGGCGCCGACGGCGGCATCCCCTCGCGCAACCCCGAGGCGCTGCTGGAAGTGGCGATGCTGCTCGGCTGGGCCGCCGCCTCGCTGGACAGCGCCGGGCGCCCGGTGCCGCCCCTCCTGCGCGAGGCGGTGGCGCGGATCGTGCCGACCTTGCGTGCCCTGCGCCACAGCGACGGCGGCCTGGCCCGGTTCCACGGCGGCGGCGCGGGCCGGGCCGGGCGCCTCGACCGGGTGCTGGGCGAGAGCGGCGTGCGGGGGCGCCCCTCCACCGGCCTCGCCATGGGCTTCGTGCCGGTCGCCCACGGGCGCACCACGCTGGTGGTGGACGCCGAGGCCCCGCCCGAGGGGGCGGCGTCCGGCTCGGCCCATGCGTCCACCCTGGCCTTCGAGTTGTGCTCGGCCACCACGCCGGTCGTCGTGAACTGCGGCCCCGGCGGCCCGTTCGGCCCCGAGTGGCACCGCGCCGGGCGCGCCACCGCCTCGCACTCCACGCTGGGCCTCGACGGCCATTCCTCGTCCCGGATCGGCGCGCCCGTGGCCGCCGGCCCCGGGCTGCGGATCGCCCCCCTCGCCGAGGGCCCCGAGACGGTGCAGTGGCAGCGCACCGAGGGCCGCCGCGCCTCCACGCTGATCCTGTCCCACGACGGCTGGCGCCCCACGCACGGCCTGACCCACCTGCGCCGGCTGGTGCTGTCCACAGACGGACGGCGGCTCGAGGGCGAGGACGCCCTGCGCGCCGTGTCGGGCCCCGACAAGGAGCGGCTGGAGGACGCGATCGCGGCTCACGGCCCCGTGCGCTTCACGGTCGCCTTCCACCTGCATCCCGACGCCGAGGTCGAGACCGGGCTGGGCGGGCGCGCGGCCACGATCGCGCTGCCCACCGGCGAGATCTGGGTGCTGCGCCCCGGCGGCGGCGTCCCGCTGGAGATCCGGCCTTCCGTCTTCCTCGATCCCGGGCGCCTGCGGCCCACGCCGTCGCGGCAGGTGGTTTTAACCGACAGCGTCATGTCCTATGCGGCCACCGTCGACTGGACCCTCGTCCGCACCCAGGAGCCCGACGCGGCTTCGAGACGGACCTGAACGCGAGCCTGCCCATGACCGCCACCCCCGTCCCCCTCCGCCGCGCGCTCCTGTCCGTGAGCGACAAGACCGGCCTCGAAGATCTGGGCCGCGCGCTGGCCGCCCGCGGCGTGGAGCTGGTCAGCACCGGCGGCACGGCGCGCGCCCTGCGGGACGCCGGCCTCCAGGTGCGCGACGTGAGCGAGCTGACGGGCTTTCCCGAGATGATGGACGGTCGGGTCAAGACGCTGCACCCGATGGTGCACGGCGGCCTGCTGGCCCTGCGCGACGCCCACGCCGCCGACATGGAGGCCCACGGGATCGCGCCGATCGACCTGCTGGTGGTGAACCTCTACCCGTTCGAGGTGACGGTCGCGCGGGGGGCTGGTGAGGACGAGGCCGTCGAGAACATCGACATCGGCGGTCCCGCCATGATCCGCGCGGCGGCCAAGAACCACCCCTGGGTCTGCACCCTCACGGACGCCGAGGACTACGCCGCCCTGCTCTCGGAGCTCGAGGCCAACGACGGCGCCACCACGCTCGCCTTCCGCCGCCGCTGCGCCGCCGTGGCCTACGGGCGCACCGCCGCCTACGACGCCGCCGTCGCCACCTGGATGGCCCGCTGGGAGGAGACGCCGCCCCGCCGCGTCGCCGCCGCCGGCACCCTGGCCCAATCCCTGCGCTACGGCGAGAACCCGCACCAGTCGGCGGCCTTCTACCGCGACGGCTCGGCTCGGCCCGGCGTCGGCTCGGCCACGCAGCACCAGGGCAAGGCGCTGAGCTACAACAACCTGAACGACACGGATGCGGCCTTCGAGCTGGTGGCCGAGTTCGACCCCGCCACGCCCGCCGTCGCCATCATCAAGCACGCCAACCCCTGCGGCGTGGCCACGGGCGGCAGCTTCACCGAGGCCTACGCGCGCGCCTTCGACTGCGACCGCACCTCGGCCTTCGGCGGCATCGTCGCCCTGAACGGCCCGCTGGACGGCCCCACGGCCGAGGCCATCGCCGGCATCTTCACCGAGGTGGTGATCGCCCCCGAGGCCACCGACGAGGCCCGCGCCGTGTTCGCGGCGAAGAAGAACCTGCGCCTCCTGACCACCGGCGCCCTGCCCGACCCGCGCGCCCCGCGCCGCGCCATGCGGCAGATCGCCGGCGGCTGGCTGGTGCAGGACCATGATGCCGCGATGATCGCGGAATCCGACCTGCGGGTGGTCACCAAGCGCGCGCCCTCGGAGGCGCAGATGCGCGACCTCCTGTTCGCCTGGCGCGTCGCCAAGCACGTGAAGTCCAACGCCATCGTCTACGCCCGCGACGGCGCCACCGTGGGCGTGGGCGCGGGCCAGATGAGCCGCCTCGACAGCTCCCGCATCGCCGCCCGCAAGGCCGAGGACATGGCCGAGGCGCTGGGCCTGCCGCACTCGGCGGCGCAGGGCTCGGTAGTCGCCTCGGACGCCTTCTTCCCCTTCGCCGACGGCCTGCTCGCCGCCGCCGAGGCCGGCGCGCGCGCCGTGATCCAGCCGGGCGGCTCGATGCGCGACGACGAGGTGGTCGCCGCCGCCGACGAGGCCGGGCTGGCGATGGTGTTCACCGGCCAGCGGCACTTCCGGCACTGATCGTGGGAAAGCTCGCCGCCACCGCCCTCGCCGCCTTCGGGATCGACCAGCTCTCGAAGCTGTTCGTGGTGCACCTGCTGAACCTGCGCGAGGTCGGCGCCATGGACGTGGCCCCGCCCTGGCTGCGCTTCCGCATGGGCTGGAACGAGGGCATCAACTTCGGCCTCATGTCGGGCGCCGGCGCGAAGTGGGCGCTGATCGCCCTCGCCCTCGCCATCTGCGGCGCGGTGCTGTGGTGGTCGCGCGGCTTCCGCCATCCGCTGGCCTTCGTGTCCGCCGGCCTCGTGGTGGGGGGCGCGTTGGCCAACGTGCTCGACCGGCTGCTCTACGGCGCGGTGGCCGACTTCCTCAACATGTCGGTGCCGGGCATCCACAACCCCTTCGCCTTCAACTTCGCCGACGTGTTCATCTTCGCGGGCGCCTTCGGGCTGGTGCTGTTCGCCGACAAGGCGGGTGACGGCGCCGCCGATGCGCGCTAGCAACGCCCCGGTGTCCCGGAGAACCTCCATGCGCCTCGCCGCCCTTCCGCTGCTCGCCCTGCTCGCCGCCTGCGCCCGCGAGGAGCCGCGCCTCCTGAACCTCAGCAAGGCCGACCGCACCCCCGACGAGTTCTCGATCGTGCCCTCGCGCCCCCTCGAGCAGCCGCCCACCTACGCGGCCCTGCCCGCGCCGCTGCCCGGCGGCCCCTCGCGCGCCGATCCCGCGCCCGAGGCGGCGGCCGTGGCCGCGCTCGGCGGGCGCCCCGGCGCGGGCGCGGGCGCCGACCCGGCGCTGGCTGCCCGCGTGTTCCGCTACGGCGTGGGCGAGAACATCCGCGGCGTGCTCGCCGCCGAGGACCTCGCGTTCCGCCGCCGCAACGACCCGCTGCTGCTGGAGCGGCTGTTCAACGTGAACGTCTACTACGACGCCTACCGCCCGCTCTCGCTCGACCAGCACCGCGAGCTGGAACGCCTGCGCGCGCTGGGCGTGCGCACCGTGGCCGCGCCGCCCGACCCGCGCTGAAGCGGGGGCGCGTCCCCTGACAATGGCGTGAGTCCCCGTGCGCGCCCCTGTGCGCGGGGGCCGCGAGGCCGCACATGCATCCCGACGCCTGCACCGGAGGACCCCCTTGCCCGCACGAGCCCCCGCCCTCGCCGCCGCCCTGGCCGCCGCGACCTTCGCCGCCGCGCCCGCCTTCGCGCAGGACGCCGCCGCCGCCGCGCCCGCCGGCGACGACACGGTCACCACCTTCACGCTTCCCAACGGCCTCGACGCCATCGTCATCGAGGACCACCGCGCGCCCGTGGCCGTCCACATGATGTGGTACGACGTGGGCGCCGCCGACGAGCCGCCGGGCAAGTCCGGCATCGCCCACTTCCTGGAACACCTGATGTTCAAGGGCACCGACGACCTGGAGCCCGGCGAGTTCTCCCGCGTGGTCGAGGCCCAGGGCGGCTCCGACAACGCGTTCACCAGCCAGGACTACACCGGCTACTTCCAGCGCGTCGCCGCCGACCGCCTCGGCCTCATGATGCGGATGGAGGCCGACCGCATGCGCGACCTCGTGCTCGACGACAAGGACATGCTGACCGAGCGCGACGTGGTGCTGGAGGAGCGCGCGCAGCGCACCGACAGCGAGCCGGGCGCCCTGTTCTCGGAGCAGCGGAACGCCGCGCAGTACCTCAACCACCCCTACGGCGTGCCGATCATCGGCTGGCGCCACGAGGTCTCGGAGCTGACCCTCGCGGATGCCCTCGCCTTCTACCGCCGCTACTACGCGCCCAACAACGCCACGCTGATCGTGGCCGGCGACGTGGACCCCGCCGAGGTGCGCGCCCTGGCCGAGGAGCACTACGGCCCGCTGGAGCCCACGGAAGGCCTCGAGCCCCGCGCGCGCCCCTCGGAGCCGCCGCAGATCGCGCCGCGCCGCCTCGTGTTCGAGGACGAGCGCGTCTCGAACCCTTACGTGATCCGCACCTACCTCGCCCCCGAGCGTGACCCAGGCGCGCAGGAGGAGGCGGCGGCTCTCACGGTGCTCGCCCGCGTGCTGGGCGGCTCGTCGCAGACCTCGCTGATGGGCCGCGTGCTGGAGCAGGACGAGAAGACCGCACTCTACACCTCGGCCTTCTACTCGGGCACCTCGCTCGACCAGACGACCTTCGGCGTCGTCGTGATGCCGGTCCCTGGCCGCTCGCTGGCCGAGGCCGAGGCCGACATGGACCGCATGATCGCGCGGCTCTTGGAGGAGGGCGTCGACGAGGCGCAGCTCGAGCGCATCAAGACCCAGCTCCGCGCCGCCGAGATCTACGGCCGCGACAGCCTCCAGGGCCGCGCACGCACCTACGGCGTGGGCATCACGTCCGGCCTCACGGTCGAGGACGTGCAGGCGTGGCCCGCGATCCTCGACGCGGTGACCGGCGAGGACGTGGTGGCCGCCGCACGCGCGCTGTTCGACGCGGACGCCTCCGTGACGGGCTACCTGCAGGCCCCCTCCGAGACCGCCACGGACACCCTCGAGGCCGTCCCCGAGGAGCCTGCCGTCACGCCCGCCGACGCCCCAACCGCCCCGACCGATCCCGAGGACGACGCATGAGCCTTTCCCTCCGCGCCCTGGCCTTCGCCGCCGCCACCCTCCTGCCCGCCGCCGCCCACGCGGCGGTGGAGATCCAGGAGGTCGTCTCGCCCGGCGGCATCACCGCCTGGCTGGTGGAGGAGCACTCGATCCCCTTCACCGCCTTCGACATCCGCTTCGAGGGCGGCGCCTCGCTGGATGCGCCGGGCAAGCGCGGTGCCGTGAACCTCATGGCCGCGACGCTCGAGGAGGGCGCGGGCGAGCGGGACGCGCGCGCCTTCGCCGAGGCCGCCGAGGACCTCGCGGCCCGCTTCTCGTTCGAGGCGACCAACGACGCCGTCGCCGTGGAGGCCTCGATCCTCACCGAGAACCGCGCGGAGGCCGTCGCCCTCCTGCGCGAGGCGCTGGTCGCCCCGCGCTTCGACGCCGAGGCCGTGGACCGCGTGCGCGAGCAGGTGCTCGCCTCGATCGACCGCGCCGAGTCCGACCCCCAGGAGATCGCCTCCACCACGCTCGCCGCGCTGGCCTTCCCGGACCACCCCTACGGCTCGCCCCTCGACGGCACCCGCGAGACCGTCTCCTCGCTCGCCCCGGACGACCTGCGCGCGGCCCATGCCGCCGCCCTGACGCTGGACCGCGTCCACGTCGGCGTGACCGGCGACATCACCGCCGAGGAGCTGGGCCCCCTCCTCGACGAGCTCTTGGGCGACCTGCCCGCCACCGGCGGCCCCGAGGTCGCCGACGCGGACTACGCGCTCGGGGGCGGCGTGACCGTGGTGGCCCATCCCTCGCCCCAGTCCGTTGTGCTGTTCGGCCACGAGAGCCTTCGCCGCGACGACCCCGACTTCTTCGCCGCCTACGTGCTGAACCACGTGCTCGGCGGCGCGGGCTTCAACTCCTTGCTCATGGACGAGGTGCGCGTGAAGCGCGGGCTGACCTACGGCATCGGCAGCTACCTCGTGCCGCGCGAGCACGCGGCCCAGCATCTGGGACAGTTCTCGTCGTCGAACGCCAAGGCCGCCGAGGCGGTGCGCATCGTGCGCGAGGAATGGGCCGAGATGGCGGAAGCTGGCGCCGACCCCAAGGCGCTGGAGGCGGCCAAGACGTACCTCACGGGCGCCTACCCGCTGCGCTTCGACGGCAACGGCACGATCGCCGGCATCCTGTCGGGCATGCAGCTCCAGGATCTGCCGATCGACTACATCGCCACCCGCAACGCGCGCATCGAGGCGGTGACGCCCGAGGACGTGGCCCGCGTGGCCGCGCGCATCATGGACGCGGACGACCTGCACTTCGTCGTCGTGGGCCAGCCCGAGGGGCTGGAGACCGGCGCCCTGCCGGGCTGACCCCGTCGCCCCCCGCCCCGCCCGGGCGGGGGGCCGCCGGCGTTAACCGCGCCCGCACTTATCCCCGACATCCCCCGCTCCGCCCCCTCGACCCGCCGTGCCTCGCCGGGCCATGATGGGGCGGTGAACCGGCCAGCCCGCATCCCTCGACCGATCCGCCAGCTGGCCGAGGCGGCCGTGAACCGCATCGCCGCCGGCGAGGTGCTGGAGCGGCCCGCCTCGGCCGTGAAGGAGCTGGTCGAGAACGCCCTCGACGCCGGCGCCGCCCGCGTGCTGGTCGAGATCGAGGACGGAGGGCGCGCGCTCGTGCGCGTCACCGACGACGGGCACGGGATTCCCGCCTCCGACCTCGCTCTCGCTCTCACGCGCCACGCCACGTCGAAGCTCGACGGCGACGACCTCCTCGCGATCCACCACTTCGGTTTCCGCGGCGAGGCGCTGGCCTCGCTCGCCGCCGTGGGCCGCCTGCGCGTCACCAGCCGCGCCGCGGGCGCCGCCGAGGCCGCCGAGATCCGCGCGGTCGCGGGCCGGGTGGAAGCGGTGCGCCCCGCGGCCCTGGGTGCGGGCACCGTGGTGGAGCTGCGCGACCTCTTCTTCGCCACCCCCGCGCGGCTCAAGTTCCTGCGCTCGGCCCGCGCCGAGACCGGCGCCGTCACGGATGCCCTGCGCCGCCTCGCCATGGCGAGGCCGGACGTCGCCTTCACCCTGCGCGAGGGCGAGCGCACGCTCCTGCGCGCCGACGCCGCCGGCGAGGATGCCGTGCTGGGCCGCCTCGCCGCGATTCTCGGGGCGGACTTCGCGGGCAACCAGATCGCCGTGGACGCGGAGCGCGAGGGCTTCCGCCTCCGGGGCCACGCCGGGCTGCCCACCTTCGCGCGGGGCAACGCGCAACACCAGTTCCTCTACGTGAACGGCCGCCCCGTGCGCGACCCGATGCTCGGCGGGGCCCTGCGCGCGGCCTACGCCGACGTCCTGCCCCGCGGCCGCCACGCGGTGGCGGCCCTGTTCCTCCAGTGCGACATGCGCGCCGTGGACGTGAACGTGCACCCCGCCAAGACCGAGGTGCGCTTCCGCGAGCCGGGCGTGCCGCGCGGGCTGATCGTCTCGGCCCTGCGCCACGCGCTCGCCGAGCACGGGCACCGATCGAGCACCACCGTGGGCGACGCCCTCCTCGGCACCGCGCGCCCCGAGCGCCCCGTCGCGCCGCGCTACCAGATGGACCGCCCCTCGGCGGGGGCGCGCACTGCTGCCTACGCCGGCCAGGCCCCGATGCCCGGCCTCGCCGAGGCGTCGGCCCGCTACGAGGCCGCCCCCGCCGAGACGGAGACGGACCCCGAGGCCTACCCCCTCGGCGCCGCGCGCGCCCAGCTCCACGAGAACTGGATCGTCGCCCAGACCGCCGACGGCCTCGTGATCGTCGACGCCCATGCCGCCCACGAGCGCCTCAACTACGAGCGGCTGAAGGGCGAGGCTCATGGCAAGGGCATTGCCGCCCAGAGCCTCCTCCTGCCCGAGGTGGTGGAGCTGGGCGAGCGGGCCACTCCCCTCCTCGCCCTCGACCTCGCCCCCCTCGGGCTGGATCTGGAGGCCTTCGGCCCCGGCGCGGTGATGGTGCGCGCCACCCCGGCGATCCTTGGTCCCTGTGACGCCGCCGCCCTCGTGCGTGACGTGGCCGACGCGCTGGAGGAGGGCGACGACGAGGCGCTGACCCTCCGGGGCCGCATCGACGCGGTGCTCTCGCGCATGGCCTGCCATGGCTCGGTGCGCACCGGCCGGCGCATGTCCGCGCCCGAGATGAACGCACTCCTGCGCGACATGGAGCGCACGCCCCGCTCGGGCCAGTGCAACCACGGGCGGCCCACTTACGTGACCCTCAAGCTGGGCGACATCGAGCGGCTGTTCGGGCGTTAGAGGCGCCCCCCGCTCGCAATGCGCCGCCCGCGGGGCTACATGGCCCCCATGGCCACCATCCCCTCCAAGTCCCAGATCCTCGACTGGATCGCCGACAACCCCGCCCACGGCTCGAAGCGCGACATCGCCAAGGCGTTCGGGCTCAAGGGCGCCGACCGCGCCGAGCTCAAGCGCCTCCTGCGCGAGATGGAAGACGAGGGGCAACTGACCAAGCGCCGCCGCACCCATCACGACCCGAACCGCCTGCCCCCCGTGGCCGTGCTGCGCGTCAAGGCGCCGGATAGGGACGGCGACCTGTTCCTCGCGCCCCACGACTGGAAGGGGGACGCCCCAGAGCCGCACATCCTCTACATCCCCGGCGGCCGCGACCCCGCGCTAGCCGAGGGCGACCGGGTGCTGGCCCGGCTGACCGAGATCGCAGACGCGGATCACAGCCACGAGGGCCGCCTGATCCGCCGCATCGCCGCGGGGCCGCGCAAGCTGCTAGGCATCTACCGCGAGGGCTCCGAGGGGGGGCGCATCGTTCCCGTGGGCAAGGGCGACGACAAGGAGTGGCGCGTGCCGCCGGGCGCCGCGAATGGCGCCCGCGACGGCGAGCTGGTCGAGGCCGAGCAGACCGGAAAGCCCCGCATGGGCCTGCCCGAGGCCGGCATCACCGCGCGGCTGGGCGATCCGGGGGCCGCGAAGTCGGTCTCGCTGATCGCCATCCACGAGCACGGGCTGCGCGACGACTTCCCCGACGAGGTGGTCGAGGAGGCCGCCGCCGCCGAGCCCGTGGCCTTGGGCGACCGCGAGGACCTGCGCGACCTCCCCCTCGTCACCATCGACCCGTCGGACGCGCGCGACCACGACGACGCCGTGTTCGCCGCGCCCGATGACGCCCCCGACAACGAGGGCGGCCATGTCCTCTGGGTCGCCATCGCCGACGTGGCCCACTACGTGCGCCCCGGCTCCGCGCTCGACCGCGAGGCGCGGATGCGGGGCAACTCGACCTACTTCCCGGACCGCGTGGTGCCGATGCTGCCCGACGCGCTGTCGGGCGACCTGTGCAGCTTGCACGAGGGCGTGGACCGCCCCTGCATCGCCGTGCGCATGCGCCTGGCCCCGAACGGCGAGAAGATCGACCACCGCTTCGTGCGCGGGCTGATGCGCTCGCCGGCAAGCTTACACTACGAGGAGGTGCAGGCCGCCATCGACGGCGAGACCACCGAGCGCACCGCGCCGTGGCTCGAGACCGTGATCCGCCCCCTCTACGCCGCCTACGCTGCGCTGCGGAGCGCCCGCGAGCGACGGGCGCCGCTGGACCTCGACCTGCCCGAGCGGCGCATCGTGCTGGACGAGGCGGGCACCGTCACCTCCGTGGCCTTCCGCGACCGGCTCGACGCGCACCGGCTGATCGAGGAGGCGATGATCCTCGCCAACGTCGCCGCCGCCGAGACGCTGGAGGGCGGCCCCCTCCTCTTCCGCGTCCACGAGGAGCCGCCCGAGGACAAACTCGACTCCTTGCGCGAGACCGCCGAGGCCTCGGGCTTCGCCTTCCCCAAGGGGCAGGTCGTGCGCCCCGCCACGCTGAACCGCCTGCTCCATGCGGCGGCCGACACGCCGCTGTCGGAGCTGATCTCGCTGAGCACCCTGCGCGCCATGACGCAGGCCTACTACGGCCCGCGCAACCTCGGCCACTTCGGGCTGGCGCTGCGGGCCTACGCCCACTTCACCTCGCCGATCCGCCGCTACGCCGACCTCGTGGTGCACCGCGCGCTGATCGCGAAGCACGGCTGGGGCGACGATGGCCTGTCCGCGGCGGACGTGGAGGGTTTGGAGGCCACCGGCGAGGCGATCTCGAATGCCGAGCGCCGCTCGATGATGGCCGAGCGCGACACCAACGACCGCTACCTCGCCGCCTTCCTGGCCGACCACTTGGGCGCGGAGTTCGAGGCCATGATCTCGGGCGTGCAGAGCTTCGGTGCCTTCGCGCGCCTGATCGAGACGGGCGCCGACGGGCTGATCCCGGTTCGATCCCTGGGCAACGAGTACTTCCGCTTCGACAAGGACGCCGGAACCCTCACCGGCTCCGAGACCGGCATGTCGCTGGGGCTGGGCCAGCCCGTCACGGTGCGGCTGGCCGAGGCGGTGCCCGTGACCGGCGGCCTGATCCTGGAGCTCCTGTCGGTCGACGGCGCGGCGGTGCGGCGGTCGCGGCGGGCGCCCACGCGCAAGGTTTCGAAGTCCAAGGCCGGCCGGCGGCGGGTGCGCGCGGGGCGCTAGGGGCGGATAAGACCTCGTGCGACGTTCGCCCCCGGTTCCGGCCGTCCGCCGCGCGCGTTACGCTTCCCCGATAGCTGCCCGGAGCGAGACCCCATGCGAATGATCCCCGTCGCGGCCCTCCTCGCGCTGGCCATGCCCGCCGCTGCGCAGGACGCGATCGTCACCACCACGCTGACGCCCCCCGGCAGTGCCGCGCCCGCGGCCGTGCCCTCCGCGCTGGCCGCCCCGCTGCCTCCCGCCGCCCCGGCCACCTCCATGCGCCCGCGCATCCGCGCCGGGGCCACGTCGGCGCCGTTGCGCGCGGCCGCGCCGGTACGCGCGGCCCCCGTCACGCCCGAGGCCGCCGCCGCCATCGCCCGCGAAGCCCTTGCCGTGCTCGCCCGCACGCCGCGCCGCGCCGCGCCCGCCGCCCTGGCCCCCGCCGTCGCGGCGCCCGTGCCCGCCGGCGCGCCGGTCCGCAGCGCTCTGCCCGTGCAGCGCCCCGCCCGCAGCGGCGCGTTGCTCACGGTGCGCGCCGGCGCCGACATGCCCGTGGACTTCGGCGCATGGCTTGCGGACTTCCGACCCCGCGCCCTGGCGGCCGGCATCGACGCCGCCGCCTTCGACCGCTTCATGGGGGACGCCGAGCTGCTGCCGGACGTGGTGCGCCGCGACCGCAACCAGTCCGAGTTCACGAAGACCCCCTGGGACTACCTGGAGATCGCCGCGAGCGGGCAGCGGGTGGCGAACGGGCGCAAGGCCCTGGCCCGCCACGCGGACGCGCTGGCCCGGATCGAGGCCCGCTGGGGCGTGCCCGCCGAGGTGCTGGTGGCGGTCTGGGGGCTGGAGACCTCGTTCGGCGGGTTCCGGGGCAGCACGCCCACGATCTCCGCCCTCGCCACCCTCGCCGCCGAGGGCCGCCGCCGCGACTTCTTCGAGGCGCAGCTCCTCGCCGCCCTGCGCATCCTCGCCGCCGGAGAGACCACGCCCGCCCGCATGGAAGGCTCCTGGGCCGGCGCCATGGGGCATACCCAGTTCATGCCCACCTCGTGGGAGGAGCTCTCCGTGGACTGGGACGGCGACGGGCGCCGCGACGTCTGGGGCGACGATCCGCTCGACGCGCTGGCCTCGGCCGCCAACTACCTCGCCCACCACGGCTGGCGCCGGGGCGAGCCCTGGGGCGCCGAGGTCGTGCTGCCCGAGGGCTTCGACTACGCCCTGACCGGCGTGGGCCGCGAGCGCCCCGCAGCGGAGTGGGAGGCGCTGGGGGTCGCGCGCGCGGACGGCGCCCCGTTGGCGGCGAATGACGCCGTCTCCGTCATCGTGCCCGGCGGCCACGAGGGCGCGGCCTTCGCGCGCTACCCCAACTTCGACGCCATCGAGGCCTACAACCCCGCCGATGCCTACGTAATCGGCGTGGGCCACCTCGCCGACCGCATCGCCGGCGGCGCGCCCATCGCGGGCGACTGGCCGCGGCAGGACCGGGCGCTCACGCGCGACGAGCGGATGGAGGTGCAGGCGCTGCTGGAGCGGGCCGGCATCGACCCGGGCGGCGTGGACGGGCTTGTCGGCCCCCTGACCCTCGCGGCGATCCAGCGCTGGCAGGCCGAGCGCGGCCTGGTCCCCGACGGCTACGCCGGCCCGCGCCTCCTGGAGCGAATGCGGAAGTAGGCGCCTACCGCGGCACCACCGCGTCGCCCAGCGCCACCGCCCCCGGCGCCACCACCGAGGCGCACCAGCCGCCATGGTGGCGCACCGCCGAGTAGCCGCCCGGCCCCAGCGTCTCCTCCATGCGCGAGCAGGGCGCGCAGGGCCCCTCGATCCGCAGCACGGCGCTGCCGACCGCCACCTCGCGCCCCTTCAGGGCCGCGAGGTTGAGGCCAGACACGGTGAGGTTGCGGCGCAGGAGAGGATAGGTCGCCTCGGTCCCGCACAGCGCCGAGATCACGGCGAGGTGCTCGGCCTGGATCAGCGTGACGGCGCGCTTGCCGGGGCTGGGATGGCGGTCGCCCTCCAGCCCCGCGGGGCCGACCTCCGCCGCCTCCACCGCCCGCACGGGCGCGCGGCGCGCGGGCCGCAGCCCGATCCACGCCACCTGCCCGTCGCGGTGGTGGCGGGCCATCAACTCGCGCAGGGTCCGCAACGCCCCCTAGACCGCTATGTCCAGCTCCGCCGGGCCGGCGTTGAGGCGCCCGAAGGTGTCCTCCAGCAGCAGCGCCAGCCGCTCCGCGTCCAGATCGTCGAAGGCGTCGAGCTCGTCGCTGTCGATGTCGAGAACGCCGAGCAAGGTGCCGGCGCCGTCGCGCACCGGCACCACGATCTCGGAGCGCGTGGTCGACCCGCAGGCGATGTGGTCCGCGAAGGCGTCCACGTCGGGCACCACCTGGGTGGTGCCGGTGCGGGCGGCGGCGCCGCAGACGCCCCGGCCGAACGGGATGCTGGTGCAGGCCGGCCCGCCCTGGAACGGGCCGAGCTTCAGCATCCCGGGCCCGGCGACCCGGTAGAACCCGGTCCAGTCGAAGCGGGCATCGGAGTTGTGCAGCTCCTGCACCACGGTGGCCATCAGCGCGACGACGTCGTCCTCGCCCTCGGTGGCATTGCGCAAACGGGCGCGTATCGAGTCAAATCTGGGCACGGCTCCCACCTGTGATTGAATTCGTTGATCCGTCAATTAGACGTGGACCGACGCGTTCTCACAAGCAAGCGGCGCCCCCGTTCCGGGCGAAACCGGCGCTGCGCAAACCCGTCCACGAAGCCGCAAGGACGTGTAAACGCGGGGAATGCGCCGCGTTTCCAAACCCGGCATGTGGCAGCACATCCGCCTTTGCAGGTTTACAAGGCTCCGCGCCGTTCAATTGCCACGGCCGTCCCCTCGCCGCCGCCGATGCAGATCGCCGCCACGCCGCGTCGCAGACCGCGCCGCTCCAGCGCATGGAGCAGCGTCACCACGATGCGCGCGCCTGAGGCGCCGATGGGGTGGCCCAGCGCGCAGGCGCCGCCTTCGACGTTCACGCGGTCCGGATCTAGGCCCATCTCGTGCATGAACGCCATGGGCACCACGGCGAAGGCCTCGTTGACCTCCCACAGGTCCACGTCGTCCACCGTCCAGCCGATCCGCTCCAGGAGCTTGCGCGCCGCGGGCACCGGTGCGGTGGTGAAGAGCCCCGGCGCCTGCGCGTGGGAGGCGTGGCCGACGATGCGCGCGCGCTCCGGAAGCCCCGCGTCGCCCGAGGCGATCACCAGCGCCGCCGCGCCGTCCGAGATCGAAGAGCTGTTGGCCGCCGTGACCGTGCCGCCCTCGCGGAAGGCGGGCTTGAGGTGGGGGATCTTGTCGGGCCGCGCGGTGCCGGGCTGCTCGTCCTCGGCGACCGTAGTCTCGCCCCGGCGGCCCCGCACCGTGAAGGGGACGACCTCGGCCTCGAAGCGCCCCTCGGCGATGGCGCCCTGCGCGCGGCTCAGCGAGCGCAGCGCATACTCGTCCTGCGCCTCGCGGGTGAACTGGAACGCCTCGGCGCAGTCCTCGGCGAAGGTGCCCATGAGGCGGCCCTTGTCGTAGGCGTCCTCCAGCCCGTCGAGGAACATGTGGTCGATCGCCTTCCCGTGCCCCAGCCGGGCGCCGCCGCGCATGGCGGGCAGCAGGTAGGGGGCGTTCGACATGCTCTCCATGCCGCCCGCGACCACCGCGTCCGACTGGCCCAGCGCCACGGCGTCGAAGGCCATCATCGCCGCCTTCATGCCCGAGCCGCACATCTTGTTGAGCGTGGTCGCGGGCACCGACTCGGGCAGGCCCGCCCGGAAGCCCGCCTGCCGCGCCGGGGCCTGCCCCTGCCCGGCGGGCAGCACGCAGCCCATCAGCACCTCGTCCACGCGCGCCGGGTCGAGGCCGGCGTCGTCAAGCGCGGCCCGGATCGCCGCGCCGCCGAGATCGGCCGCCGGCACGCCCGCGAAGGCCCCGCCGAAGCCGCCCATGGGCGTGCGCCGCGCGCCCGCGATAACCACGTCTCTCATTCGCTCCGCCTCCGTTAGGACATCGTTCATGGAAGGGTGCCTAGGGTCGCACCCGCGGTGCGCGAAGGCCAGAGCATCGGCGGGTTCACAGAAGCGGAGGGATGCGATGGCGATCCAGTGGGAAGTGGTCGGCGACGTGCTCGTCGCCGAGGTGGAGGACGCGCGCATCGACGCCGCCGGCGCCGTCGCCTTCAAGGAGGCGTTGCGCGACCGGGTCGCGGGCCACGGGGGGCGCGTCCTCTTGGACCTGCACCGCGTCGCGTTCCTCGACAGCTCCGGTCTCGGCGCGCTGGTCGCGGTGATGAAAATGCTCGGCGGCCGGCCGCTGGAGCTGGCCGCCCCCTGCGCCGTGATCCGCAAGGTGCTGCGGCTGACCCGCATGGACGAGGTGTTCGTGCTCCACGACAGCCGGGCCGACGCGCTCGCCCCGCGCGACGCGGCATGACCCGAAGGCCGGACCGCGCCCCGTGCGCCCCCGGCCCCGAGCCGCCCTCCGCCGCGCTCCCGGAGGTCCTGCCGTCCGGTGCCGAGGCGGCCACCGTCGGGGACGCGGTCCCGCCCCTCTTCGCGGCCCGGTTCGTCGCGACGGCCGACGCGGTGCGCCTCCAGCTCGCCCGCCTGGAAGCCCGATGCGGCGCGGCCCGCCTCGCGCCCGAGCGGACCGGCGACCTCCTGATCGTGCTCAGCGAGATCCTGAACAACGCGGTGGAGCACGGCACCGAGCCGCCGCGGCGCGGAACGCTCGCGGTCGCGGTGCGCCGGGATGGCGGCATCCTCGCGGTGGAGTGCCGCGACGACGGCCGCCCCCTGCCCGCCGCGCTGCTGCGGCCCACCGACGGTCCCGCCGTCGACGGCCCCTTCGCGGACATGCCCGAGGGGGGCTTCGGCTGGGCCATCATCCACGATCTCGCCGCCGACCTGCGCCATGTCCGCGAGGGCGGCTGGAACCGGTTGAGCTTCCGCCTGCCCGGCTGACCGACGGCGCGGGCCCTCCGTCGCCCCCGGGAGGGGGCGCTCCGTGGGTCGCGCGGTGCCCCTCAGGCGATGGTCGCCCGCACCGAAACACTGCGCGGCAGCGAAGCGTGATTGCCCATTAGCGGGAAACGAACCGCCCCGCCGGCGCCACCATTCCCCCTCTCAATCGCGCTACTGTGCATGCGGAGCCACGGCTCCCCTCGGCGCTGCGTCCGGAGCCCCCAAGCAGCCGGCGCGGCGTCGAGCGCAGCGGCTGGCCCTCGCGCCGCGGGCCGCATAGCCTCCGCCCGAACAGCGAGGGCAGGACATGCGCGACTTCCACACTCCCGGCCGCTCGGCCGTGCTGGCCGGCAACGGCATGTGCGCCACGTCGCACCCGATGGGCGCGCTCGCCGCCGTCGACGTGCTGCGCCGGGGCGGCAACGCGGCCGACGCGGCGATCGCCGGCGCGGTGCTCCTGGGCCTCGTCGAGCCGCAGATGACCGGGCTGGGCGGCGACTGCTTCGCGCTGGTCAAGCCCGCCGGCTCGAACGAGGTGGAGGCGCTGAACGGGTCGGGCCGCGCCCCCGCGGGGGCCAACGCCGAGGCCCTGCGAGCGCGAGGCCTGAGCGCCGTCCCCACCGACACCGTGGACGCCGTGACCCTGCCCGGCGCGGTGGACGGCTTCTGCGCGCTCGCCGAGCGGCACGGCCGCCTCGGCATCGGCGACACGCTCGGCCCCCTGGCGGACGTCTTCGAAGCGGGCGCCCCCGTCGCCCCCCGCGTCGCTTTCGACTGGGAGATCGCGCGGGACGCCCCCAAGGGCGCTGCCGCCGCGGTCTACCTCAACGGCGGCCGCCCGTTCCGCACCGGCGAGCATTTCGCCCTGCCCGGCCAGGCCGAGGCGCTGCGCCGCATCGCCGCCGAGGGCCGCGCCGGCTTCTACGAGGGCGCGGTGGCCGAGGACCTCGTCGCCTCCCTGCAGGCGATGGGCGGCCCCCATACCCTGGACGACCTCGCGGGCGTGCGCGCCGACTGGGGCGCGCCGGTCTCGGGCACCTACCGCGGCACGGAGCTGATGGAGCATCCGCCCAACGGCCAGGGCGCCACGGCGATCCTGCTCGCCAACATCCTGGCCCGGTTCGACGTGGCCGCGATGGACCCGCTGGGCGCCGCGCGCGTGCATCTGGAGGCCGAGGCCACCAAGCTGGCCTATGACGCGCGCAACCGCATCCTCGCCGACCCCGACCACACCGCGCGGCTGGAGCACATGCTGTCCCCGGACACGGCCCAGCGGCTGGCCGCACTGATCGACCCCGCCCGCGCCATGGCCGCCGCCGCGCCGCTGGCCGAGTCGGTGCACCGCGACACGATCTACATCACCGTGGTGGACCGCGACCGCATGGCCGTCTCGCTGATCTACTCGATCTTCCACTCCTTCGGATCGGGCCTCGCCTCGGACCGCTTCGGCATCCTGTTCCAGAACCGCGGCGCGGGCTTCTCCTTGGAACGGGGGCATCCCAACGAGATGGCGCCGGGCAAGCGGCCCATGCACACGATCATCCCCGGCATGCTGCGCGAGGGGGGCCGCGTCACGATGCCGTTCGGCGTCATGGGCGGGGCCTACCAGCCCGCGGGCCACGCGCGGTTCCTGTCGAACATGGCGGACTTCGGGATGGAGCCGCAGGCGGCGATCGACGCGCCCCGCGCCTTCGCGGACGGCGGCGCGCTGAAGGTCGAGCGGGGCTACCCCGACGCCGTGCGCGCCGAGCTGGAGGCGATGGGGCACGCGGTCGAGGTGCCCGACGTGCCGCTCGGCGGGGCGCAGGCGATCCGGATCGCGGGCGACCACCTCGTAGGGGCGAGCGACCCGCGCAAGGATGGCTGCGCGCTGGGGTATTGAAGGGGTCCGCAGGCTTCCCGGGATCGGTCCAGTGGACCGATCCGCCTGCGGACGGGCGAAGCCCCGGACGTCGCCGAAGGTAATGGGGGCAGAGAGCCCCCTCCCCGTCAGAGCCTCCTTCGGCGGCCCTGCGAGGCAGGGCCGCGTTCGGGCCTCGGATCGGTCCACCGGACCGATCCGCCCGCCTCCGGCGGACCGGCCCTCACCGCTCCAGCGCGATCGCGATGCCCTGCCCGCCGCCGATGCACATCGTCACCAGCGCCCGCTTCGTGTCCGTGCGCGCCATCTCGTACACCGCCTTCACGCACAGGATCGCGCCTGTGGCGCCGACCGGGTGGCCCAGCGCCACGGCGCCGCCGTTCGGGTTCACGCGGGCGCCGTCGAGGCCCAGCTCGCGGCTGACGGCGAGGGCCTGCGCGGCGAAGGCCTCGTTGGATTCCACCACGTCGTAGTCGCCGGGTGCGATGCCGGTGCGCTCGGCCAGCGCGCGCACCGCCGGGATGGGCCCGAGGCCCATCACGTCGGGCGCGACCCCGGCGTGGGCGTAGCCTGCGATCCGCGCGAGGGGCTTCAGCCCGGCCCGTTCGGCGGCCTCGGCGGTCGCCAGCACCAGCGCGGCGGCGCCGTCGTTGATGCCCGACGCGTTGCCGGCGGTGACGGTGCCATTCTTCTGGAACGCGGGGCGCAGGCCGGCCAGCGCCTCGGCGGTGGTGCTCTTGGGGTGCTCGTCGGTGTCGAAGGCCACCTCGTCGCGGCGCTTGCGGATCATGACGGGCACGATCTGCTCGGCGAAGCGTCCTTCCGCGATGGCGGAGGCGGCGCGCTGCTGGCTCTGCAGCGCGAAGGCGTCCTGGTCCTCGCGGGAGATGCCGTGACGCTCGGCCACGTTCTCGGCCGTAACGCCCATGTGGCCGGTGCCGAACGGGCAGTTCAGCGCGCCCAGCATCATGTCGAGCGCCTCGGCGTCGCCCATCTTGGTGCCCCAGCGCGCGCCGGTCAGCGCGAAGGGCGAGCGCGACATGCACTCGGCGCCGCCCACCAGCGCGAACTCGGCGTCGCCGAGCATGAGCGCCTGCGCGCCCGACACCACGGCCTGCGCGCCCGAGCCGCACAGGCGGTTCACGTTCATGGCCGGCACCGTGTCGGGGACGCCCGCGTCCATCGCCGCGATGCGGCTGAGGTACATGTCGCGCGGCTCGGTGTTGATGACGTGGCCGAACACCACCGTGCCGATCTGGGCGGGCTCCACGCCGGCGCGCTCCATCGCGGCGGCGGCGGCGACGCGGCCCAGTTGCGAGGGGGGCGTGGCGGCGAGGCTGCCGCCGAAGGTGCCGATGGCGGTGCGCGCGGCGCCGAGGATGACGATGTCTTGCATGGTGGGCCTCCCTGGTTCGCGGGGGCCCTGCCCCCGCACCCCCGGAGTATTTCCGCCAGGATGAAGGGGGAAGGGGGACGTTGCGGCGGGGGGGGCGGCGCGGGGCCGCCCCCGGCCCTCACATCTCGAAGCGCAGGGGGGCGACCTGGCCGAACATGCCGGTGGCGCGGAGCTTGGCCAGCGCGCTCTCGGGCGGCTGCTCGTCGAGGTAGAGCAGCGCGATGGCGTTGTGGCCCTTCTCGGAGCGCCCGAGCGTGAAGTTGGCGATGTTCACCTTCTCGCCGGCCATGGTGTTGCCGAGCGTGCCGATGATGCCGGGCACGTCCTCGTTGGTGGTGTAGAGCATGTGCTCGCCGATCTCTGCGTCGATGTTGATGCCCTTGATCTGGATGAAGCGCGGCCGCCCGCCCGCGAACACCGTGCCGGCCACGGAGCGCTCGCGCTCGGTGGTGCGGACGATCAGCTTCACGTAGCCGTCGAAGGCGCCCGACTTGTCCTGCCGCGTGGTCGAGATCTCGATGCCGCGCTCGCGCGCGATCACCGGGGCCGAGACCATGTTCACGTCCGGGTTCGCGGCCTTCATCACGCCGGCGATCACGGCGCAGTTCAGGGCCCGCACGTTCATGTCCTTGGGCGCGCCGTTGTAGACGATCTCGATGGTGCGGATCGGCTCGTCCGTCAGCTGACCCGCGAAGGCGCCGAGATGCCCGGCGAGCTTCAGCCACGGGCCCATCACCTTGGCCTCCTCGGCCGTGACCGAGGGCATGTTGAGCGCGTTCGCCACCGCGCCCGTCAGCAGGTAGTCCGACATCTGCTGCGCGACCTGCAAGGCCACGTTCTCCTGCGCCTCGGTGGTGGCGGCGCCGAGGTGCGGCGTGCAGACCACGCCCGGCAGGCCGAACAGCGGGGATTCGGTGGCCGGCTCGGTCTCGAACACGTCGAAGCCGGCGCCCGCCACGTGGCCCTCGCGGATCAGGTCGGCGAGGGCCGCCTCGTCCACCAGCCCGCCGCGCGCGCAGTTGACGATGCGCACGCCGCGCTTGGTCTTGGCGAGGTTCTCGCGGCTCAGTACGTTGCGCGTCTGGTCGGTCAGGGGGACGTGGAGGGTGATGACGTCGGCGGTGCGCAACAGCTCGTCCAGCTCGACCTTGCGGACGCCGAGCTTGGCGGCGCGCTCGTCCGACAGGAACGGGTCGTAGGCCACCACCTTCATGCCCAGCCCCACGGCCTTCTGGCACACGATGCCGCCGATGTTGCCCGCGCCGATCACGCCGAGGGTCTTGGCGGTCAGCTCCACGCCCATGAAGCGCGACTTCTCCCACTTGCCGGCCTGGGTCGAGGCGTCGGCCTCGGGGATCTGGCGTGCCACCGCGAACATAAGCGCGATGGCGTGCTCGGCGGTGGTGATCATGTTGCCGTAGGGCGTGTTCATCACGATCACGCCGCGGCGGGAGGCGGCGGCCTTGTCGACATTGTCGGTGCCGATGCCGGCGCGGCCCACGACCTTTAGGTTCGGCGCGCGCTCCAGCAGCGCCTCGGTGACCTTGGTGGCCGAGCGGATGGCGAGGCCGTCGTAGTCGCCGATCACCTCCATGAGGCGATCCTTGTCCTTGCCCAAAGCGGGGTCGAAGGTGACGTCGATGCCGCGGTCGCGGAAGATCTGCACGGCGGTGTCCGACAGCTTGTCGGAGACGAGGACTCTGGGGGCCATGGGAGGCTCCTATCGGGGAATGTCGGGAGGGCGCGCCCCGGGGTCACGGGGCGCGCGGGATCGCATGTCGCCGTTCAGGCGGCCTCGGCGGCGGCCAGCTCGGTGCGGTAGGCCCATTCGACCCACGGCATCAGCGCGGCCACGTCGCCGGGCTCCACGGTGGCGCCGCACCAGATGCGCAGGCCCTCGGGCGCGTCGCGGTAGGCGCCCACGTCGAGCGCCACGCCCTCGGATTCCAGCCGCTTGGCGACCCGCTTGGCGAAGCCGTCCGGCAGGCTGCCGGCGAAGCGCAGGCACACGGAGGTGGTGGAGCGCGTCGCCGGGTCCTCGGCGAGGTTGGCGATCCAGTCGCGCCCCTCGCAGAAGTCCCAGATGGCCTGCGCCGAGGCGCGCGAGCGCGCGATCAGGCCGTCCAGCCCGTGGCCTTCGGCCCAGGCGAGCGCACCCAGGTAGTCCTCCACGCAGAGCATCGACGGCGTGTTGATGGTCTCGCCGCGGAAGATGCCCTCGATCAGCTTGCCGCCCTTGGTGAGGCGGAAGATCTTCGGCAGCGGGCGGGGGGGCACGTAAGATTCCAGCCGCTCCACGGCGCGGGGGGAGAGGATCAGCACGCCGTGCGCGCCCTCTCCTCCCAGCACCTTCTGCCAGGAGAAGGTCGTCACATCGAGCTTGTCCCACGGCAGCGGCATCGCGAAGGCCGCCGAAGTCGCGTCGCACAAGGTGAGCCCCTCGCGGTCCGAGGCGATCCAGTCGCCGTCCGGCACGGCCACGCCCGAGGTGGTGCCGTTCCAGGTGAAGCAGACGTCGGTGGCGAAATCGACCGCCGCGAGGTCGGGCAGCGCGCCGTAGGGGGCGGTGTCGACGCGGGCGTCGAGGTCCAGCTGCTTGACCGCGTCCGTCACCCAGCCCGAGCCGAAGCTCTCCCACGCCAGCATGGTCACGGGGCGGGCGCCGAGCATGGTCCACATGGCCATCTCGTAGGCGCCGGTGTCGGAGGCGGGCACGATGCCGATGCGGTAGCCCTCGGGCACGCCGAGCAGCGCGCGGGTGCGGTCGATGGCATCGCCAAGGCGCGCCTTGCCCACGGCGGCGCGGTGCGAGCGGCCGAGGGGGGCGTCACGGAGGTTGGCGAGGTCGAAGCCGGGATGCTTCTTGCACGGACCCGACGAGAAGCGCGGGTCGGCCGGCCGGGTGGCCGGGCGGGGGAGATCGGTCATGGTATCCTTCCAGATATTCGCGCCCCGTTGGGGGGGCGTGTCCCGCCGCCGCCCGTATTCCTCGGCGGGGGGTCGCGCAAGGGAATTGTTGGGGTTAGGGGGCGGCGAGAGCTTCAGGAGGACTCCGGATGTTCACCGCCGTGCTGTGCTGCGACCCCGCCCGCCCCGTGCTGGACGCCCCCGCCGTGGAGGCCCTGCGCAACGCCTGGGGCGGCGGCGAGGCGCGATGGCTGCGGCGCGGCGTGGCGGCGGAGTTCGCGATGCCCCGCGCGCACGATCCCTCGGAGGCGCGGGCGGGGCTGGATGCCATGGGGATCGATGTGAACGTCGTCCCCTCCGAGGGGCGCCGCAAGCGGCTGCTGCTGGCGGACATGGACAGCACCATGATCCGGCAGGAGTGCATCGACGAGCTGGCCGCCGAGGCCGGCGTGGGCGCGCGCGTGGCCGCCATCACCGCGCGCGCCATGAACGGCGAGATCGGCTTCGAGGGCGCGCTGCGCGAGCGGGTCGCGCTGCTGGAGGGCCTGCCGGTGGAGACCATCGCCCGCGTGCTGGAGACGCGCATCGACGACATGCCGGGCGGCGCGGTGCTGGTGGCGACGATGCGGGCGAACGGCGCCCACGCGGCCCTCGTCTCGGGCGGCTTCACGGCGTTCACCGAGGCCGTCGCGGCACGGCTGGGCTTCGACAGCCACCGCGCCAACACTCTGATCTCGGAGGGCGGCACGCTCACCGGCACGGTGGGCAAGCCGATCCTCGGGCGCGCGGCCAAGGTCGAGCGGCTGGAGGCGCTATGCGCCGAGCTGGGGATCGCCGAGGCCGAGGCCATCGCCGTGGGCGACGGGGCCAACGACCTCGGAATGCTCGGCCGTGCGGGCATGGGCGTCGCGCTCCACGCCAAGCCGGCGGTGCAGGCCGAGGCCGCGCTGGTGGTGAACCACGGCGACCTCACCGCGCTCCTGCACCTGCAGGGCTACGGAGAGGCGGAGTTCGCCGACTCCTAGGGGCCGCCCCCCTCATCCTGCCAGAAATACCTCGGGGGAGGCCGAAGGCCGGGGGCAGAGCCCCCTACCCGACTACAGCCCCGCCTCGGCCTCGATCTGCCGACGCGACTTCCGCTCGCGCTCCGTCGCCGACTTGAGCTGACCGCAGGCCGCCATGATGTCTTCGCCCCGCGGCGTGCGGATCGGCGAGGCGTAGCCCGCCTGCATCAGGATCGTGGCGAAGGCCCGGATGCGGTTGTTCGAAGACCGCCGGTAGGGCGCCCCCGGCCACTCGTTGAACGGAATCAGGTTCACCTTGGCCGGGATGCCGTCGAGCAGCCCCACCAGCCGGCGGGCGTCCTCGTCCGTGTCGTTCACGCCGTCCAGCATCACGTACTCGAAGGTGATCCGCTCGGAGTTCGACGCCTTGGGATAGGCCCGCAAGGATTCCAGCAGCGCCTCGATGTTCCAGCGCTTGTTGATCGGCACCAGCACATCGCGCACCGCATCGGTCGTGGCGTGGAACGAGACGGCCAGCAGGCAGCCGATCTCGCTAGCGGTGCGCGCGATCTCGGGCACCACGCCGGAGGTGGACAGGGTGATGCGGCGGCGGCCCAGCGCGATGCCCTCGCCGTCCATCACCACCAGCATCGCGTCGCGCACGTTCTCGAAGTTGTAGAGCGGCTCGCCCATGCCCATCAGCACGATGTTGGACAGGAGCCGCGGGCCGGCGTCGCCGGTGCCCGTGCCCGGCTCGGGCCACTCGCCCAGGTCGTCGCGCGCGAGCATGACCTGACCGACGATCTCGGCCGCGGTGAGGTTGCGCACCAGCCGCTGCGTGCCGGTGTGGCAGAACGAGCAGGTCAGCGTGCAGCCCACCTGGGACGAGATGCACAGCGTGCCGCGTCCCTCCTCGGGGATGTAGACGGTCTCGACCTCGTGGCCCCCGGCGATGCGCACCAGGTACTTGCGCGTGCCATCCGCCGACACCTGCCGCGAGACAACCTCGGGCAGCTCCAGCCGGAAGTTGGCGGCCAGGGTCGCGCGGAAGTCCTTGGCGAGGTTGGTCATGGCGGCGAAGTCGCGCACGCCCCAGTGGTAGATCCACTGCCAGAGCTGGTTCAGCCGCATCTTGAGCTGCCGCTCGGGCACGCCCACGGCCAGCAGCGCCTCGCGCATCTGGGCGCGGGTCAGGCCGACGAGGTTGGGCAGGCCCTCCTCCGACGCACGGCGCGGAATCGTGACCACGTCCTGCGTGACGGGCGCGGCGGGGGTCGCGGTCATGGCATGTCCTCGAACGAAGGCGGGCGCCCCATATAGGGACGCCCGCAGGAAATCGCAAAGGCGGCGGCGTCAGCCGGCGCAGCGCTGCGCGGCGTCGTCCACGGCGGCGGTGAAGCCCAGCAGGCTGAACGTGTCCTCGGTGCGGGTGCCGCGGCCCGATTCGCCCACGACCACCGCCTGCGCGCCGCGCTTGAGCGAGGCCACGATGCGGGCGTCGTCCTCGGGGCTCGCCGCCCAGGCCAGCTCGCCGTCGGTGAACATCTCGAAGGTGTCCGAGCCGATCGTCATCGAGACCGTGGAGCCGTCGCGGTAGGGATAGCCGCCCGTCACCGAGACCTCGCCCTTCTTGCCCTGCGCGGGCCAGTAGCTGACGAAGAGGCGGATGTCGCCGCGGCGCGCGGCCACCTCGCGCCCGTCGCGGGTGTTGCGGATCGACTTCGGGGCCGACACGATCCAGCACTGGGTCGGGTCGTCCTCCACGAAGACCGACCAGTCGGTCTCGGTCGAGACGCGGTTCGAGCTTTCCTGCGCGGCCGCCGGGAGGGCCATCGCGGCGGCCGCGAGGGCCAGAGCCAGCTTGTTCATCTGCACTGCCTTTTGCCTGTTCGCCGCCCTCGCGCCCGGGTTCGCCCGGATCGCCGATGGCGGTTTCGCTGTTTCGGGCCAGATGATAGCGGAAAAGCGCGCCGGGACGGAACCCCGCCCGGCGGAATGTCGCACACACTCGCGCGAGGGGTCGCGCGCAGGGGGAAGGCCCGGATGCAGGGATCGGTGGAGATGGTGCGCGTGATCCGCGGGGGGCGCGTCGAGAGCGTCCACCGGGGCGCGGCGGTGGTCTGCGACGCGCGCGGCGCCGTCGTCGAGGCGTGGGGCGATCCGGACGCGGTCATCTACCCGCGCTCGTCCTGCAAGATGGTCCAGGCCCTGCCCCTCGTGGAGGCGGGGCTGGAGCGCGACCCGCGCCGCCTCGCCCTCGCCTGCGCCTCGCACGGCGGCGAGGCCATGCACACGCGCGGCGCGGCCGAGTGGCTCGCCGACCTCGGGCTGGGCGAGGCCGACCTGCGCTGCGGCGCCCACATGCCCTACGAGGCGGACGCCGCCGCGGCCCTCGTCCGCGCCGGCGAGGCGCCGTGCCAGCTCCACAACAACTGCTCGGGCAAGCACGCCGGCTTCCTCGCCCTGTCGCGGCACCTCGGCGCCGGCCCCGACTACGTGGAGCCGGACCACCCCGTGCAGCGCGCCGTGCGCGCCGCCTTCGAGGAGGTCACGGGCGAGGAGAGCCCCGGCTACGGCATCGACGGCTGCTCGGCCCCGAACTTCGCCACCCGCCTCGCCGGCCTCGGCGCGGCGATGGGGCGCTTCGCGGGCGCCGGCGAGGGCGACGCGCGCGGCCGCGCCATGGTGATGCTGCGCGAGGCGATGGCTTTGAACCCCGCGCTGGTGGCCGGCACGGGCCGGGCCTGCACCGGGCTGATGGAAGCCATGGACGGCGTGGCCGTGAAGACCGGCGCCGAGGGCGTCTACGTGGCGATCCTGCCCGCGCGCGGCCTCGGGGTCGCGCTCAAGATCGCCGACGGCGCGACGCGCGCCGCCGAGGCGGTGGCGGCGACGCTCCTGGTGCGGCTGGGGGCGCTCGACCCCCAGTCCGCCGTGGCCCGTCGCCTCACCCACGGCCCGATCGTGAACTGCCGGGGCCGCGAGACAGGGCACATGGAGGTCGCGCTCTAGCCCGGCACCGGCAGTCGCAGGCGCGGCTCCAGCCGGCCCAGCAGCTCCAGCAGCTCGGGCTTTCGCACTGGTTTCAGCAGCACCTCGTCGATGCCGGCGCGGCGGATGTCCTCGATCTCTTCGGGGGCGGCATGGGCGGTCATGGCGACGATGGGCACCCGGGCGCCCTCGGGCGCGGCGCGGATCAGCCGCGCCGCCTCGCGCCCGTCCATGCGCGGCATGGAGATGTCGAGCAGCACGAGGTCGTGCGGGTCGGCCCGGAACCGCTCCACTGCCACGTCGCCGTCCTCGACCGCCTCGATCTCGCGCCCCTCGCCGCCAAGCATCCGGGTGATCAGCAGGCGGTTCGTGCCCACGTCGTCGGCGGTGAGGATGCGCAGCCCGCGCGGCGGCGTCTCCGCGGCGGGCGCAGGAGGCACGGCGGCGGCCCCGCCGCACAGCGCGCGCGCCAGCGCCGCGCCCTCGCACGGATCGGGCAAGACGGCGGCGGCCCGCCCCAGCAGCCCCGGCGCCGCCGCCGCGCGCGGCCCCAGTAGGACGACGGGGGCCGAGCCTGCCTCCGCCAGCGCCCCGGCCTGCGCCTCCGGCGAGAGGTCCAGCGGCACCAGCAGCGGCGCGTCCTCGCCCGCCTCGGCCAGCCGCACGCCCGCCGCCCGCAGGCGCGCGAGGGCCGTGCACCGCCCCGCCGACGCGCCCTCGGCCAGGCGCACCGCCGGGGGCAAAGCCGGCGCCGCGGGCCACGCCCCCTCGGGCGGCAGGGCCAGCGTCAGCACGAAGCGCGCGCCCCCCTCCTCGCCCGGCTCGGCCAGCGCGAGGTCGCCGCCCATCAGCCGCGCGAGGTCGCGCGCGATGCCGAGGCCCAGCCCCGTGCCCTCGGCCCCGCCGGGATCGAGGCGCGCGAACTCGCCGAACACCTGATCGCGCCGCGCCTCGGGGATCCCCGGCCCGGTGTCGGCCACCTCCACGGCGATGCGCGCCGCCGCGCCGCCCTCGGGGCGCGTCACCGAGACCCGCAGCGTCACGTCGCCGCCGACCGCGAACTTCACCGCGTTGCCCGCGAGGTTCGTGACCACCTGCCGGATGCGCGCCTCGTCGCCCCGGAACCGCGTGGGCGCCCCGATCGGGTAGTCCAGCGTCACCGCCCGCGCCGCGCCGCCCGACGCGGCCGCGAGGCGCACCACCTGCATCAGCGTCTGCTCGAGGTCGAACGCGCGGGGGCGCAGCTGCATCTGCCCCGCCTCCAGCCGCGCCGCGTCGAGCACGTCGTTCACGATGTCGAGCAGCGACAATCCGCTGTCGCGGATCGTGCGAACGTAGAGACGCGCGTCGTCCTCCAGCGCCTCTTCCAGCAGGAGGTCGGCCATGCCGATTACGCCGTTCATGGGGGTGCGGAACTCGTGGCTCATGCGCGCGAGGAAGCGCGACTTGGCCTTGTTCGCGGCCTCCGCCTCGGCCCGCGCCCGCAGCAGCGAGGCCTCGCGCTCCACCTCGGCGGTCACGTCGAGCGCCAGGCTCACCACGTCGCCGTCCTCGGTGCGCCGCTCGATCAGGCGCACGGACCGGCCGTCGAAGAGGCGCAAGGTCACCGGCTCGGGCACCTCGGCGCAGCGCCGCGCCAGCATTCCCGCGACCCAGGCCTCGGGGTCCGCCTCGCCCGGGTCGATCACCCCCTCCTCGGCGGCGGCGCGCATGAGCGCGGCGTAGGGCGTGCCCGGCTCCGCCTCCAGCGCGCCGTCGAACAGCCGCGCGAAGGGGGCGTTGGCCTGCAGGAGCGTGTCGTCCGCGTCCCACACCGCGAAGCCGTCGCGGATCGCCTCGACCGCGTGCCACAGGCGCCGCCCCGCCCGCGCCGCCCGCTGGTCGGCGGCCCGGCGCGCGGCCGCCGCCCGCCCCGTCTGCCCGGTCAGGCGCATGCGCGCGTCGCGCTCGCGCGCGCACTCCGCCGAGACCCGCTCCACGTGGGTGGACAGCGCCCGGTGGGCGGCGGTCAGCTCGGCGCGCACATGCTCCAGCATCCGCTCGGCGGCGAGGCGGCGGCGCCGCTCTCCGAGGAACCCGTCGTCCCGCTGCGCCACCTCGCCCTGCATCCACGTCTCCCGACCCCTCGCCGGATTGGTGCGCCGAAAGGGGTGAAGGCCGGGTTAAGCGATGCGGGACGCCGCGCCGGGCAGGCTCAGTTCAGGTCGAAGTGGAGCGGGTAGGCCCGGCCGTCGAAGGCGCCGAACAGCTCGGGCAGGTCCGGATGGCCCACCGGCTCGCCGGAGCGGTCGCGCACGAGGTTCTGCTCCGAGACGTAGGCCACGTAGTAACTCTCGTCGTTCTCGGCGAGCAGGTGGTAGAAGGGCTGGTCCTTGCGCGGGCGCGCCTCGGCGGGAATCGCCTCGTACCACTCGTCGGAATTCGAGAAGGTCGGGTCCACGTCGAAGATCACGCCCCGGAACGGGTGCGAGCGGTGGCGCACGACGTCGCCCAGGTTGTATTTCGCCGCCCTCGAAAACATGGCCGTCCCGAATTCAGTACACATACCCCCCAATCTACTCCCCGAGCCCCGGGGCTGTCCACAGCGCCAGCGCGATTCGCAGGGAAACAGAGTGTGGAGGGAGGCCCGGCAGGACGCGCGCGCCGCGGCGGTGCGGCGCGCGCGGAGGCCGCACCGCCCGGCCCACCGACACCGCGGCGCAACACCCCGCACCCGCTCGCTCCGGGGGAGGGGTGCATCGTCGTTGGCAGGCCCCCCGCCCCTGCGCTAGCCTCGCGCAAAACGGTCAATCCTCAAGAGCCGGGCAGTAGACATGAGAATCCTTCGACCCTTGGCGTTGCTCCTGGCCCTCGCGGCCTGCGGGGGCGGCGGCGACGTGGCGCGTGCGCCGAGCGACCTGAACGATGCCTGCCGCATCCTCGCGCAGCAGCCCTCCTACCTGAAGGCCTTCCGCGCGGTGGAGCGCAAATGGGGCGTTCCGGTCCACGTGCAGATGGCGACGATCCATCAGGAGTCGAAGTTCATCGCCGACGCCCGCACGCCGCTGCGCTTCTCGCTCGGCGTGATCCCGGTGGGGCGGCAGAGCTCGGCCTTCGGCTACTCCCAGGCGCTCGACGCGACCTGGAAGGAGTACAAGAAGAGCCAGGGCAAGCCCCGCGCCCGCCGCGACCGGATCCGCGACGCGACCGACTTCATGGGCTGGTACATGTCGCTGTCGAACAGCGAGCTGGGCATCCCGTTGTCGGACGCCCGCAACCAGTACCTCGCCTACCACGACGGGCGCTCGGGCTACCGCCGCGGCACCTGGCGCCACAAGGCCTGGCTCGTGCGGGTCTCGGGCGAGGTCGCGAACCGCGCCGAGATGTACCGCCAGCAACTGCCCCGCTGCTCCTGACCGGCCTCCGCCCGGACGGGGGTGCCTCCGCGAAGGCACGCTCCCGTCCGGCCGGATCGGGCGAGGCCCCGGACGCGGGGCCGAGGCGATCCGCCCCGGCACGCCGCGCGGCCGCCTGTCCGCGCCGCCTGCCGGCAGGCCCGAGCGCCGGCCCCGCTCGGCCCGCGCCGCGCGCGCCCTAGGGCGGGGCGCCGCCGCGCCGCGCCGAGATGTCGCGGTAGATCGCCTCGGCGATCCCGGTCGCGCCGCTGCCGGCCACCGCCTCGGCCTGCGCCTGCCGCAGGAAGCTGTCGAACTGCCCCCCGCCCGCACCGGACCCGCCGCCCGGGGGGCTCAGCCCGCCCACGCCCGCGCTGTCGAGCATCTGCGCGAAGAGCACGGCCTCCAGCTTCACGGCCTGCTGCCAGAGCGGACCCGCGCGCCGCACGGACGCGGGCACCGGCGGGGATGCGTTGATTCGCGCTTCCATGGTCACCTCCTGGCCCCATCCGTCGCATGCGAGGCGTAAAGAAAACCTCAAGACATCGCGCCTAGGAGCGGTCCCGAGAGGAGTGCGCCGATGATTCCCCAAAGCCCCTTCCACTGGCTGGCCCCCGGCGGGGCCGGCCCCGCCGGGGGCCAGCCGCCCCGCGCGCAGGCGCCCGATGGCGACGTGACGGCCTTCCTCGCGCTGCTGCTGGGGGATGGGAACGGGGCGGAGCATGACGGCGCGCGCCCGGCCCCGGATGCCCCCGACGCCGAACGCGGCGACGGCGGACCGGCGGAGGCGGACGGAACGCCCGCCCCCGACGCCCGCCCCGACCCCGCCGCCGCGGGGACCCAAGGTGCCGATGCCGCATCCGCCGCAGGCGTCGAGCCCGCGACCGCCGATGCGGCGGCGGCAACGGCCACGCCGGCGCCCCCGCTCGCCTCCGCGGCGCCGCCCGAGCCGGCGGACGGGCCGTCCGACACCCGGACGCCGGGGTCGCTCGATGCCGCCGCCGCGGGCCGCGCCTCCCCGACGGGCGGGGTCGCATCGAGCTTGCGATCGACACGGGGGCCAGCGCACGCAGAACTCCGCCATGACGCACGCCCGGTGGCGGCCGACAGCCCAGTGGGCGACGCGCGACGGTCCGGCGGCCAGCGCGCGGCAGCTTCGACCGTCGCCGCCCCGGACACCGGGATCGTTCCGCCCCCCGCCCGGCCCGGCGCGCCTGACGCGCGGACAGGGCCTGCCGAACCCGGCGCACCCGGCCCGGGGTTCGCGGCGCACCGGGCCGCGCCCGCCTATGGTGCGCCGCAGGCCGGGCATGGTGGGGTAGCGGACGTGCCGACATCCGGCGCGGAACGGCACGCGGCCGCGGACGTCGGCACGATGCGTCCGCCTCCCGCCGAGGCATTCCGCGAAACGCAGCCGAGAGACGGTCGCGGCGCGGCGCCCTCGGTCGGACCTGCCCCTCCCGGACCTGCCGCCGCATCGTCGAATCCCTCCCCCGACATGGGGGCCGCCGTGCGCGCCGCTCCCGCCGCGTTCGGGCCGCGCGCACCTTGGGACTTCGCGCGCCCCGGCACGATGCGCGATCCGGCAGGCCCCGGGGCGATGCCGCCGCGCCCCCAACTCGCGGATGCGGGGGGAGGCCCTTTCGATCCTGCAACGCCTGTGCCGTCGGCCCTTTCGGCAGTTGGCGCGGACCGGCGACGAGGCACGCTCCCGTCGCCGGTGCGGGACGTCAGCGTCACGCCCGAGGCCTCCGTGCCGTCGGAGATTACCGCCCGGAATACCCCCGTCGCGCCCCCCCTCCGTCCCGAAGCACCGCGGTTGGCCGATGGCCCGCAGGGGGCTGTCGCGCCGTCCCTGCTTGCCGCTTCCGGGCCCGCTTCGGACCCGTTCGGGCCCGTGACGGCGCGCGTCGCCCGTCCGCCGGCCGTGCCCGCGGCGGCGACCGCGGCAGGCTCCTCCGCGTCGTTCGTGCCCGCGGCCGAAGCCCCGCCGCAGCCCGGCGCGTCCACGCCGCCCGATGTCCTCGTCGCATCGGCTCCGTCGGTCCCGGCTCCGTCCGCCGAGGGAACGACCGCCGTCCGGGCGTCCTCCCTGCCCGCCCTGGCGCTCGACCAGATCCGTGCCGCCGTGACCGCGCCGCCCCCGCCGGGCGGCGTCCAGCAGACGGAGGTCTCGCTCGCGCCGGCGGAGCTCGGCCGCGTCACCTTCGTGATCCGCAACGAGGAGGGCACGCTCACGATGCAGATCCTCGCGGAGCGCCCCGAGACGCTGGAACTGGTGCGCCGCCATGCCGACCTTCTGGAGCGGGCCGCCGCCGACGGCCCCGTCCGCCTGCGCCTGGAGCAGGAGGGCGCGGGCACGCATCGCGGCGCGGGGCATGGCCCGGGCGCCGATCACGCCGGCGGCCAGACGGGCGACGGGCGCCGGGGCGCCCGCGCGGGCGGCGCCGGCGCGGCCCCGGACGACGCCCCTGCGATCCCGGTGGTCTCCGGTGCCCCCCTCCCCCGCGCGTCCGAATCGCGCGCGCTCGATCTCAGGCTCTGACGCGAGGACATCATGGAAACAGCGTCCCTCCAGACCGCCGCCGCGTCCGCCGCCGCGAAAACGGCGCCGTCGCCCGGGCAGGCCACCGACCTCGCCTCGGACTTCGACACGTTCCTGCAGCTCCTGACGGCGCAGATCCGCAACCAGGACCCGCTGGAGCCGGCGGATGCCACGCAGTACGCCACGCAGCTCGCGACCTTCTCGAACGTGGAGCAGGGGGTGCGCACCAACACGCTGCTCACGGAGCTGTCCGCCACGCTGGAGATGCAGGGCCTCGACCGCCTCGCCGCGTGGATCGGCCTCGAGGCACGCACCACGGCGCCCACCGCCCACGACGGCGGCGCGGTGTCGCTCGAGGCGGCGATCCCCCCGGTCGCGGACAGCGCGACACTGGTGGTCTCGGACGCGGCGGGCACCGAGGTCTCGCGCATCCCGGTCGACCCGGACTCGAACCGCATCGACATCGTTCCCACCGGCCCCGACGGCCAGCCCCTCGCCCCCGGCCTCTACGGCTACCACGTGGAGGCCACGGCCTCGGGCGCGCCCCTCCAGTCCGTCGCCGTGGCCCGCTACGTGCCGGTGCGCGAGGCGCTGATCGAGGGGGGGCGCACGACGCTCGTGCTCGAAGGGGGCGGGCGCGTTGGGGCCGCGGAGGTGACCGGGCTGCGGCCACCCTCGGGCGGGGCGTGACGGTGCCGGCGGGGGCATCCCCGGGCGCGGACCGGACGCGCCCGCCGGACCGCGCCGAGGCGCGCCTCCTACACCACCGAGGCGATCGCTGCCGCCGCGGCCGCCGTCACCGCGCCGGCGGCGAACCATGCGGCCGCCGGCAGGCCCCGGGGCCGCGCCGCGGCGACCACCACCGTGCCCCCGCGGCGCCCGCGCAGGGCGTCCTCCACGGCGCGCGGCAGGTGCGGCCCGAAGCGCGCCAGCACCAGCCCCGTGCGCCACAGGTCGCGCGCTACCGCCTGCGGCCCGAGGTTCTCGCGTATGTAGCGCTCTACCTCCGGGCGCGCCGCGCTCCAGATGTTCATGTGGGGGTTCAGCGTGCGCGACACGCCCTCCACCACCACCATCGTGCGCTGCAGGAGGATCAGCTCGGTGCGCGTCTCCATGCCGAACCGCTCGGTCACCTCGAACAGGTAGGCCAAGAGCCGTCCCATGGAGATGCGGCTCGCGTCCATGCCGAAGATCGGCTCGCCCACCGAGCGCAGGGCCTGCGCGAAGAGGTCCACGTCGCGGTCCGCCGGCACGTAGCCCGCCTCGAAGTGCACCTCGGCCACCCGGCGGTAGTCCTTACGGATGAAGCCCATCAGGATCTCGGCGTAGACGCGGCGCGTGTACTCGTCGAGCCGGCCCATGATGCCGAAGTCCACGGCGGCGATGTCGCCCCCCGGCGTCACCTTCAGGTTCCCCTGGTGCATGTCGGCGTGGAAGTAGCCGTCGCGCAGGGCGTGGCGCAGGAACACCGCCATCACCCGGTCGGCCAGGGCCGCGCGGTCGTGTCCGGCCGCCTCGATCGCGGCCACGTCGCCCATGGGGATGCCCTCGACCCAGTCGAGCACCATCACCGAGCGCGACAGCAGGTTCCACTCGGGTTGCGGCACGGTGAAGCCGTCGTCCCGGGCCGTGTTGGCGGCGAACTCGCCCGCCGCCGCCGCCTCGGCGCGCAGGTCAAGCTCCTGCTGCACGGTGGCGTCGAAGTGCGCCACCACGTCGCGCGGGCGCAGGCGCCGCGTCGAGGGCGCCACCGTCTCCATCAGCCAGGCGCCCAGGTAGAAGGCGTCGATGTCGCGCCGGAACGCGCGGGCGATCCCGGGGCGCAGCACCTTGACGGCCACCTTGCGCCCGTCCTCGGCCAGCCGCGCGCGGTGGACCTGCGCGATCGAGGCCGCAGCCACCGGCTCCGAGAACTCCGAGAACAGCGCGTCCGGCTCCACCTCCAGCTCGCGGCGGATCGTGGCGCGAGCCGCCTCGGTGGGGAACGGCGGCAGCTTGTCCTGCAGGACGCGCAGCTGCAGCGCCAGCTCGTCGCCCACGAAGTCGGGGCGCGTGGACAGGATCTGGCCGAACTTGATGTAGCTCGGGCCCAGCGCCGTCAGCGCCCGCGTCACGGGGGGCAGCGCGGGGTCGCCCTCGTAGCCCAGCCACTTGAACGGCACGCCCAGCACCCGGGCCAGCGCCCGCAGGGCGGGCGGCGCGCCGATCTGGTCCAGCACCACCGTCATGGCGCCGGTGCGCTCGAAGGTGGCGCCGGTGCGGATCAGCCGCCAGATGTTGTGCGGCCCCCTCACAGCCGCCACCCCGAATGGAGGGCCGCGATGCCGAAGCTCAGGTTGCGGTAGCGCACCTGCCCGAAGCCCGCGTCTGCGATCATCGCCGCGAAGCGGTCCTGATCCGGGAAGCGGCGGATCGACTCCACGAGGTACTGGTAGCTGTCGCGGTCGCCCGCGAGCATCTCGCCCATCGGCGGGATCACGTTGAACGAGTAGAGGTCGTAGAGCCGCTGCAGAAGCGGGTTGGGAAGCTGCGAGAACTCCAGCACCATCAGGCGGCCGCCCGGGCGCAGCACGCGGTAGGCCTCGCGCAGGGCATCGTTGATGCGGGTCACGTTCCGGATGCCGAACGAGATCGTGTAGGCGTCGAAGCTGGCATCCTCGAAGGGCAGCGCCATGGCGTCGCCCACCACCCAGTCGATCGCGGCGCCCTCGGCCTCGGCCCTCTGCCGGCCCGCCACCAGCATGCCTTCCGTCAGGTCGCACACCACCGCCGAGGCGCCAGGCGCGCGGGCGAGGAAGCGGAAGGCGATGTCGCCGGTGCCGCCCGCCACGTCGAGGAGGCGCTGGCCGGGCCGGGGCGCCAGCCAGTCCATCATCGCGTCCTTCCAGGCGCGGTGGATGCCCAAGGACATGGCGTCGTTCATCACGTCGTACTTCGAGGCCACCGAGGTGAACACGCCGTGCACCAGACGCGCCTTCGCGTCCTCGTCCACCTCGCGGGCACCGAAATGGGTGCGCCGCGGCCCCGACTGCTCTGCCATCTTGCGATCCTCGTCCTGCGGCCCTTCATGTAGGGGGCGCCCCCGGCCCTTACAGGCCGCCCCCCGGGGCCTGCAACGCGACCGAACGGCCCGAGGTCCCCCGCCATGCCCGAGCTTCCCGAAGTCGAGACCGTGCGCCGCGGCCTCGCCCCCGCCCTGGAGGGCGCGACGATCACGCGCGCCGAGCTGCGCCGGGACGGCCTGCGCTGGCCCTTCCCGCCCCGCATGGCCGAGCGGCTGGAGGGCGCGCGGGTGGAGCGGCTCGACCGCCGCTCGAAGTACCTGCTGGCCCATCTGGACACGGGCGAGACGCTGATCGTGCACCTCGGCATGTCGGGCCGCATGGTGGTCGACGCGGCTCAGGGGGGCGAGGCGGAGCGGCCCGGCGACTTCCACCGCGAGGCGGGCTGGCTGCCGCAGCACGACCACGTGGTGCTCCATACGGACGCCTACCGCGTGACCTACAACGACGCGCGCCGCTTCGGGGCGATGGACCTGCACGCGACCGCCGCCCTCGCCGATCACCCGCTGCTGGCGCGGCTCGGCCCCGAGCCGCTGGGCAACGCCTTCCACGAGGACCACCTCGTGGCCGCCTTCCGGGGCAAGCGGACGCCGGTGAAGGCGGCGCTCCTCGACCAGCGCGTGGTGGCGGGCCTCGGCAACATCTACGTCTGCGAGGCGCTGCACCGGGCCGGCATCGCCCCCACGCGCGCGGCCGGCCGCATCGCCGCGGCCCGCGTGGCCGCCCTCGTGCCCATCGTGCGCGACGTGCTGCGCGAGGCGATCGCGGCAGGCGGATCCTCCTTGCGCGACCACCGGCAGGCCGACGGCACCCTGGGCTACTTCCAGCACGGCTTCGCCGTCTACGACCGCGAGGGGCACGCCTGTCCCCGCGAGGGCTGCGGCGGTGTGGTGCGGCGCATCCCCCAGGGCGGGCGCTCCACGTTCCACTGTCCCGCCTGCCAGAGATGACTTGCCAACCCCGCCCGGGCGGGGCACCCCTGCGGGCCAACGGCACCCTGGGGGACGACGGATGGGCTTTGAGACGCTGAAGGTCGAGACGGCCGACCACGTGACGGTGATCCGGCTGCATCGCCCCGACGCGATGAACGCGCTCAACTCCGTGCTCCTGGGCGAGCTGGCCAAGGCGCTGCGCGCGGCGCAGGCCGATGCCAAGGTGCGCTGCATCGTGCTCACCGGCTCCGACAAGGCCTTCGCGGCGGGCGCCGACATCAAGGAGATGTCGGGCAAAAGCTTCACGGACGTCTTCATGGGCGATCTGTTCGGGGCCGAGACGGACGCGATCATGGCGGTGCGCAAGCCGATCATCGCCGCGGTCGCCGGCTACGCCTTGGGCGGCGGCTGCGAGCTGGCGATGATGTGCGACTTCATCATCGCCGCCGACACCGCGAAGTTCGGCCAGCCCGAGATCAACCTCGGCGTGGTGGCCGGCATCGGCGGCACCCAGCGGCTGACCCACGCGGTGGGCAAGGCCAAGTCCATGGACATGCACCTGACGGGGCGGATGATGGGCGCCGAGGAGGCCGAGCGCTCCGGGCTCGTCAGCCGCGTGGTGCCGGCCAAGAAGCTCCTGGAGGAGGCGACCGCGGCGGCCGCCAAGATCGCCGAGAAGTCGATGGTCACGGTGCAGGCCGTGAAGGACTGCGTGAACGCGAGCCAGGAGATGGGCCTGTCGCAGGGTCTCCTCCTCGAGCGCCGCCTCTTCGCGGGCCTGTTCGGCACCGAGGACCAGAAGGAGGGCATGGCCGCCTTCATCGAGAAGCGCGAGCCGCAGTTCCGCGACCGCTAGAGCGGCTCCCCTCCGACCGGACCTCTTCGGCTCCCTTCCTGCCCTCAATTTGATATGAATACCGAGGGGGTCCGCAGGCTCCCCGGGATCGGTCCAGTGGACCGATCCGCCTGCGGACGGGCGAAGCCCCGGACGGCGCCGAAGGCGGCGGGGGCGGAGCCCCTAACCCCGCTCTCGAGAGACGACCGCCCGTATGCACGGGGGGTGTGCGCGGGGTGCACGCGGGGTGCCCCCCCCCCCCGCTTTCGCTCCTGGCGTTCGCGCCTCGGACCGATCCGTCCGGCTTCGCCGGACCGGCGCTCACCCCCGCAGCCGGGGCTTCCCTTTCCCGCCCGCCCGCGCTATGCGCCCCGCCATCATGCGCGTGAGGCCCGCTCTGGCCGGACGACCGGTGTTCCGAACCCGGCTCGATGGGGTGTCCCGCGCGACCAGTCTGCATGCCCCGTCCGGGGCCGGAACCCGAAGGAACGTCCCATGGCGAACACGCCCCAGGCCAAGAAGCGCGCCCGTCAGAACGAGAAGCGCTTCGCCATCAACAAGGCCCGCCGCTCGCGCATCCGCACCTACCTGCGCAAGGTCGAGGAGGCGATCGCCTCGGGCGACCAGGCCGCCGCCACCGAGGCGCTGCGCGCCGCCCAGCCCGAGCTGATGCGCGGCGTCACCCGCGGCGTGCTTCACAAGAACACCGCCTCCCGCAAGGTCAGCCGCCTGAGCAGCCGCGTGAAGGCGCTCGGCGCCTGATTCAGGTCCCTCCGCGGGGGGGAACCCGCACAGTCAAGAGATTCGGAGGCGCGCCCGCGGGGCGCGCCTCTTTTCGTTGCACGTCAACGCCTTGCGCCGGGGTCCGGGGGATTCGGGGGTGCCGGCTTCGGAGTCAACGGCGAAGAGTCGTTGCCGCCCCTCCCCCCCGCCCGATATCTCAACTGCAGCGAGTCAGATCGCTCTCCCACGGGGATGGACGCACGGGCCCGAACGCGGGTCCGCGGACCTCCGAGGCATGTGCCCGGAGTCCGCGGACCGGTCGTCCGAGGAGGGCCGGCGCGGCGCCCATCCGGATCGCGGGCGGAGGAATCCGCACGGGGTCCCGGCCCTCGGGCCGTCCGGTCCCGACGTCGTCGGGTGCGGCCGAAGGGGCCGCCGGCGCTGCCACGCCGGCTTCCCCCACGCCGCCCCGGCGCGCGCCCCCTGCCAGGGGCGTCGAGCGGGGCGACCGGAGGGCGGGAGGCGCGCACGTCACCGGGGGGGCCTCGTCCACGAAGGCCCGGGAGCTGGCATCCGCCGGTTCCGAAGCAATGCGAAAGGGCCGACGAGAG